>NZ_JAKJSI010000040.1:0-72835 GCF_050336695.1 Photobacterium minamisatsumaniensis | reverse complement strand
AATTAATCTTACATCGAACAAAAATTACAATAATAAAACAACAACCAATATAAATAAAACATAAATACAATGAGGTACAATTATGCGCATCGTTCTTGCACTGGGCGGAAATGCCCTATTATCCCGAGGTCAAGCTTTAACTGAAAAAAACCAAAGGGATAATATTAAAAAAGCGGCTAAGAATATAGCAGCCATAACCAAAAATAATGAAGTAGTCATTGTTCATGGTAATGGCCCACAGGTCGGCTTATTAATGGAGCAAAATAGCGCATATCAGGAATACTCACCAGAAACCACACCCTACCCAATGGATGTACTTGGCGCGCAAACTTGTGGGATGGTTGGCTATATGCTCCAACAAGAGCTACTCAATATAGACCGGCAGTTAGATATCGCGACGCTATTGACACAGACTGAAGTCAGTGCTGACGACCCTGCATTTAATAATCCAACTAAGTTCGTCGGACCTGTTTATACCGAAGGCTCAGCCAAAGAAATCATGGCGATATCCGATAAAGTATTCAAAGCTGATGGGGAATATTTCCGCCGAGTTGTGCCATCTCCAAAGCCTGCCGGTATCATAGAACAAAAACAAATCGAAACGCTTTTAAAGGCAGGTAATGTCGTCATTGCCTGTGGTGGTGGCGGTGTCCCTGTCTGTGTTGAAGATACAAAACTTACAGGCATCGAGTGTGTTATCGATAAAGACCTCACAGCTGAATTACTCGCAGAAAAAATCAATACTGATTTATTTATTATTTTAACCGACGGTTCAATTTATCGAAATTATGGAAAATCAGATCAAGCAGAGATGAAAGTTGCCACACCAAAAGGTTTATCTGAATTTAACTTCCCAGCAGGATCAATGGGACCAAAAATTGATGCTGTCTGTCAATTTGTAAACAGTGGTCTTGGCAAAGCGGCTATTGGTTCACTCTTTGATTTAGATAAAATTGTTGCTCAAGAAGCTGGAACACTAGTCACTCAAGGTGATGGCATTGAATACTATTAATCAATAAGCATCTTTATATAAGACAAATAACCCATGACCATTCATTATTTACATTAATGAATGGTCTTTTATCTGTAGCGACTTAAACAGACGTTTAATTAACGTCTTACGCGACTTCTCGCATTTGAAGAAACAATAAGGCGATTAATTAATACTTTTTTCTTTGTTTTTGATGCTGATTTCAGCTCACGAATAATTCGCGTTATTTCACCATCAAGGTATTTCGCCGTTTTAGTTCGCACCATTGCCGTGATCACTTTATCCGCATTGTCTGGTAGCGATTGCATCAATGCCCATTTATAGCTGTAATTCTCGTCAGCGGTATTTTGAGCATCGCTATAAATAGAGGCTTTAGGTATCACTACATCCTCACCTCGACCAAGCCGGCGGCAGTACTCTTCAACAACAGGGCTTCGATAGAAAGGTAACTCACCAGAGAGATAGAGCTTCGGACCTAATTCTTTTGCGATGGTGATCTTTGATTCAATAACAAAGCGACTCGCATTAGTGACTTTGACTGACAGTTTTTCAGGCGAGGAATAATATATACATGCCTTTTGTTTCGCTCTTGTCATGCCGACATAGGCCAACCGGCGCTCTTCCTCAATATCTGCACCAATACTACCTGATGATTTGTTCATGTATGGGAAAGCGTCTTTATCCCAGAACGGTAAATGTACTTGCTCATATTCGCAGCCTTTAGCACGGAAAATTGTGGTTAATTGAACACTCTCTTGTGCATTCTCGCCCTGTTGACCGTTATTTTTACTTGAACCATTCTGCAGCCCTGACTGATAGGTGTAGTACTCGAAATATTGCAGCGCTTTAGCACAGTCTTGATCCATACTGTCGAGCACGGTACTTACACTGTCTAACCGCTCGATTGCTTCTTCAATTTCGCTTGCTGTCGCTTCAGTTTTCCAAATCCAAGTATCAAGGCCACTTTCTTTTCGATACTGTTTATAAACATCTGCTGCTTTAAGGCTGCCTTTTCGCATCAGCCTCGCCAACAGTTCAAGACGCTCGATTAAGCTTTCCAACTTAAGGGTTGGATTGGCTTTTTCATAACGGGCAATAAATGTCAGCCATGTCGATGGCTCCATACCAGCCAATTGCTCACATAGTGGCTTCAAAGTTTTATTTGGGACATAACAATGTGGAAAACCCATAACACTGAATAACAAGGCCGATTTCTGTTGTGGTGCTTGCTCTTGAAAACGCCCCGTTGCAAGCGCCATCAATTCCATCAATAGCTTCACTTCTCGGCTATTCGCCAATACCGAAGGCACTGGCATATGGTATGGCACTTTCTTACTGAGGAACGCCAACTCAAATAACAGGGTTTGAGACCAACGACGGACCAAAATGGCAACCTCAGACGGTTTGCCACCATTTTGAAGATAGTCTTGAATCGACTGGGCGACTTCCCCCACCTGCCGGGCCGAACCGCACTCAATGACTTGAGTATCTTTCACGCCTTCACAAGATGTTGTTAAGAAATCACTGAAGCGCTGCTTGTTATTAGCAATAAGATGGCTTGCCGCAAGTGCAAGGCTATGACCAAAACGGAAGGTTTGCGACAAGGTGTAGGTTTTAGCTGGGGCAAAACTCTCATCAAAATCCAGCATAAACTGCGGAGCGCTGCCGCGCCATTTGTAGATACACTGATCAACATCACCCACGGCCACTAGCTGTGTATTATCACCCAACAACTGTTTGAGTAAGCGGTATTGCGCCGTGTTAATATCCTGAAATTCATCGACAACCACCAGCTTGCAGTGCTGATGGTAATGCTGGCGAATCGCATCGTTACCTTCCAGTAGCTTTACTGTTTCAACCAACCAGTCATCGAAGAACAAAGTACGTTGTTGCTTTCTCAACTCTTCAAACTTTTCATAACCATCGATGATAAACAGGTAATCACGGTTTATTTCTGCTAACTTGAAAACTTCATAAGGCGACAACATGTATGCCTTCACCAAACCAATGAAACTCAGCAGCAATTCAATGGTTTTCGGATCTTTAATAACCTGCTGTCGCTGATAGGTTTTCTCAAGACCTGCGATCTCTCGAAGAATCCCCTTCACTAATGCCTTATCACTCTCGCCGCTTTGATAGTCGACGCGAAAGCCAGTGTCGCGCAAGAAACCCGTTTGGTTAAGAAACTTCAAGCAAAAACTATGGAATGTATGCACAGGTACAGGCTGCTCTATGCCAGCCGCTTGTAGTTTGGCCTGAAAATCGGTACGAATGTCACGGTTAAACATCATCACCAGCATTTCTTGCGCTGGAATGGTGGCCAACTTTTGTTCAATCATTCCTACCAGTGTGGTGGTTTTCCCAGTCCCCGCCCCTGCTATACAAAGTGCATTGCCATCTTTATGTTGTATGAATGCTGATTGTTCAGTGGTGTAACGGGTCATAACAGGCCTAACGGGAAGAAAACAGGATAGTGATTTTGCCACAGTTCTTGCTTTGCTCGTGAAGAAAATTCGAGCAGTTAAACCATATTCTCATATCGGTGTAATATTATTTTGCGCAATCGTTTGCCTTTCTTGCTGAAAGGCTACGATTCTTCTGCTATTATCGCCTAAAATTCGTTGCGTACTGGGCAACTTACCCTGCGTTAACGTGCTTTCTTCGTTATCTTCTGAAATAGGAATTCGCCATGAGCCTTGCTGATCAAGTTCTCGCTGTAAATGATGACCTGCCAATCCGTACTGATAAACCCGTTCACAGTGGTAAAGTACGTTCTGTATACTGGTTAACTGAGGCCGACAGCCGCCGCCTAATCGAAGAGAAAGGATACAACGTCAAACCAGATGCCCCACTGGCTATCATGGTTATCAGTGATCGTATCTCTGCATTTGACTGTATCTGGCACGGTAAAGGAGGCTTAAAAGGTGTTCCGGGGAAAGGGGCTGCCTTAAACGCGATTTCAAATCACTGGTTCAAGTTATTCCGTGAAAACGGATTGGCTGACAGTCATATTCTTGATATTCCCCACCCATTTGTTTGGATTGTTCAGAAAGCTAAGCCCGTTATGGTTGAAGCGATTTGTCGTCAGTACATTACTGGCTCAATGTGGCGTGCTTATAGTAAAGGTGAGCGTAACTTCTGTGGCATTGAACTGCCTGAAGGTCTGAAAAAAGATCAGAAGTTACCTGAACTACTCATGACCCCTTCAACCAAAGGGATCTTAAAAGGTATTCCGAATGTACCTGAAGTGGACGATGTCAACGTCACTCGCCACGATCTTGAAGCAAACTATGAAGCATTCAATTTCCGTAGCACGGATGATATCGCTCACTACGAGAAGCTATTGCAGGAAGGCTTCAATGTGATCAGCAAAGAACTTGAAGATATCAATCAAATCTTTGTTGATACCAAGTTTGAGTTTGGCTACGTCACCGATGCTGCGGGCCAAAAAAAGCTAATTTACATGGACGAAGTAGGCACACCAGACTCTTCTCGCATCTGGGATGAAGCCGCTTACCGTGATGGTAAGATTGTCGAAAACTCAAAAGAAGGTTTTCGCCAGATGTTACTTAACCACTTCCCTGATCCAGACATCCTATTAAATAAAGACCGCATGGAAGAACGTTTTGCCCTAGCACGCGAAAATGAGCTCCCGGTTGAAGCATTAATGGAAGTATCGAGTGTTTACACTGGAATTGCGGAAAAAGTGACTGGTCAAAAGATCGTTCTTAGCGAAAACCCAAAAGCAGAAATTGTCGAAGTACTTCGTGAGCAATACGGTCTAATCGACTAATTGGCTTGCCCGATACTCCTCTGATACGAAAAGGTAGCGTAAGCTGCCTTTTTCTCTTTGTTCTAGCGAATTGACAGCAAACTCGTTCGATTTATCCACTCCCCCCTATGGCATTGCTAGTTAGTCCCAAAAAATTAATGCGCCAGTTCACAATATTATAGAATTATCATTAACACTTTTGTTACCATGCCGACACAATATACAAACTAACCACCTGTACTTTAGAGGGATCGTATGAAGTTCAGTTATAAAGTTGTTGCTACTTCATCAGCAATACTATTAGCAGCCTTGTCGTTGCTATCCATCAATCAATATTTCAATACCAAGAAATACATCGAATCTCATATCACCCAAAGCACGAATGAGATTGTCAGTGGTGTGAGCAATACGGTAAATGCCGAGCTTTCGAGCAGTAAATCACTCGCTACCTATATTGCAAGTATGGTGAGTGATGATCTGAGCTTGGAGAGCATTCACTCCGTAATTGACAAGCCGATTGTTAAGCAATCATTTGTGCTTACTGGGCTAGGGTTTGAAAGTGATGGCAGCTTCACCAGCAACGATCCTAACTGGAATCCGGGTGAAAATTGGGAGCCTCGTGCTCGACCGTGGTACATCGATAGTAAACAAGCACGTGATGTCATTATAACGGCTCCTTATACCGATGCCGTCACCAATGAGTTGCTAGTCTCAATTGCCAGTCCTTTAATGACTAATAATCAATTCCAAGGCGCGATCTTCTTTGATATGCCCCTGACTAGCTTGGCTGAGTTAGTTAACCAAATCAATTTATTCGATGCTGGCTATCTCTTCATTGTTTCGGAAAAAGGCACTGTTATTGCCCACCCAAACAGCGATTACAATGGAAAACCGATGTCATCATTCCTTGGTGATCACTCAATTTCCACACAAATGAAAAGCATTGAGTTAAACGGCGCACCAAGCAAGCTATCCTTTACTAAAATTGCCGGACAAGAATGGTATATTGGTGCACTTCTTGATGAACAGCGCGCATTTGCTGCAGTAAACCAGCTTCGTTCAGAAGCCATTATCTACTCTTTAGTCTCCCTTCTAGCTGGTATTATTGCGTTGTTATTACTAATTAAAGTATTAATGCGACCATTAACGAACCTTAATTCTGCAATTGAAGATGTCGCAACAGGTCAAGGGAATTTAACCCGCCGTCTCGATACCAATACCGATGAAGAGTTTGCTGCACTTGCCAAAGGCTTTAATGCTTTCAGCGAGAAAATTCAAAACCTTATCATGGAGTCAAAATCACTGAGCAATGATATCCTCGCAGGCACAGAACAAAATGCTGTAGGTGCCCAACAATCTACAGTTGCCATGGCTTCACAGTTAAAAGAGCTTGACCAACTTGCCACGGCAATGCATGAAATGGCCGCCACATCAGGCGAAGTTGCCAATAACGCACAAGGCGCAGCAACTGCAGCTCAGCAAGCTGACGTCGCCGTTCAAGATGGAGGCAAGATTGTTTCACATACTGCTGTAGCTATCTCTGAACTATCGCAACAAATCGATCATGCGGTTGAGGTTGTACTTCAACTTGAAAGATCGACCGGTAATATTGAATCAATCTTAAAAGTTATCAATGAAATTGCCGATCAAACCAACTTACTGGCTTTAAACGCAGCCATTGAAGCTGCGCGTGCGGGAGAGTCTGGACGTGGGTTTGCCGTTGTTGCCGATGAAGTTCGGACACTCGCTCACCGTACCCAACAATCAACCACTGAAATTCGACAAATGATTGAGCAACTGCAATCTGGCGCTCAGTCAGCCGTTTCAGTCATGGAGCAAAGTAAGCACACTGCGGTAACAACAGTGGACAAATCTAAAGAAGCCGATGGCGCCTTGATTAAAATAAGCGATGCGATTCAACAGATAAACGACATGAATTTGCAAATTGCTTCCGCAGCTGAGGAGCAGAGCTTGGTCGCAGAAGAAATTAATACCAACACACTTAATATCAAGGAACTCAGCGTCGAAGTTGCCACAGCAGCACAAGGGGCAGAAGAAGCCTTAAAGGCACAAACACAAAAAGTGAAAGAGCAAGATTCTGTCTTGAATAAGTTTGTTGTTTAGCCGTTAATTTTGCGGCAGCTCCCTATTGGGAGCTGTCTTTTACAAGCTGTATAAACTTCTCCCGCGTTGGGTCTGACAACCTATCGTTCCATATTAGCCCTATATCCCACACCGTATAATCACCATTTAACGAAATGAAACGAATATTCGCTGGGCTGATTGCCTTCGTGCTTGAGGGCACTATGGTATAACCCAGTCGGGCCGATACCAGAGCAAGAAGTGTTAGTATGTCATCTGCTTCTTGCTCAACTTTCAACGTCTGCTCTGATTCATATAGAAACCGCTCAATATACTGACTAAGACCAGGGCCTCGTTCGGGGTTGAGTCGCAAATAACCAAGACGAGAAAGTGATGACCATAAATCGTTTTCGTCAACCAACTCATCCTGATGTACCGCAATGACAAGCTTATCGGTGCAAAGAGGTATCCCTTTAAGTGGCAGATCAACGGGTAAGCGATTGAAGCTAAGTTGAAGATCGCCTGATAGCAATGCATCTATTTGATATTGTGATGGCGTATCATTCAATGTGATATGTACGTTCGGGTAACACTGCTTAAATGCGGCAATACATTGTGGTGCCTGATGGTATGTTGAAATACCAAAGCCGATATTGAGGTAACCTTGCGTCCCCTCTGCAACAGAACGTGATAACGACTGAAAGCTCGCAAAATACGTAACCATACGCCTCGCCTCAGGTAACAAGGTTTTACCAACTTGCGTTAACGCAGCACCATGCCTTCCCCGCTCAAACAGCGCAGCATCCATATATTCTTCAAGCCGTTGAATCTTTTTTGTTAATGCAGACTGCGTGATGAAAAGGTGTTCAGACGCAACCCGGTAATTACTATCTTCTGCTAACTGACAAAAAGCTCGAAGCTGATCGATATCCATTCCATTAGCTCATTAAAACTAGAATTTTATTCATTATAAGGAATGAGTGTTTTTTTCTAAACTGGCTCCATCACGTTTCATGTTAATCAGGAGCCTTATAATGAAAGATGTACGCGTTGCTTCCGTCCAGTTTAACCACCATGCTGGCGATAAAGACTATAACCTCTCTGTCATCCAACACTATGTAGAAAAAGCGTCACAGCAAGATGTTGAAATTATCGTATTTCCAGAGATGTGTATAACGGGCTATTGGCATGTGTCTAAACTCGAGAAAGCTGACATCGAAGCACTGTCAGAGCCGGTGCCGCAAGGCAATTCCACTCAATATTTACAGGCACTTGCAACTAAGTTTAGGGTAAGTATCGGCGCTGGCCTGATTGAAAAAGGCGATGACGGGAAACTCTATAATACGTTTGTATTCGCCATGTCAGATGGAACCATTGCCAAGCACCGTAAACTCCATACTTTTGTTAGTAAACATATGGATAGTGGCAGCGACTACACCGTATTCGACACCCCTCATGGCTGTCGTGTGGGTATTCTTATTTGTTGGGATAACAACTTGGTTGAAAATGTACGTATTACCGCATTGAAAGGTGCCGATATCCTCATTGCTCCTCATCAAACAGGGGGATGCCAATCACGAAGCCCGAATGCAATGAAAGGGATTGATCCTCAGCTTTGGTATAACCGTAAAATTGACCCTGATGCGATTCGTGCAGAGATGCAAGGTAGCAACGGACGCCAATGGTTGATGCGCTGGTTGCCAGCACGAGCACACGATAACGGAATGTTCCTTATTTTCAGCAATGGTGTTGGCGTGGATGTAGATGAGGTACGTACTGGCAATGCAATGATCCTAAACCCATATGGTGAAACAATCGCAGAATCAGACAGCCTTGAAGATGATATGGTCATTGCGAACCTCAAAGCAAAAGAGCTTGAAATGTGTACTGGTCGACGATGGATTCGTGGGCGACGACCAGACCTATACCAGCCTTTAACAGTACCAAGCGGGAATGAGCTAACGCCTTTTGATGCCCGATTTGCTGATAAGTAAAATTAGACTCCGTTTATAATCTAGGCGGCACTGCTGCAGGTGATAATACCCTGCAGCCAATTAAACAAAGCCCCCCATCCTTCCACTATTTTCGCACGCTGCTTCGTTAAGCCCCATAGTCACACGAGCTTGCTCCCTTACTGAGAAATTAACATCTCATTAAAAGAACACATCAGTATCACTTACTACCACATAAACAACTGCAACAAACCTTCCAACCAAATCATTAGACCACAATTGATTAGTCCACATAACATTTAACTGAATAAATACCCCACACCAATAGTAACAACCATGTAAAAATTAAGAATATTTGTGATCCAAACCGAACATTGTTACCATATCAACGAAAAATTTACTTAGAGGTCTAATTATATTACTAAATAATAACCATTGAACCTCTCAGTTTTTAGCAAAAAACCATTAAGGATAAAACGTTTACGTTTATTTATGGATAATAAATTTAAAAAGTACAGTATTGACACGACCGACTATCAAGTTGGTCAAGACAACATACAAAAATGGGGTTTTGATATACATAACCCAGTATTCGGCATCAGTGCAGGATTGATTATTTTCTTCCTTGCGACCCTCGTCATTGTCGACCCTGGCACAGCCAAAGATACGTTAAATGGCTTAAAAAATGGCATCATTGAAAGTTTCGATTCACTCTTTATGTGGTCAGCCAACTTCTTTGTTCTTTTCACACTAGCGTTGATTATTTCGCCATTTGGCAAAATCCGTATTGGCGGTAAAGAAGCCAAATCAGAACACTCCACAGCATCTTGGTTATCAATGCTATTTGCAGCAGGTATGGGTATTGGCCTTCTATTCTGGGGAGTCGCCGAGCCAGCAGCTTATTTTACTGATTGGTGGGGAACGCCTTTCAATGTCGAACCGTATACTGAAGAAGCAAAAGCGTTAGCAATGGGCGCGACGATTTTCCACTGGGGTATTCACGGTTGGTCAATCTATGGAATCGTTGCATTATCACTCGCTTTTTTTGCTTATAACAAAGGATTGCCGTTATCAATCCGTTCTGTTTTCTATCCCATTTTTGGTGATAGAGCATGGGGTTGGTTAGGTCATACCATTGATATCATGGCGGTATTGGCAACGCTATTTGGTTTAGCAACCTCTCTAGGTTTAGGCGCCCAGCAAGCCACCAGCGGTATTAATCMTGTCTTCGGCACTGACGGTGGCATTGGCATGCAGTTAGCCGTGATTGCATTTGTTACTCTAATTGCTGTTTTTTCCGTTATTCGTGGCATTGATCATGGTGTGAAAATGCTGAGTAAAATCAATATGGTTTTTGCATTTGCTTTGCTCATTTTCGTGGCCTACGTTAGCTTTGATATTGTTATAAGTTCAGTACCTTCAACGCTTATGGCCTATGCAGAAAACATTATTGCATTAAGTAACCCACATGGACGAGAAGATACAAGCTGGATGCACGGTTGGACGGTATTCTATTGGGCATGGTGGATTTCATGGTCACCATTTGTCGGCATGTTTATTGCTCGTATCTCTAAGGGTCGAACTGTTCGTGAGTTTTTGACTGCCGTAATCTTTATTCCTTCATTAGTGGTTATCGTATGGATGGCAATTTTCGGCGGAATCGCGATTGACCAACTAATGAACCAAGTTGGCGTACTTGGCGCTAATGGTTTAAACGATATTTCACTGACGCTTTTCCATGTTTATGATGCGTTACCGTTTGGTTCTATTCTTTCGGTTCTTTCAATCATATTAGTGCTGATCTTCTTCATCACATCGTCAGATTCTGGCTCACTGGTTATCGACAGCATTACATCGGGTGGCAAGATAGATGCGCCTGTCCCACAAAGAATCTTTTGGGCAACGATTGAAGGTGCTATCGCTGGCGCTATGCTCTGGATTGGTGGTGCAGAAGCGCTACAAGCACTGCAGTCAGGCGTTGTAACAACCGCACTACCCTTCACATTTGTTTTATTATTAATGTGTGTCAGTCTAATTAAAGGCCTGAACAGTGAACGTTCGGCTTACCAAGTACAGACTACTGCGTAACATGCTTTCATAGCCTTATGAATAGTAAAAAAGGGCTAGCATCCGCTAGCCCTTTTTATTTCTTCACCAGATTAATATAAAGCTGATAAATATTACTGCTGCGCTAGCTCAACCGCTTGCTGCAACTTATCGGCTTCTACATAGCCGCCAAGTACTGTCACATTGTCAATTGACGCTCCTGATGTCGGCATAACAACATAAGCAGGCGTACCACTGAAACCAAGTTGCTGTGCCAGGTTTACAGACTTAGCTAGTTCATCTGACCATGCACTTAAATTTTCTATTTTCACGTCAACGCCGGCTTCAGACGCCAAATTTAAAAGCACTTCTTCAGTTAATGGATTGCCCTGCTGCGCTGACTCCATCATGCTATGGTGGAAAGCTGTAAATCCTTCCTCTCCCTGCTGCTTAAAGACTTCAAGACTCGCTTGTGCTGCAGTATTTGATAGCGGAGAACGCTTGGCTAAAACAGGGAAGTTTTTCACTAGAAGCTTAGCGTCGGAGTTTGCTTCAAGCACAGACTCAACGACAGGCGATGCTTTAATACAGTACGAGCATTGGTAATCTAAAAACTTAATGATTGCAACTTTTGCGTCCTTACTGCCTTCAAAAGGCGTTGTTTCATTTTCAAGCAATGCCGCTTCAAGCTTCACAGCTTGCTCGACTTGCATCTGATTCATTCGTGCTTGTTCGCGAGCTTTTAACTCGTTACTTGCAGCGATAAGTACTTCAGGGTTGTTTACTAAGTACTCCATTGCCACTTTACCAATTTCTTGTTTTTCAGCATCAGTAAAAAGAGACGTCGCAGTTGTATCATTGGCAGCAAGTGCCGTAGTTGAAAGTGATACGAATACAAGGGCAGCAAGTGTACGTTTAATCATTCTAATGACCTTTATGGTTGTGATTGACCAACTAACCATAAAGGTTAGAGCTAACACCAAGGTCAATATGATTTACTGGCTGAGCATCACATTCCTTGAAAATGCATCCCTAGATAACAGATTCCTAGAAGACATGTTCCTATAAACTAAAAAAGGGCTAGCCGAAGCTAGCCCTTTGCAACATGTACTTTATTAATCTATGCCGTTGGTTTTACAGGCTCTCCCTGCTCATCACCACTATCAGCAACTGGCTGAGTTCCACCTTTCAGTCTCTTTTCCCAGTAGTCAGCATTTTTGATGCCTAACTTAACAGGGTCAAAGGTAAACTCTTTAACACCGGCTTTCTGCTGCTCTTCGTAATCTTTCAGTGCTTTTAGCGCTGGCTTAGATAGGAAGAAGATAATCAAAATACCGACAATGTTTAGCCATGCCATCAGGCCAACACCTACATCACCCATAGCCCATGCTAAGTTCGCCGCTTTCACAGTTCCGTAGAAAACAGAAGCAATTAGGATGATTTTCAGAATAAACATCATACCCGGTACTTTCACAGTACGGCGGATATACGCAATGTTGGTTTCAGCAATGTAGTAGTAAGCAAGAATGGTGGTAAAGGCAAAGAAGAACAACGCAAACGCAATGAACGGTTTACCGATACCTGGCATTGCGCTTTCAATCGCCATCTGTGTAAACACAGGACCATTAGCACTAATATCAGACGCAAGGTTCTGAACCAAGAACACCCCTTCAGCACCACCGTGTACGTTATAAGCACCCGTGATAATAATCATAAAGGCTGTTGCTGAACAGACTAACAATGTATCAATATAGATTGAAAACGACTGAACTAAACCTTGCTGCGCAGGGTGCTGAACATCAGCAGCAGCTGCTGCATGAGGACCAGTACCTTGACCTGCTTCGTTCGAGTAAATACCACGCTTCACACCCCAGCCAATTGCAGCACCAACACCAGCCATTGGCGTAAATGCATCACCAACAATCATTCCGAATACTGTTGGAACCATATTGATGTTTAGTAGGATAATAATGAAAGCGATAATGATATAAGCCAATGCCATAAATGGCACAACAATCTGTGTGAAACTCGCAATACGTTTAACGCCACCAAAAATGATGAATGCTAGAATCACTGAAACAAAGGCACCCGTCACAATTTTTGCAAGGCTAAATGTACCAATTGCTGTTTCAATCATGCCACCAGTACCAAACGCCGACTCAACCGCGTTACCGATACTGTTTGACTGAACACCTGGAAGTAACACACCACAAGCAAAGATAGTCGCGATAGCAAAAACCCATGCATACCACTTCTGACCCATCGCCTTTTCAATGTAATAAGCTGGACCACCACGGAACTGACCGTCTTCATCTTCTTCTTTATAGATCTGAGCCAGAGCAGATTCACTGTATGCTGTTGCTGCACCAAGAAATGCAACTACCCACATCCAGAAGACTGCACCCGGACCACCGAAACCGATAGCCGCAGCAACACCTGCGATATTACCAGTACCAACTCGTCCAGAAAGGGAAACGGCTAATGCTTGAAAAGAGGAAATACCCTGTGCTGAACTTTTACCTGATAACAATAGTCGCCACATCTCTCTGAAGTGACGAATTTGCACGAAACGTGTTGTGATGGAGTAAAACAAACCGGCGCCTAGGCACAAATAAATCAGTACCGGACTCCAAATTATTCCATTTAAAAAATCTACTAACGACTGCATTAATAACTCCCTGTCTGCTTGGCTAATGCTTCGTCAGTATAATAAGCAATTTGTAAGTGATTTGTTAAGGATTTTATTTTGTCACTCAATTCAACGTGATTACCAGCACGATACAGCAACATTTAGGAAACAAACTGACATTTAAACTGGATATATTAAAATTATTGGCCTATATGACCATTTTCAAGAAAAATCTGACCAGATAAAGTGAGCAATAAACAAGCAAACAAACCTAAAAATCCTTATAGCATCACAATTTTTATCTAACACTTATTAAAATTAGAGACATAAATCTACTTTTTTGGCTTTACCGGGAGAGACTGGAGTGATTATTGATTAGGCCATAAACAGCCGAAAGTGTGCACTAGATAGCACATTGCATTTAAATTAGAAATAATCTCTGTTCTTTTAATTGTATAAATAAAAAACGCAGGCCGAAGCCTGCGTTTTATTGTGAAATCTAATACAGTTAGATGTTACACATCATAAGTTGTTGATGAGATATCGCCGCCTGTACCCGTCCAATTTGTATGGAAGAATTCACCACGTGGACGGTCAGTACGCTCATAAGTGTGAGCACCGAAGTAGTCACGTTGAGCTTGCAGAAGGTTTGCAGGAAGACGAGCAGTCGTGTAACCGTCTAGGAACGTTAGTGCAGACGTCATACATGGCATTGGGATACCCGATTCCATTGACTTAGATGCTACTTTACGCCATGCAACCATACAGTTGTCTAGAATGCCTTTGAAGTAAGCATCTGAACCTAGGAATGCGATCTCTGGGTTTGCTTCATAAGCATCACGAATGTTGCCTAGGAACGCAGAGCGGATGATACAACCACCACGCCACATCAGTGCAACGTTGCCGTAGTTAAGATCCCAACCATTTTCATTCGACGCTTCACGCATTAGCATGAAACCTTGAGCGTAAGAAATGATCTTAGATGCAAGTAGCGCTTGGCGGATTGCATCAACCCACTCTTGCTTGTCGCCTTCAACCGGAGAGACTGTCTTACCGAACAGTTGCTCAGCCTCAACACGTTGGTCTTTCAGTGCAGACAGGCAACGAGAGAATACAGACTCAGTGATCAACGTTAGTGGGATACCCATGTCTAGCGCATTGATCCCCGTCCATTTGCCCGTACCTTTTTGGCCAGCAGTGTCTAGGATCTTCTCTACTAGCGCTTCACCGTCTTCATCTTTGTAGCCAAGAATGTCAGCAGTAATTTCAACTAGGTAGCTGTCTAGCTCAGTTTTGTTCCACTCTGCAAATACAGCCTGCATTTCGTCGTGGTTCATACCTAGGCCATCTTTCATGAACTGGTATGCTTCAGTGATAAGCTGCATGTCACCGTATTCGATGCCATTGTGAACCATCTTAACGAAGTGACCAGCACCGTCGTTACCAACCCAATCACAACAAGGCTCACCCGCGTCAGTTTTCGCTGAAATGCCTTGGAAAATAGGCTTAACATGTGGCCATGCTTCAGGAGAACCGCCTGGCATGATTGAAGGACCGAAACGAGCACCCTCCTCACCACCAGAAACACCAGTACCGATGAAGTGGATGCCTTTCTCACGAAGAGCAGCAACACGACGGTTTGTGTCTGGGAAGTTAGTGTTACCGCCATCAATGATGATGTCGCCTTTGTCTAGAAGGGGTACAAGCTTGTCGATGAACGTATCTACAACGTCACCAGCACGAACCATAAGCATCACTTTACGTGGCGCTTCTAGCTTCTCAACGAGTTCTTCTAGAGAGTAAGCACCAACAATGTTGGTACCCTTAGCTGGGCCTTCAAGGAACTCGTCTACTTTGGCAGCAGTACGGTTATGAGCCACAACTTTGAATCCGTTATCGTTCATATTAAGGATCAGGTTTTGACCCATTACAGCTAGTCCGATAACACCAATATCAGCTTTCATTTACTTCTCCTTATGCCAGCTCTTTGGCTGCTTCTGAATCTAAATACCATTCAGTGATGCCAGTTTTAGCCTTCACTTTCGCTGCTGGATATAAATCCGCGGCAGGGGCTTGTTCAACAATTTCTTTTAAAACATCAGCTTTACTTGCACCGAGTACTAAGTAAGTGATGCGTTTTGCATTCTCAAGCAAATATGCCGTTTTAGTAACACGGATTTGACGTGATTCTGGATGTGCGGCAATGGCGGCAATATCTGTTGTTTTATAATCAGTTTGCCCAGGGAATAATGATGCGGTATGGCCATCAGTACCCATACCTAACAACACCCAATCAAACGCTGGTGCACCGTTTTCTTCCGGTATAACGGATTGCATTTCTTCTGCAAAGCGAATTGCTTCCATCGCCGCGAACTCTTCACCACGAATACGGTGAATGTTCTCTGCAGGAATGGCAATATGGTCAAATAAAAGCGCTTTTGCCTGACCGTAATTACTTTGCTCGTTGTCAGGTGCTACGCAACGCTCATCGCCCCACCAGAAATGTAAATTCGCCCACTCAATACTCGTCGCATAGTCTGAACCAGCAAGGAATGAGAATAACTGCGATGGCGTACTACCACCCGATAATGAGATATGTACTGGACGGCCTAGCAGGCTATATTCCTTTAGGCCTTCAGCAAGCGCTTCAACAACGTTTGCTGAACTTTCAAATACTTGGTAATTCATTTACTTATAGCTCGCAATAATCGGTATTCGTCAGGTTTTTACATGGGAAACGCCATTCACGCTTGTCGCTTGACAGCAATTCATCGGCTTCTTTAGGACCCCATGTACCCGCTGCGTATCCATATAGGTGCTCTGGGTTTTGCTTATATTGAAGAATAGGTTCAACAAACTTCCAACACGCTTTCACCGCATCGGTACGGGCAAATAACGTAGCATCACCTTTCATTGAATCTAGCAACAAACGTTCATAAGCAGTAAGCATATGGGTTTCTTCTAGACTCTCATAATGGAAGTCCATTGACACTTCTTTGGCTTCAAAACCGGCACCCGGCTTTTTAAGGCCAAAACTCATTAAAATGCCTTCATCAGGCTGAATACGAATAATCAGTTTATTTTCAGGCGCATTAGCACCAAATACTGGGTGTGGTGTTTTCTTGAAGTGAATAACAACTTCAGTAACCCGAGTAGGTAGACGCTTACCGGTTCGAACGTAGAACGGAACGCCATTCCAACGCCAGTTGTCGATAAACATCTTCAAACCCACATAAGTCTCGGTACGAGAATCCTCTGCAACGCCAGGTTCTTCACGGTAACCAATTAGATGATCATTACGTACGTCAGACTCAGTATATTGCCCCAAGACAAGGTTATTTTTTAAGTCGTCGTCAGATAAAGGTTTCAAGCTCTGGAAAACTTTCATCACCTCGTCACGCATGGTATCAGCATTAATTGCTGCAGGTGGCTCCATGCCGACCATGGCTAATACTTGAAGTAGGTGGTTCTGGAACATATCACGAACCGCACCAGCACCATCGTAGTAACCACCGCGCTCTTCTACCCCAAGGAATTCCGCTGCGGTAATTTCAACATAATCAATGAAATTACGATTCCAAAGTGGTTCAAACATACCGTTGGCAAAACGGAAAACCAGAAGGTTTTGGACTGTTTCTTTACCAAGGTAGTGGTCGATACGGTAGATTTGGTGTTCTTGGAAATGGGCGTGGAGATCTTTATCTAGCTGCTCAGCTGTAGCAAGATCATAACCGAATGGCTTTTCAACAATTAAACGCTTCCAACCATTCTGTTCGGTATTCAAGCCATGAGCCGCTAAGTTCTGAGGGATAATACTGTAAAGGCTTGGGGGAGTTGCTAGATAGAAGGTGGTATTACCTTGAGTTTGGTAAACCGTCTCTATTTCATCAAGGCGTTGCTTTAGATTACCGTAATCTTCAACATCCGATGTATTAATCGCTTGATAATGAAGTCGCTGACAAAAAGCGTCGAGGGTTTCAGGATCGACCTTTTCGTTTTCGGTTAACGATACTTTCATTTTCTGCTGAAACTCTTCATCAGAAAAGTGCGTTCGACTAACCCCTAAGATAGCAAACTCTTCTGAGAGTAACCCGTTAGCAAAAAGATGATAGAAGGCCGGAATCAACTTGCGATGGGTTAAATCACCCGACGCACCGAAGATGACAATACAATTATTTTCAGGCTTGACCATAATGCTTTCCCACTCACCTGATTCCATCAGGGCAAGTTATTCATTTTATTAATTTCGCACGATACTATCACTAACTAACAAAAGTGATAGTAGGTTTTACCTATAGGATTGATAGCTAAAACACCGAGATGCTGAAATAATAGTCAAGCACGAAAAAATCGCTCTAAAAACACCCACTCCTGACACAATAATTAACCATTTAAAAGTGGTATTACCAGCTATCCAGCTGTTAATGAAACTAATTGCTGTGTATATGCTTGTTTAGGTTGAGTAAATAAGGTTTCCGTATCGCCATGCTCAACAACCTGCCCTTGTTTTAGCACTAGCGTGTAATGGCATAACGACTTTACCACATTCAGATCATGGCTTATAAACAAGTAACTAAGCCCATGCTTATGTTGAAGTGATTTCAATAGGTCTAAAACCTGAGATTGAACCGTTCTGTCTAACGACGACGTAGGTTCATCCAGAAGAATGAATTCGGGTTTTAATACAATGGCACGTGCAATCGCGATACGTTGACGTTGCCCCCCCGAAAACTCATTCGGGTATCGATGCCGGGTTTCAGGATCTAACTCTACTTCTTTCATCGCAGCACAGATCAACTGTTCTTCTTGCTCTGGTGTGAGCGACTTATGAATTTTTAGTCCCTCACCAATAATTTGAGCCACTGACATGCGCGGGTTTAGTGCCGAGAATGGGTCTTGAAAAACCACTTGTAACTTACTGCGAAACGGTAGCATTTCTTTACGGCTTAACCGAGATATATCATGGCCATCAAACTCAATATGACCTTCACTTTCTAGCAGCTTAAGGATTGCCATACCTGTCGTAGACTTACCTGACCCACTTTCTCCAACGAGCCCGACACTGTGGCCTTTTCGAAGTAAAAAGCTCACATCGGTTACCGCTTTTATATGCCCTTGCACGCGCTTTAATATCCCGCCTTTAATCGGGAACCACACACGCAAATCATTGACGCTAAACAATGGTTCAGCATTCATATCGACAGGTACAGGCTTGCCTGTTGGATCAGAGTTAATAAGTTTGATGGTGTATGGGTCTTGCGGGTTATTAAAGACCTCATCTTTGGTATTGGTTTCCACTAACCTCCCCAATTGCATTACCGCGACTCTATCTGCAATTTTTCTAACAATGCTTAAGTCATGGGTAATAAACAACATTGCCATGCCCAACTCTTGCTGAAGGTCTTTAAGTAAATCAAGGATCTGGGCTTGTACAGAGACATCTAGCGCTGTTGTGGGTTCATCAGCTATTAGCAACTCAGGCTCATTGATCAGCGCCATTGCAATCATGACCCGCTGTCTTTCACCACCCGATAGTTCATGAGGATAGGATTCTAATCTTTTCTCTGGATTACGAATGCCTACTTTGTTAAGCCATTCAAGGGCTTTTTTCTGTGCTTCACGTTGTCGTGTGCCTCGGTGTATAGCCAGGATTTCACATAACTGACGACCAACTTTATGCAATGGATTCAATGACATCATCGGCTCTTGGAATATCATGCCAATACGGTCTCCCCGCATTCGCTGCATTTCTCGCTCGCTGCAAGCCATCATGTCAGTGTTATCGTACTTAACATGCCCGCTAAGATAACGAGCTGAGGATTTCGGCAATAAACGAAGAATCGCATTCGCTGTTACCGATTTTCCAGATCCACTTTCCCCCACCAGCGCAAGTGTTTCACCCTTATGGATAGCAAGACTGACGTCTTGAGTGACTTGGTTAATGTTTTTTCCATTTTGAAAACCCACCGAGAGGTTCTCGATTGTCAGTATTGGTTTAGCCATAATTTATCTCTGATGATGGGGATCAAATGCATCACGTACGGCTTCACCGACAAACACCAGTAAGCTCAACATAATGGAAAGAACAACAAATGCCGATAACCCTAACCAAGGCGCTTGCAGGTTCGTTTTACCTTGAGCAAGCAACTCACCCAATGAAGGAGAACCAGCAGGTAAACCAAACCCAAGAAAATCTAACGACGTTAATGTCGTCACCGAACCGCTTAAAATAAACGGCATCATCGTCAGCGACGCAACCATGGCATTCGGCAGCATATGACGCAGCATAATTCGACCATCGCCAACACCAAGCGCTTGCGCTGCGCGAACATAATCAAGATTACGGCATCGTAAAAATTCAGCCCTTACCACACCAACTAATCCCATCCAGCTAAAAAGCACCATAATACCCAGCAGCCACCAGAAATTGGGTTCGACAAAACTCGATAGAATAATCAGTAAGAATAAGGTCGGCATACCCGACCAAACTTCTATAAATCGCTGACCGAATAAATCAACCCAACCACCGTAATACCCCTGACATGCCCCGACAATGACACCAACAACAGTCGATATAACCGTTAATGCGAAACCAAATAATACCGACACTCTAAACCCGTAAATGATTCGAGCTAAGACATCACGCCCTTTATCATCCGTACCTAACCAATTAACGCTATCAGGAGGTGAAGGTGCCGGCCCTGTTAAGTCGTAATTAATCGTGTCGTAGCTGAAACGAATGATCGGCCAGATCATAAAGCCATCCGCTTCGATCAACTCAGCGACATAAGGATCGGTATAGTCAGCTTCAGCATCAAACTCACCACCAAACTCGGTTTCTGAATATTGCTCTGCAATAGGAAAATACCAATTTGACTGAAAGTTAATCACTAAGGGCTTATCATTGGCGATGATCTCTGCAAATAGCGTGATCACAAATAAAAAAGCAAAGATCCAAAGCGACCAATAGCCTCTTTTATGGGCTCTAAACCGGCTCCACCGTTCCTTGGTTAATGGATTCATTTTCACTAACGCGCCTCAAAATCAATACGTGGATCGACCAATGTGTAGGTAATATCCGAGATAATATTTAATAACAACCCCAATAACGTCATGATGTATAAAGAGCTAAACACCACAGGGTAATCACGTTGAATGGTCGATTCAAACCCTAATAAGCCAATACCTTCAAGTGAAAACATAACTTCAATTAGCATTGCCCCCGTGAAAAAGATACTAATAAACGCCGCAGGGAAA
Organism: Photobacterium minamisatsumaniensis; assembly: GCF_050336695.1. Lineage (NCBI taxonomy): Bacteria > Pseudomonadati > Pseudomonadota > Gammaproteobacteria > Vibrionales > Vibrionaceae > Photobacterium > Photobacterium minamisatsumaniensis. The sequence continues at coordinate 52,106 of NZ_JAKJSI010000040.1, read as the reverse complement.
CCCGCAATAATAATCAGCATTGCATTTCTAAATACGTGCCTATAAAGAATATTACGTTCATCAAGCCCTTTTGCCCGAGCAGTGACAACATACTGTTTATTGATTTCATCAAGGAACGAGTTTTTAGTCAGCATCGTTAGCGTGGCAAACCCACCAATAACCATGGCGATAATCGGTAACGTTAAATGCCAGAAATAATCCACGATTTGTTGGAATACATTCATTTGATCAAAACCGGATGAAACCAACCCCCGCAAAGGGAACCAACTGAAATAGTTACCACTCGCAAAGAAGATGATAAGGATGATCGCAAATAGAAAACCTGGAATGGCGTAGCCAATAATGACAAGAGCACTGCTCCACACATCGAAACGTGAACCATGCTTAATTGCTTTTGCGATACCAAGTGGTATCGAAACAAGGTAAATGATTAACGTGCTCCATAACCCTAAGGAAATAGAAACAGGCAAACGCTCAATGATTAAATCAATGACGTTACCGCCTTTAAATAAACTTTCACCAAAGTTAAATGTTGCATAATTCTTTAGCATGTCGAAATAGCGTTCATGCACGGGTTTATCAAACCCAAATTGTTTTTTAATTTCTTCAACTACTTCAGGGTCAAGTCCGCGAGAACCGCGGTAGCCCGAGCCATTATCCGACGGTTCGAGACTGCCAACTTCTTGCCCCCCCCCGGTAAATCGCTCCATGATGCCAGACCCATGCCCTTCCAGTTGAGCGACGGCTTGCTCAACTGGCCCACCAGGGGCAATTTGAATCACGAAAAAGTTAATCGTGATAATTGCCCACAGCGTGGGAATAACCAGTAACAATCGACGAATAATATAGGCGGACATAATTCCCTTGCTTAAATATCAATAAAAAGCATCACTAACAAACATCAAGTGCAACTAAAGAAGGTCGAATCAGCTAACTCAATAACAGACCGACCAGCAAGCTCATTCTTACGCTATACATACATCTTTATTTAGCTGGCACACTGTTCAACGGCGCTTCTCGGGTAGTTTGGCCGCCTTCACAGGGTCGACCCACCACGTATCTTTACCCAAGTTGTACTTAGGACGTAACTCTGGTCGCGAGAACTTATCCCAACTTGCCACACGAAACTTACTAATGTGCCACTGTGGAATCACAAAGAAATTCCACTGCAATACCCGATCAAGTGCACGGCCAAGCTCTAATAACTTTTCTGGGTTTTCCTGATTTTTAACTATTTGCTCGGTTAAATAATCAATCGATGGATCTTTCACACCAGCAGTATTGTAAGTGCTGTCAATGAACTGACTATTCCATGCGATTAACAAGTTCGGACTTGGGTATGAATTGGCACTGTACCCAGCAGAAACCATTTCGAAATCACGGTCGCGTAAGCGCTTAATGTATTGCGTGGTATCAACCGTTCTTAGCTTCATGTCGATACCCAATAACTTCAAGTTTTTCTGTACCGGTATCGCTAAGCGTTCTGTGGTTGGGCTGTACATGAGAATTTCAAAACTAAAGGGTTCACCGGTTTCGACATTCGTCATGACTTTATTTTGCACTTCCCATCCAGCTTCCTTCATTAACGCTAAAGCTTTACGAAGTTGCACCCGAATACGGCCACTCCCATCTGTTATTGGCGGCTCGTAGCTTTCAGTAAATACCCGCGCTGGCACTTTATTTTTTATTGGCTCTAAAACCGCTAATTCACCTTTAGAAGGTAAACCTGTCGCCTCATATTCTGTGTTCTGGAAGTAACTACGGGTACGGTTGTATTGGTTATAGAACAAACTTTTGTTCATCCATTCAAAATCCATAGCGTACGACAATGCTTCACGCACTTTAGGGTTACTAAAGTATGGACTTTCCGTATTAAACACGAAGGCTTGCATTGACTGCGGGATCTGGTGAGGAATCTCTTCTTTTACAATGTAACCTTTATCAAAGTTATTACCTTGATACATGGTTGCCCAAAACTTAGCGACATTTTCTTCGCGAATATCATACTCACCCGCCTTAAATGCCTCTAGGGTGACCGTTTCATCACGATAATAATCATATTGGATGGTTTTAAAATTATTACGCCCAACATTGACAGGTAAATCTTTCGCCCAATAATCATCAACCAATGAATAAGTCACGCTTTGGCCTGCTTTATAAGAGGAAATCTTATAAGCGCTGCTGCCAACAGGGGGCGTGTTTAGCGGTTGACTTAAATCTTTATCTTTCCAAAAATGTTCGGGTAATACATTCATACCCTGTACCATCGCGAGCAAAACTTCACGATTAGGCGTGGTCATCTCAATACGGGCTGTCAGAGGAGATGTAACCGTGACTGATTTTACATCTTTGAAATAAACCTTATATTGCGCGACCCCTTGAGTCATAAATTTATTAAAGGTAAATGCAACATCAGCAGCCGTTATAGGTTCACCATCATGGAATCGCGCTTTCGGGTTAATGTCGACTTCCATCCAACTGTAGTCATCAGCGTATCTAACTTTCTCGGCAATTAACGGGTAAAAGCTATCGATTTCGTCACTTGAAGGAACAAAAAGCGTGTCATAAATCGTATCGCTACCAGCTGCAGATACCCCACGCGACGCATAGCGGTTAAAACTATCAAACGTACCAACTTGGGCGTAAGTAACCCGCCCTCCTTTCGGCGCTTTGGGGTTCACATAATCAAAATGGGTAAAATCGCTAGCGTACTTTGCTTCACCAAAACCGACTAATGATGTTGCCTCTACCACCTCTGCGGCATGAATAGAGCCTGTTACCAATAACATCATCATGGTTGATGACATGCGCTTTATCATCTGCGCCTCCCTGCAATAACTCATCGAGAAAATTTAAGCTTTTCATTATTCTACGATAGGACAGTAAACAGGATTCAACAACCACTCAATAGTGTGAAGAAGAACCTGTGATCTTTTATCCGTTATCCATAATGATGATGTCTAAATCTTCATCAGTGCCATTGTTATGACCCATATAATTAATAATTTACGGATATATGACCTGATTTCTCATCACCACGGGCTTGCAGCGGTGAAAGTAAGGGGCTAATATCGCGACCTTTCGCGCTAGCGAACACCTTATTCAGCACTACTTCGCGATACAGGATCACGACATGTCAAAATTCTTCTTTAAAGGCCGCATTGAAAAAAAACCTAAGCATGCAAGCTATGGTTACAACACAAAACGAGCGGCAAAGTTAGGTACTGAAACTAACCCTCTTCCTTTGACGGTCAACAGCGAAGAAAAGAAAACTGAGGTTGAAGTACTACTTGAGCAACACCAATTGTTTGCCATTATCACCGTTGACAGTGAAGCCGAGGAAAATATGGAAGAGCTTGAAACCATGATTAACAAGCCAACAACAACAGTCTTTGACAAAACACCAAACCGTAATGATCCATGTTCATGCGACAGTGGTAAAAAATTCAAGAAGTGTTGCGGTAAATAATACGCAATAACGTAAGCAAAACCCTTTCGATAGATAGAGAGGGTTTGCCTTCTTACTTACTCGATTGACAAATCTCTGCAAATCCCCATAAAAATCCGTATAATCCCGCTTCATTTTTAACTTTCAAGATGTACACAATATGAGCAAAGGTTACTCCTGTGTGGGGCTTTTCAATCCCAAAACCCCTGAAAACGTCGGTTCGGTAATGCGTGCTGCAGGCTGCTATGGCGTTAATTCTGTCTTTTACACAGGGACTCGCTACGATCTTGCCAAGAAATTCTGCACAGACACTAAAAATGTTTGCTTAGATATTCCGTTAATTGGTGTACAAGACCTGAAAGACATCATTCCCCATGATTGCGTACCAGTAGCCGTAGATTTGATTGAAGGGGCAAAACCACTACCCGATTACAAACACCCTAAACGTGCTTTCTATATTTTTGGCCCAGAAGACAACACACTAAAAAAAGAGATCACTGAATTTTGCCGTGAAACTATTTACGTGCCGACCACAGGCTGCATGAACCTTGCAGCGGCCGTGAATGTCATTCTTTATGATCGTATGGCGAAGGGTGATAATTTCTCCAACCACAAATAGTGGTTACTCTATAGCCAGACTCCCCTTCCCCGAATGAGACGGAATAATACGCAACTTAGCACATTATTCCATTCACGATGATCACTCTCTATTTACCATTAAGAATACTAAACGCGTAAACGCCAGCATCACACAGTGATATACCCACAATAGTTGCCACCGCAGCGATGCGAAAAATGCCGTCATCGGTGGAATGAGCCCCTTAAGCAGACTAGACTTAGTCCGATTTCAGTCTTCCTTTCTTCGTTAATATCAATCTAACCACCAAGATCAGGAAGCTTTAGGTAGAAAACTGAAAATTAGCTGTGCAAATAAACAACCATGCACTCGCTATTTTCCAGTGAATTTTCTTAATAGCTTGATGCTTCTGTAGTTTTATTGAGCATTTGGTGTGGAAATGAAGAAAAGGCGAAGCAAAAACAGGCAAATGTGTATTTTATAGTGCATGGGCTATGTAATCTTTGTTTGAATCAGTGATATACTCCCGCCCTAACATGTGACCGTAATTGTTGATAGAGAAAAACAATGACAGATTTATCTAAATACAGAAACATTGGTATTTTCGCGCACGTTGATGCGGGTAAAACCACAACTACTGAGCGTATCCTTAAGCTTACTGGTAAAATCCACAAAACTGGTGAAGTTCACGATGGTGAGTCTACGACTGACTTCATGGAACAGGAAGCTGAGCGCGGAATAACTATCCAGTCAGCAGCAGTAAGCTGTTTCTGGGACAACCACCGTTTTAACGTTATCGATACTCCGGGACACGTTGACTTCACAGTAGAAGTTTACCGTTCTCTTAAAGTACTTGATGGCGGTATCGGTGTATTCTGTGGTTCTGGTGGTGTTGAGCCTCAGTCAGAAACTAACTGGCGTTACGCGAATGATTCAGAAGTAGCTCGAATCATTTTCGTAAACAAACTAGACCGTATGGGTGCAGATTTCTTCAGCGTTGTTGATCAAATCAAAAAAGTACTAGGTGCTGTACCTCTAGTTATGACTCTTCCAATCGGTCGCGAAGATGACTTCGTTGGTGTTGTAGACGTACTAAGCCGTCAAGCATACGTTTGGGATGACACTGGTCTTCCTGAAAACTACGAAATCAAAGAAATCCCAGCGGATATGGTTGATGACGTAGAAGCGTACCGTGAAGAGTTGATCGAAACTGCTGTTGAGCAAGACGATGATCTAATGGAAGCGTACATGGAAGGTGAAGAGCCTACCATCGAACAAATCAAAGCGTGTATCCGTAAAGGTACTCGTACTTGTGATTTCTTCCCTACTTACTGTGGTTCTGCATTCAAAAACAAAGGTATGCAGCTAATCCTTGACGCAGTTGTTGACTACCTACCGTCTCCAACTGAAGTTGACCCACAGCCGCTTACTGATCCAGAAACTGGCGAGCCAACTGGCGACGTTGCAACAGTATCTGTTGACGAGCCACTAAAAGCGCTTGCGTTCAAAATTATGGACGACCGTTTCGGTGCACTTACTTTCATCCGTATCTACTCAGGTAAACTGAACAAAGGCGATACGATTCTTAACAGTGCTACTGGTAAGACTGAACGTATCGGCCGTATGGTTGAGATGCAAGCTGATGAGCGTAACGAACTAACATCTGCACAAGCTGGTGACATCATCGCTGTTGTAGGTATGAAGAACGTTCAGACTGGTCACACTCTATGTGATCAGAAGCACGAATGTACGCTTGAAGCAATGATCTTCCCAACTCCAGTAATCTCGATTGCTGTTACGCCGAAAGACAAAGGCGGTTCTGAGAAAATGGGTATCGCGATCGGTAAAATGGTTGCAGAAGATCCATCTTTCCAAGTTGAAACTGACGAAGAAACTGGCGAAACCATCCTTAAAGGTATGGGTGAGCTTCACCTAGACATCAAAGTTGACATCCTTAAGCGTACTTACGGTGTTGACCTTCTTGTTGGTGCTCCTCAAGTTGCTTACCGTGAAACTATCACTAAGAAAGTTGAAGATAGCTACACGCACAAGAAACAATCTGGTGGTTCTGGTCAGTTCGGTAAGATCGACTACATCATGCAGCCGGGCGAAGTGGGTACTGGTTTCGCATTCAAGTCTTCTGTAGTGGGCGGTAACGTTCCTAAAGAATTCTGGCCTGCAATCGAGAAAGGCTTCAAAGGCATGATGGATACTGGTGTTCTTGCTGGTTTCCCTGTTCTTGACGTTGAAATCGAACTTCTAGACGGTGGCTTCCACGCAGTCGATTCATCTGCAGTAGCATTTGAAATCGCAGCGAAAGGCGCATTCCGTCAGTCTATGCCTAAAGCTGGCGCGCAACTTCTTGAGCCTATCATGAACGTTGACGTGTTCACTCCAGAAGATCACGTTGGTGATGTTATCGGTGACCTTAACCGTCGTCGTGGCATGATCAAAGATCAGATCGCTGGTCTAACTGGTTCACGTATTAAAGCTGACGTACCTCTTTCAGAAATGTTTGGTTACATCGGTCACCTACGTACAATGACTTCTGGTCGTGGTCAGTTCTCTATGGAGTTCTCACACTACGCACCATGTCCTGCAAACGTTGCAGAGCAAGTTATTGCTGACGTTAAAGCAGCTAACGAGAAGAAGTAATTCTTCCTTAGCCTTTAACTGATACTAACCCCAACAATGAAAATTGTTGGGGTTATTTTTTATCTGCAGCTCAAAGAAGTAGACCAAAGCCGACGTCTTAATCACCCCCTCCCCATTCTCTCGCGCATTCTCTCGCGCATTCTCTCGCGCATTCTCGTAAGTAATTCATAAAACCAAATTGTATTAGCCATTGCTGCTGTTCACGGCTTTTCACTAAAAAACGCCCGCTATAATTAAACCCATTCGAAAAAACACCTTGAATATTATTCTTCGTTCTAGGTATTACGACCATCCAATCACGGCTTAACAGCAGGTTATATGGCCTTGCATCCTCTTCTTGCCGTATACATAATAAGCCGAGCGTCTCAATTGCCTTGCGGTAACAGTCATAAAGGTATTCAGTGGTTAAGTGACGATTGCCGATTGAGTATACGCAGTGATTGAAGGGGAGCCTCCCCTCACTAATGATTGTATTCAACGGTATCGGTGTTTTAACCAACTGCATATGGCGATGAGGCTGACTGGCCCCAGCGATAGGACCACTATTAAAAAAACCAAATACATCTGGCTCTGTGAACCCTAATAGCCATGAATCAAAATCAGCTCGGCTTAATAGTGAAGACTGAGAGACAAATCTTTTACTGCATATCAATAAGTGTGGGGAAAGCACAGGAAACTTATTTAATAAGCAAACGTGTTCGCTGCCCGCCTCTGCAACGAACAATGCTTGTTCATAAGGTAGGAATGGATTGGCCTGCATATTTCTTGCAGTTATTTCTTTTACGATCGGTTTTTTTACAATTGGTTTTTTCTTTGCGTTAGAAGTAAGTACATGGGTGAGGTAACAAACGCCCTCTTCTTCAACCTCTTCAGCATCTGTTGCAATAGGCATCAGCGCGCCCACTTGCAGCGCAGCTTCACTCACCTCTTCTGCAGTAACCCAAAACATGCAAATCCCCATCCACTCGTTGAACCATTACCCTAACTATACGCCTTGATGTGTAACAGCTAAAAGTGCGTTATTGAATGCTTGTTTATCGTAGAAGGTATGATACTTCTCTATCAAAAACCAACCGTACACATAACTTTACAACCTCTGCAATTTCTCGAACTACCGTATTTCGCCCTTTGCTAGCCCATAGAAAAGAAACTTTGTATTATCAATGCCATTGGAAACACTGCTTCATTCTATTCCCTACGTACTTTAAACAAGTACGCTAATAGTACTCCAGAGCAGTCTGAGATCTTTGTTTGGTCGCATAAGATTTCTCCCGCAATTTTGTTTGGTCGCAAGTTGCAACTCCAAACCAGGAGCCTAGCTCCGATATGCTTAAGCATAAAAAAAGGCGTTCACCTTTACAGGTAAACGCCCTTTTGTTGTGTCTAATATTTACGCTCTAGATAAGCTCTGCAGCTAGCAAGAAGCAACCAAACAAGAAGCTTAACCCCATTGCTAATTGTCCACCGCCTGCTTGATATACCACGCCAGTTACATCAACAACAGCATTGTCATCATATTGCTTATCACCACGTAGCTTCATGATCATCGCCATCGGAATAAACACAGCCAAGAACACAAGAATAATACCAGCGTAGCCCAGTACTGACAGGAATTGGTCTGCTGCAGCAAGCGCACCCACCAATGGTAAAATGAAGGTTAAACAATACGTTACAGCACGGTTTTGTTTAAACGTATCAGCGTTCTGGTCGAAGAGTGCCATTGCTACGCCCAAGAATGAGGTAAGTAGTGCTAGGCCTGTAAACACAGACAATACAACATTAATCATGCTGTGGTTTGCACCTAGGACTGCAATAAGCTCAGAAACGTTTGAAAAATCAACCATTTGTTCTGCGCTCAAATTCCCCATCGCAGCATATAACCATAGTAGGTAACTAAATAATGGGATTAATGAGCCCACGATAACCATGTTACGCAATTGCTTATGTGTCGCTTCTTTGTTGTAGGTAACCAGTGAAGGAATAACAACCATAAAGCCAAAGCTAGTAAATAATACCGAACTCGTTTTAATGAGATCGACTTTACTGTCACTTGTCGCGACCAGCAGGTTGTCCATCGTAATCGTTGGAACAAGAGACACCAACGTAAGTAACAGCATCACAACCATTACCGCAAAAAGTGCTCGGTTCAACTTATCAATAACGGCAGTACCAGCCGCAACTACAAGCCCTGCGAGCAATGTAAAGGCAATTTGGCTTTGCATCATACTTAACTCAAGGCCGATGCTTGATAGCATCTTCATCACTAAGTCACCAGCACCAATGATATAGGCCATCAGTAAACAAACTAGTAATGCGTATAAAAGGCCATTCGTAACTACCTGCCCGCCTTTGCCTAGAGTCTTACGTGCAATGGTGTTCATACCAAGGCCGCCACCAGCTTTTATACTAGCTTCAAGTAATAACAACGCGGCATAGGTGGTGCCCAACCAAATCACTAGCATTAACAGTGTGCCCCACATAAGGCCAAACTGCGCTAACACCATAGGAATAGCCAACATACCAGCACCTAGTGCTGTACCTGCAATAATTAGAGAGCTTCCAAGTAGCTTTAAATTCACAATATTTTCTCAAAGGTCGTGTCTATCCGCCGCTAGCAAAGCTATTAGCCAATAGATAAAATAGTATTTAGTTATTATTTCAATGCCATATCACCGCAAGGGGCAATAGCGCAATTAATAGCGAGAGGTACTAAATCGAAATGCAGCAATAAAGCCGAAATACTGGAAGCGAGAAAACTGAGTTTGCAGGTGCGTGGTTGCATTGACGTGCGGGTGCACATCACTTTGAGCAGGCTGGTTGTGCCCGACAAGTTGAATGTTCATTTATCGTACTCCAAAAAACGATATTTCCCTGTTAGAAAAGCAAACATCCATTGATTGCCCTGATTTTGTTTGGTCATGGGGCAACTTATATGGCATAAGCCCTTACATCAACAACCAAAAATGAAATGTATGATTTCACTTTTGAGCTGCATCATTTGAAAATGTATTTCATCAGAAAAGAGTAAGCCCTTTGAGCTTGGTGGAGTAACATTCAAAGGGCTTTCATTCGGTATGCACTACGAGATAACTTGTTGGTATCGGTATTGGGCTTATATCGATAATTTATGCAAAATCTATTTTTGACGCCATCAATGTGAGCTTATTAAACGAAGAAGGATAGACGCTTATGGTACTGCCATCATCAAATTGAATACCATCATAAAAGTTTACGCCCCACTTCACTCGAGTGAATCGCGCAGAACGTGCTTTACTATACACAGCTTCAAGTGCATTTAAGGCACCCTGTTTCTTCACTTGCTCTAAAATCGCTGGGCTTAAAAGCTTTTCGGCCACTGATTTTGCTGTTGCAGTCATCCCTGCCTCCATTGAACTCATCATTACCTTGTTTTACCAAAATAATGATGAGTTGCAAGCGATAATCAATTAACTGATTACCTTAAGCCTTATCGCTAAACAGTTTTAGTGAATATTGTGATTAATGCACAATATTACTGTCTTCAATTTCAACAGTTTTACCGCCAGAAGAAATGAAGCTGACAACCGCCTTTTGCTGCATTCTCATCGAAGCTTCAATGTCACCAATATGTTTCATAAAACCTTCATCACCCAATGTCATTGGACGTCCATCAGGGTACAGCGGATCTGTGTAAATTACTGGCCCTTCATAAGGAAACAGATAAGTACCATGGCCGCCATGCTTAGCTCGAACAACACCACGTATCACTTCATCTTCAGGAGCAACCGTATTACCTGAGATAGCTGTTAGCGCTAAGTGCTCAATCAATGGCTCTGTGCCAACTAATAGTTTATCTGGAACGGTATTTACCACAACATTATCTGGTATGTAATCCACGCCTGCTTCGCAAGTCTCAGGCTTGTGATAGTCACAAGTCCCAGCCGCTTCAATCAACAAGATAGGCTGCTCTTTATTTTCAAATTGACGCTGAATAAAGTTTGCAGGATCTCCCGCATCCACCGCAGTTTGGACTGCAGGGAACATGTCTTTGGTCACCATGTCATAAAACATCGTTTCTAGATCGCTAACTTGCTGACGGTTTGCTTCACTTTCAAGCTTATATTGGAACAGGGCATTCAGACCCTCGACCTTAGTATGTAGCTCATCATCATACACCCCGACAATACCAGCAACAGTGAGTTGGATATCACTTGATTTCTTGATCTCATTAGCAACGTCACCACCAAGTAGGGGCGAATTCATAACAAGATCCGTTAAGTGCATTCCAGGTACAACAAGGCTCACCGTGGAAAATTCAAGCTCTGCATCCTTTTGCGATAAATCACTGACCATGGTTGATATAATTCCCCCTAGTGAATGCCCAATCAAACTAATATCTGAACTGTCAACGTAGCCTGTGCTGTTCAATGCCTTACGTAGGCTAAGCTGATCAATCACTGCCTGACGCTGGTTATCTCGTAGGGTCAACGGACTCAATAGGTTTAAATAAACCGATTTATCTTCATTCTCTTCGGTACTTGTCGTTGTAATATCAAGTATCCCATCACCATTTAAATCAACGCCACGTTCGCCATGAAGCGGCTGATCAATTGCGATGACTAAACGGTTTGTGTCTGTAACACTTTTCGCCATGGTTTGCGCCGATTCTTTCCACCCCGTAATACCATGTACAAAAATTGATGCAGGCAGTTTAGTTGGCTGAGTAGGATCCCAACCATTGGGTGCATAGATAATAACAGGGATATCTTGCTCACTTTGCGCTATCGGCTCAGGATTTGAGCCATGAACAAACTGTCCGCTACCATCTTGCCACCAGCTGTATAACGGTTCACAGTAGTCAATTTTATCCGCTTCTATCACTCGGTAATCTTCTGAATTTTCGGTATATAAAGCAGCTACTTCACAATTTGAACTATTAGGCATTTCAAGGTAATACGGTACTGTGATCGTTGCTTTATAGGTCCAAACATCAGCGCCAGCATCATCAAGAAGAACCTCAATATTTTCCAACGCTTGCTCAGGGATGTTGTTCATTGCAGCATCCATCACCGGATAAATACTCTGAGTCGTAAAGCGCGCACTATATACAATTTCATCAGCCACACCTGCCACTTCGAGCAATGAATGGTTGCTCTGAATTTGGCTAACAGCATTGTCACCTAATGCATGGTTGAGATTGTCACCATTCAATATGCTTTGGTAGCTAATTGAACGTTTAAGCGGTGTACCGGCAGTATCTGTAATGCCGTTAGACAGTGCGAGGATAAACGTGGTCGATTCGGGTAATACCTTCTTTGGTAAAACTCGGATATCGCCCTCCTCTGTTACATCAACAACAAAGTCTTCATTTGGAATAAGCAACTCGCCAGAATCAACATTTAAGAGATATGTTTTTTCAGTCAGTGTTGCTGTATTCACTCCCCCTTCGGGCCCTGATAGCGGTATTACAATTGGGTAGCCTGTTGACCATCCATCAAGTGCGCCATACACATTTTCATAATCACGATAGTCGACATTTTCACTGAGTGACTCGGCTGGCAGCTCTAATGTTCCGTCACTATCGCTAAGTAATAAGTCATTAGGATAAGTCACATCACTAAGGTTATATAAAACATACTGACTTGTATCCGATGTCGATTCATCTTCATCAATACAAGCGGTAAGCGCTCCTGCAAGCACAGGGATGAAACATAGAGATAATTTATTTTTATTCATTATGGGTTCCGTAGGTTTATTCAACAACGTTCAGACGCCCGGTTACCCTAAAATCCCAATGTCAGAGCAATGTAAAATACCGCCCGTAAACGCCTGATTTAACATATTATTTATATTTTTAGATTTATAGGCAGCACGAGAGTATAAATATTGTTAAGTTAAGTATTTATCCCCCCTTAAACCAGTCGTATATATTTATACAATCCATTCATCACTTTGTAATATTTCTTCATATGAAACCAGTGGTTATTAACAACATCCAGCCTAAGCTATTGATTATTTTATCAGGTACCACTTAGGTGGTATTTAAAGTAGCAATTGATTTACATCATATTTAATTACATTCTGAATTATTACACTGCTCGAAATAATTACCGCTTTGTTACTAGAGGATCTTATGAGCAAAGTCAGATTGGCTGTAATTGGCAACGGCATGGTGGGTCATCGCTATCTCGAGGAACTCGTCGATAGAGCTGACTTAGATAATTTCGAAGTCACCGTTTTTTGTGAAGAACCTAGGGTCGCCTATGACCGTGTTCATCTCTCTTCCTACTTCTCCCACCATACTGCTGATGAGCTTTCTCTAGTAAAAGAAGGCTTCTACGAAAAACACGGTATCAATGTCCTCCTCGGCGAACGCGCCATTACCATTAACAGAGCACAAAAAATTATCCACTCTAGCTCTGGCCGCGAAGTTCACTACGATAAGCTCATCATGGCAACTGGCTCATACCCTTGGGTCCCACCAATCAAAGGTAATGAAGGTAAAGACTGTTTTGTTTACCGTACCATCGAAGATTTAAAAGCCATTGAAGCAACAGCAAAACGCAGCAAAAGTGGTGTTGTCGTTGGTGGTGGCCTGCTCGGCCTTGAAGCTGCCGGTGCTCTGAAAGCCCTTGGTGTTGAAACCCATGTTATTGAGTTTGCCCCTGTATTAATGGCTGAACAGCTTGACCCACAAGGTGGCGAGCAGCTTAGAAAAAAAATAGAGACACTCGGTGTTAAAGTTCACACCAGCAAAAACACCACGGAAATTGTCGCTTCTGGTGAAACAGCGCGTAATACCATGAACTTTACTGATGGCACATCACTTGAAGTCGACTTCATCGTATTTTCTACCGGCATTCGTCCGCAAGACAAGTTAGCAATGCAATGTGGCCTAGCCACAGGCCGACGTGGTGGTATCGCAATTAATAATAGTTGTATTACTTCTGACCCTGATGTCTATGCCGTTGGTGAGTGTGCGTCTTGGAACGAAATGTTCTATGGCCTTGTCGCTCCAGGCTACAAAATGGCACAAGTCGCTGTTAGCCATTTGATTGGTGAGCAAAACCAATTTGAAGGGGCTGATATGAGCGCTAAGCTGAAACTGCTTGGCGTTAAAGTGGGTAGTATCGGTGATGCCAATGGTCGTACCCCAAACTGTAAAAGTTATGTATACCTCGATGAAAACGAAGAAGTCTATAAGCGTATTATCGTATCAGAAGACGGTAAGCAGCTACTTGGCGCAGTGCTGGTTGGTGACACGTCTGACTACGGTAATCTGCTTCAGCTAAAACTCAACAATATTGAGCTACCAAAGCACCCAGATACGCTAATCTTACCTGCACATGCTGGAGCCGAAAAACCAGCAATGGGCGCAGATTCACTGCCTGACACTGCTGTGATCTGTTCTTGTTTTGATGTGACTAAAGGCAAAATTGCCACTGCGGTTGCAGATGGCAACACAACACTGGGCGAAATAAAATCAATAACAGGTGCTGGTACGGGTTGTGGTGGTTGTCTACCACTTATCACCCAAGTACTGAATGCCGAGTTGGCAAAAGCTGGCATTGAGGTTAATAACCACCTTTGTGAGCACTTCGAGTACTCTCGTCAGGAGCTTTTCCATTTAATTCGTGTAGAAGAAATTAAATCTTTCGACGAGTTATTAGAAAAATACGGGAAAGGATACGGCTGTGAAGTGTGTAAACCCGCTGTCGGCTCTGTACTTGCTTCGAGCTGGAACGATTACGTATTAACGCCACAGAATACACCGTTGCAAGATACCAATGATATCTTCCTTGGCAATATGCAAAAAGACGGCACCTACTCTGTTATTCCACGCATGGCTGGCGGTGAAGTTACGCCGGAAGGCTTAAAAGCCGTCGCTGAAGTGGCAAGTGATTATAACCTTTACACTAAAATCACCGGTGCCCAGCGTATTGGTTTATTTGGTGCACAAAAAGATGATCTTCCAGCGATTTGGAACAAGCTTATCAGTGCTGGTTTCGAAACGGGCCAAGCCTATGCGAAAGCACTACGAATGGCAAAAACCTGTGTTGGTAGCACTTGGTGTCGATACGGTGTTCAAGACAGTGTTGGCTTGGGTGTCGAGCTTGAAAACCGCTATAAAGGCATTCGTACTCCACACAAAATGAAATTCGGTGTGTCGGGCTGTACACGTGAGTGCGCCGAGGCACAAGGCAAAGATTTAGGTATCATTGCAACAGATGCTGGCTGGAATATGTATGTGGGTGGCAACGGTGGTATGAAACCTCGTCATGCCGAACTGCTTGCAGCAGATCTTGATAAAGCAACGCTTATCAAATACATCGACCGTTACCTAATGCTCTATGTGCGTACTGCAGATAAGCTTCAGCGTACTTCTGTATGGCTTGAGAACCTAGACGGTGGTATCGACTACCTCCGTGAGGTGATTGTCAGCGATAAACTGGGTATTAACCAGCAACTAGAAACGGATATCAACAAACTGATCGCAAGCTACCAGTGTGAGTGGACAACCACACTTGATAGCGAAGCACAGTTGAAGCGTTTCAGTCACTTCATCAACTCAGATCAACGTGATAATAACGTCGTCTTTGTATCTGAACGAGACCAGCACCGTCCGGCGACAGCTGACGAAAAAGCCCCTATCTACAATATATCACTGGAGGAAACCGTATGAGTCAGTGGACTTCAGTTTGTCAACTCGATGACATCATTCCAGGTACAGGTGTATGTGCACTTGTCAATGGTGAACAAGTCGCAATATTCCGCCCTTCTGCAAATGAAGCGCTTTTTGCAATTAACAATATGGATCCGTTTGCCCGTTCGAATGTGTTATCACGTGGAATGATCTGCGAGCATCAAGGTGAGCTTTGGGTCGCCAGTCCACTAAAAAAACAACGCTTTAACCTAGCGACAGGTGTATGCATGGAAGATGAGCGTTTCAGCATCAACGCTTTCAAAGTACGCGTTACTGGCGGACAAGTGGAAGTGGCGGTTTAAGATAATTAGGCACGAGATTTAATAGCTAAAAGGCTTCCTGTCCTGCTCTGGATTTTTGTAGGGGAAAGAAGGTGACGTTCAGGGAGCCTTTGACTATTTAATCTTAACTTTTAATTTTAAACTTTAGACAATAAGGATCATTATGTCTTACTCCAAACCTGCTGAATTCGTCCAGACGATGATAAATACCGGCGAAGCGAAAGTACGTACATCTACGCGTGACCTAATTTTACGTGGCACGATGGCGGGTATTATTCTTTCTCTAGCCGTTGTAGTGGCTATTACAACTATCACACAAACCGGTGTTGGCATTGCTGGTGCTCTAGTCTTCCCTGTCGGGTTTTGTATTCTAAGCCTGATGGGTTACGACCTGGTTACAGGCGTTTTCGGCCTTGCTCCGCTGGCTAAATTTGAAAATCGCAAAGGTATTACTTGGGGCCGAATCCTACGTTGCTGGGGCTATGTTGGTCTAGGTAACCTTATCGGTTCTCTTATTGTTGCTTTCCTTGTTGCACTAACATTCACGATGAACTTCAGTGCTGAGCCAGGAGCTGTAGGCCAAACCTTTATTAAAGCCGCAACAGCACGTACAGTGGGTTACGCTGAGCATGGGATGAATGGCTGGATCACTGTCTTTGTTAAAGGCATTCTTTGTAACCTGATGGTTTGTTTAGGTGTTATTGGTAACATGACTGCACGCAGTGTCGCTGGAAAAATTGCTGCTATGTGGTTACCAATCTTCATTTTCTTCGCACTCGTTTTTGAACATGCTGTCGTCAACATGTTCCTATTCCCACTTGGTATGATGTTAGGCGCTGATTTCAGCATCGCCACTTGGTTGAACTGGAACCTTATTCCAACCATTCTTGGTAACCTTGTTGGTGGTCTTTTATTTACATGTGTTCCTTTGTACCTAACTCACGCCAAAACAGCCCCTGCTATTGACATAGAAGATGATAATGAAGTGAATGCAGAACCTGCATTAAGCACGAATTAATCACCTTGGGCTCCATACAATATGTGTGGGGCCTATTTCACTCTCACTAACTGTCGTATTTTTTGGCTATAAAAAGTAATAACTCATTGAAATAACTTCGAGTTCTACTCTTTATATCCAAATTTAATGAATAGGCGTTGCCATGACTACCAATCACACATCGTTAAACAGCGGCTTTGTTTCACTTGTCGGTGCCGGTCCAGGTGACCCAGATTTATTGACAGTAAAAGGTCTGAAAGTTATCCAAGCTGCAGATGTTGTGGTCTACGACCGACTGGTTTCTAAAGACATATTGGCACTGGCAGATAAGTCGGCTGAGATGATTTATGTCGGAAAAAAATTAGACTTTCACTGTGTACCGCAAGAGCAAATTAACCAAATTCTTGTCGGTAAAGCAAAGGAAGGGAAACGTGTTGTTCGCCTAAAAGGTGGCGACTCATTTATTTTTGGACGTGGCGGCGAAGAATTAGAAGAATTGGCTAAGCACGGAATTAAATTCGACGTCGTTCCTGGTATTACTGCCGCAGCCGGGGCAACGGCATATGCTGGTATCCCTCTAACGCATCGCGACCATGCACAAAGCGTACAGTTTATTACGGGTCACATTCAAAAAGACGGACGTGAAATTGAGTGGGCATCTCTCGCGCAATCAAATAATACGTTGGTGTTCTACATGGGGCTTAAGCAGAGCGGTCACATCAGTGACAAACTCATCACCCATGGTTTAGCAGCTGATACACCATGCGCGATAATTGAAAATGGTACTCGCCCAGAGCAGCGTGTACTAACGGGCAGCTTAGCGGCGTTACCAGAACTCGCAAGCACTGCGGCTAGCCCTGCATTAATTGTCATCGGCAGCGTGACAACGTTAAGCCACTCATTACAGTGGTTTAATTAATATAGATAGATAGATAGAACAAGGGCACATTACGTGCCCTTGTTACTTTCATAACAATTAATGCCAAATGCTTATTCTCGTTTCTTTTTAATCATGTCTGCAGCAAACATACCTATAAGCATTGCAGCAATAAACATTAGCATTGACGGATTCAATCCAGCGACAGAGGTAACAGCAGGTCCAGGACAAATACCAGCAATGCCCCACCCCAAGCCAAAAAGCCCAGCTCCAATCACTAAAGGTCTATCAATTAGGCTATGGGTCGCCACTTTAAATTCGGCTTCACAGATAGGTTTTTCCCTTGGTTTGATCAGAAGAAAATAGGAAGGCATAAATACAGCTAATGCTCCACCCATCACAAACGCCAAGCTAGGGTCCCAATTGCCTGCAATATCAAGAAAACCAATCACGCGATGTGGATCAACCATGCCTGACACCATCATTCCTAAACCAAAAAGTAATCCAGAAATCAGGGCCATAATTTTTGATGCCATGATATTTTTGCCTTTTAAATTAAATGTAAACGAACAAAAACCGTTAGCATTGCAACAGCCATAAAGGTACAAGTTGCAACAATAGAACGCTTTGATAGCCTTCCCATGCCACAGATCCCATGCCCACTTGTACAACCATTACCAAGCTTGCTTCCTATCCCGACCAGCAAACCAGCAATTGAAACCCAAAGCCAAGACGACACTGGCAATGTTTCAGGTACTTCAAACCCAATAAAAGGGGCAAGCCCACCACTTACAACCATGCCTACAACAAACAAAGCTCGCCAGCTTATTTCACCCTGTTTAGGTTTTAGCAACCCCGACACGATGCCACTTATTCCCGCTACTCGCCCATTCATCACTAATAATAAAACGGCTGACACACCTAACAACATGCCGCCAAATAGTGCATCCCATGGAAGACTAAAACTCATCATTTTTCCTTACAGCTGGAGGACTCTTATATTAGAGGATACTAAATAACAAGATTTAGTCAATACTAATAAAGCAAACATTAAATTAGCAAGCTCTAATTTAATGTTTTATCGTATTCAGATACAATGCTGAGATTACAAATCGTGGAATCCCTCTTTTCTGAGGTTAATGGAGATAATGATGACAAAGATTCTGATAGTTGGTGGCGTGGCAGGTGGAGCGTCTGCGGCAGCAAGGGCGAGACGTTTAAGCGAAGATGCTGAAATTATCATGTTTGAACGTGGTGAATTTGTGTCATTTGCCAACTGCGGACTGCCATACCACATTGGGGGCGATATTCAGGATCGCAGTAAGTTACTTCTACAGACTCCAGCCAGCTTTCTTGCTCGATTTAATGTCGACGTTCGTGTAATGAATGAAGTTATTGCTATTAACCGCGAAAATAAGGTTGTCACAATACGCAACATGCTCGACAACAGCGAATACCAAGAAAGCTATGATTTCCTGCTGCTCAGTCCTGGGGCGGCGCCAATCACTCCTAACATTGCAGGCCTCGGCACCCCGTTAACCCATTCACTACGCAATATTCCGGATATGGACAAGATCATCAAAACCATTGAGATCAATAAACCCGATCATGCCACAGTGGTTGGTGGTGGTTTTATTGGGCTCGAAATGATGGAGGCATTCCACCAGCTGGGGATCAAAACATCACTGATTGAAATGTCGGATCAAGTCATGACCCCTGTTGATCGTGAGATGGCAGGGTTTGTCCATCAAGAGATCAAAGACAAAGGCATTGATCTTCGTTTAAATATTGCCCTAGAGTCTGTGCAGTATAAGTCAGATCCACAAAGCTTAACCCTAACGCTCAATAACGGCGATACATTAGATACAGGTATTCTTATCATGGCGATTGGTGTTCGCCCTGAAACAAAACTTGCCGTTGAAGCCGGCTTAGAAATTGGTGAGCTTGGTGGCATTAAAACCAACGAATCCATGCAAACCAATGACCCTTCAATCTATGCTGTTGGCGACGCGATTGAAGAAAAAGACTTCGTTACAGGTGAGCAGACACTGGTACCGTTAGCTGGCCCAGCTAACCGCCAAGGTCGGATGGCTGCTGATAATATGCTGGGTCGCAGCGAAAGCTACCAAGGTACTCAGGGTACCGCAATATGCAAAGTATTTGATTTCGCCATTGCCTCTACAGGTAAAAATGAGAAGCAACTAAAGCGTGATGGTACTGATTACGAAAAGGTTTACGTTCATACAGCAAGCCATGCTAGCTATTACCCAGGAGCGGAAACCGTATCATTCAAAATGCTATTCGACCCGAAAACAGGCAAAATTTTAGGGGCTCAAGCAGCAGGTAAAGACGGTGTTGATAAACGAATTGATATCATGGCTGTGGCCCAGCGTGCAGGAATGACTATCGAACAGCTTCAGCATCTTGAGCTAACCTATGCCCCACCATTTGGTAGCGCTAAAGATGTCATCAACCAAGCTGCATTTGTGGCAAATAACATCATCAAAGGCGACTCAACTCCTATTCATTTCGATGAGATTGATGACTTAACTGACAATCAGTTACTGCTTGATGTACGCAACCCAGGTGAACTAAAAACTGTCGGCTATCTTGAAGGTGCTATCAATATCCCAGTCGATCAGCTACGTGATCGTATGAACGAGCTACCTAAAGACAAAGAAATTGTTATTTACTGCCAGGTTGGGTTACGCGGTAACGTAGCCTATCGCCAGTTAGTCAATAATGGTTATAAGGCACGTAACCTTATTGGTGGCTACCGTACTTATAAGTTCGCGAAAGCTTAACTAATTACGATTAAAACAATAAAACCCAGAGTGATGCTCTGGGTTTTATTTTGAACATTTCAGATACTAGTAACCCGAAGAGTTTGAAGAGCTAGAATAGTAGTGGGTGCTAGTCGACGATTGATAGGAATGTCCATCATCAGATTCCGATGAATAACTTTCATATCTATCGTACTGTTTGTTGCCATCTTTTCTGCCATCATAACGGCTATCTTTATAGTAATGATGACGATACCAATTTTTCCAATAGGTTGGTTTTTCCATTTTCTCCAGATCAATAATGAACAAGCAGTCGAAGTAAATAGGATCGCCAACTCCACCACCAAAGCCTGACATATCTACCATACCTGATAGTCGTGCTGTCCCTTTATGCCACCAATAATCACCACTGGTTTTAATTACACTGTTTTGATCACTTGAAGCACCAGTAATATGAGTAATAGTCTGGCCTTCAGGGGTAATCGTATCTTGTAATACTGGCTGAACCGTCGTTAAGCCTCTCGTCACAACTAAGCCATCAGGTAAGTAAAAGAAAGTTGTACCAATTAACTTTAATCCCCCCCCTCCGCCATCGGGTGTTACCTCTGATAAACAGTCTGTTGCACTACCAATCACCTCACCATCAGCAATATTCTGCACATCAACATCAAAGCAAATCGCGGGATCAGGGTTTTTATCACCATCAATATCTGGCACTTCTCCTTCATACATGTCACCAGAACCAATAAGCCTTACAGCCAGACGTTTACTGGTACTTTCTTCGTCGCCATAGCTATCGTCTGAATGAGAGTAATCTGAGTCGTCACTATCGCCATAGCCATCATCTGAATGAGAGTAATCTGAGTCGTCACTATCGCCATAGCCATCATCTGAATGTGAATAATCCGAGCCGCCACTGTTACCGTAGCCATCACCACCCGATTGTGAATAATCCGAGCCGCCACTGTTACCGTAGCCGTAGCCATCACCACCTGAGTGTGAATAATCCGAGCCACCACTATTGCCGTAGCCATCGCCACCTGAGTGTGAATAATCCGATCCACCACTGTTGCCGTAGCCATCACCACCTGAGCTTGAATAATCAGAATCACTACTATCACCGTAGCTATCATCACTCTCATACTCATCATACGAGTCACGGCCATACTTATGACCTTTCCCGCTGTTACCTTTGCCACTGTTAGAACCTTGCCCACTGTAATACGAATTATCGTCATCTTTGTCGTATTTACCAGAAGCTAAGCCTTGAGTGGAAAAGCCAATAAACACAGCTAGCAAGGTAAGTGTTATCTTGTTAATTTTCATTATGATACTCCAAGACAATCTGTAGCATCTTATAAATTTTATTAGCCAACTTAAAACAGCCTTAATCGCGATATAGCACCACCGATAAGGCACGTATGTATAATTACCTGATTAAGTGTAGAAGAGTGAATGATATATCTTTTGAGGGAAAAGTAGACAGTTGAAAACTGTATGCTGTTGTTTGAAAAGAGTATAATGAACTGAATACAACCATTATTAGATGAAAGAATCTGTCTCCATTCTCATAAATAAGAATATTTTCTTATTTTAAATACTCAGAATGTCATCCAAGTAACCTCACAGGCGAGGAGCATTAGATACTCATGTGTACTGATCCTTCATGTTTAGGGTTTGGTCCATACACATTACTCGTTACTTCGCTGTCTTGTATAAAAAAGAAAATCAAAACCAGCACACCAACAACCGGAATTAAACCCAATAATAACCACCAGCCTTTCTTTCCTGTGTCATGCAAACGTCGAACACTGACAGCCAATGTCGGTACTAATATTGCCAGCGAATAGATAACGCCCAACACACCCCCACCTGAGTCTGCTGGATTAATAAACCATTGATTTATCATCTGAAGCGCAAAACTAATAAGCATATTAATTAATATAAAGTACCAATACTCTTGCCTGCGTGCCCGCCCAGTAAACACCGCGTACTTTTTAAGTACATATAAATACCAGTTCATTACTCTATCCTTTCTTTTGATATTAATAAGCTTATATGATGATCGATTTTGTTATTGGCTCACTATCGAGTAAACACCTGAATCCCTATTTGAAAAGCCCAAATACGATCGCCATTTCTCTGAAAGGTTACATTAGCTTGTAAAAGAAACACTATCCTTAACAGCATCAACGACCTCTACTGGTGACATTATGAGAATTGCCTTACTGCTTATCTTGCACGTGTTGTTTTTCCTCAGTTATGGCCTTGTTCAAGCACAAGTCTCACTATCTGAGCATATTTACTCACCTGACAACGGTGTTATTTGTGACGATAAAGCAGGGTTTTGCGTCGATAGTTATGGTATTTCCATGGCATTTACTAAAGAGTACTTAGGCCAAGAGGCACAAGATAAAATGATGAAGCTCATCAATGATGTAGGCAGTGAAAATTTTGACACCACACGCTACTCATTAAGCAATAAAGTTTACTGTGATTCTGAAACAAAACAGTGCCTTGAAGATCGTTTTTCTGACATTCAAGCAACAGAATATAACGATATTTTATTTCACGACTAATATCTCTACCATGATTATCATTCTCATTAAAAACGCGTAGAGAATATCTACGCGTTTTATCATTATAATCATTTTCTACATTGCCATTTTCACGTTATCGTGGCAAAGCTATGAAACTGTTTCAGCTTGCAGCTGTTTCATTTCTATTAACCACGTTTCTAGCTGTGTGGGTGACAATACTAGCGGATCGCCTAATTGGGCATCTTCAACATCAACCAACTCAGGCGGTAAAGTGTTTATAATTAATTCCAAGTCTTCGTGACTTTTGATTTGCTTCTCGAAAACCGTTGCCATATGCGCATTATGATCAATGTCTCTGTCTTGCGCGGCTTTTGCTAATCCACTTAGCAAGGTATACCACGTAGTCATCGGGCCTTGAACAATCGATGCGGATTCTGCCGCAGAGTCAATAAAAGCAAAAGGCACCGTCTGTAATTCAAAATCACCTTTCATTGCAGCAAAAATCCAATCGGTATCAAAAGAAAAGTCATATACCGATGGTGCAGCAAGAATGGCTTTAATTACCTCTTTATCATAAAGCTTGAATGCAGCTTGGGTGTCTTTAATACCATTAGAAAAAATCGCTCGACCTAGCATTCGCTGCATATGTCGTAATGTTTTAATTCCAACCCCCCAACGCTCTTCCTGCTTAATTAAAATTGAATCTGGGTGTTTACGATTACCGAGGACAACCTTTGCATTATCATTAATATACGGTTTGAGTAGTAACCCTAATTGACCAAGGTGAACTGAGTTATCAGCATCGGTATAAGCGACACAGTTGACACGATCTTCAAGGGCTTTCTGACAACCATAAATAATTGCCCCACCTTTACGGGATTCATCAGCATTGGCTAAATTGGCTAACGGACCAATTTGAGTGGGTAAAGCATCAACCAAACGCAATACCGTTACCTTATTCTTATCGGGGTGATCACTTAAAATACTTTCAGAAATTTCGGCACTACCATGCGGGCAGCCGTCATCAACAGGGTATAAATGCCAATCAACGGCAGTTCCTTGAGTAACCCAATTTAACTGGTTAATTTTGGCCTTTAATGAATCTTCACCATTTGGATTTGAAACTGTTTTTTCATTCAGTCGATTATGTTCGCCCCACATGGCGAAGACAACACCCACCGTTAATGGCTTATTCAACTTCAAAATATAGCGGCGTGACTCCACTAATTTTACCGCAAGACGAAACTCTAGAGGCTGGGGCTTAGATGAAAGTAACTCTTGATAATAACTGGTTGGGATATCTTTTAGGCAATAAAGCGTATTGGCTAACGCTAGCAGCCTTTTTTGATGACTTGAATCAGTTAAATCAAAGTAATCACTTGCTTCAGTCAAAGCCTTTTGTACAATTTTCTCTGATGCTGTCATTGCCTATTCCTTCTGACTAACTCCTTTAAACACTCGCCCACAACAACAACGGGGCTTAAGTTAATCATAGTAATAGGGTTGATAAAGACAAAAAAATTACACAACAGATTTCATATGTTTATACCTGCATCACACTGCTTGTGTTATGTCATATCATAAAGTGCCGATATATATCGGATTGATAAAAGTAGCGGTATATAATCTATGTGTTAAGGGAAGAAAATAAACTTGATACCTTTTAATTTTGAGCTTCTGTAACAGGTGCAAAACTTCTTCTTTGAATCGCTTTAACGCCACGGCTATCTGAGCTATCAAGGTTTGCCCGAGGGATAATAGTTGTATTGAATTCATTAAGCTTTGTAGCTTCTTTTTCCTCTAAAGGATCAGGGGTTGCCTCAGCCGTCGATACTGGGCCAACTGCCTGTTCCTCAAACTCTAATGCTTCAATAGGTGTGGCGATGACAGCGTCTTCAGCACCGACTTCTATAGCATCTATTTCGATGACCGCCTCTTCAACCTTCACTATTTTAACCGGACCTTTCTTTAATTGTTCATCTGCTGCTAACCTAGCATCTGGGGCAATAATAATGCCTTTACTCATCACTGGGGCCGTATCAAGCTTAATACCAGCATCCGTTACAATTAAGTGCCGAGTAACAGAAGACTCCGTATCAATTACTTCCACTTTCTCAGTGCTTAATTTCTGTGTTTCAGCGCCTTGGCTCTGCTTTAGATTCCTCTCTTTTGCTTGATCAGGAACGACGTCGAGAGTGGGCTCAACAACTGGCACAAATTGTTGCTCATTACTGAAGGTTTTATTTAGCCCACTGAGCTTTTTCCCACCAGTCCTTGGTTGATAAACAGTCACAGGTTTTTGTATAGGCGCAGGTTGGATGTTTGATGGTACTTGATAGTCTCTTGCATCTTGCAAGCCAAGCTTAGGACTTTTAAACCGATACAAACCGAGTTTTTCATCCCAAACTTGTAATGTTGTTAGTTCTTGTTGCCACTCGGCATCAATACTTGATGCTAAATCAGCCACCTGTAATTGAGTCGATAGCAAGGTGTTTGCCCTTTCATATCGACGATGAAGCTTCTTGCGCATTTGATCCCAGTTCGTACCGCCAGTCATCAAATAACGTGTACTATCCGCCCAGTATTGATAAGCATCGGCATTATTGGCTTTATCCGCAGCAACAGCTGCCAAGGCTTCTGATAAACCCGCGTATTGCCACATCCGTTTACGGCCGAGCTTGGCTTCTGAACTCAAGAAAATAATGGTTAATCGATGCCATTGTTCTGATGCTTGCTCATAGCGTCCAAGGCTCGCCAAGTGAGTGGCCTTGGTATAGTGCGACAAAGCCACATCAACCGTTGCAGCATGGCTGGTTATTACTGGCAACAAAGCAAAAAGGCTGATTATTATGAATCTGCATATTGCGCTCATTGGAACGTCTCCACTAAGCACCTTCCAGGGTGATAAAAGCGAGAGTCAAACTGTACATCACGAAACTCCCTTTCCCCACGCGGTTTATAAAGCTTACCATTAGCTTTATACAATAATGCTTCCATCACTCCTGCATTCGTTTGAAGGGTAATACTCTTTTCATAACTGCTGGTTAATTCATAGCGCCCTTCATACCAACCGCGATCAGGATCATAGAGTTCTCTAACTAGAGTCATTAGCCGCTTAGTATAATCTGTCTTCCATAGAGCCCACATCTGAAACGCAACACGTGTTGATACAAGCGCTTTTTCGTCATGATCGCTACCATCTTCAGCAATGGTGATCCACGGCGTACCTAGCGCATAAATGCTATCGTATACAAAATACGGTTCTCCCGTAACAACATGCTCGCCTCGTGCGGTATATATTCGGTCTTGATTCCAGCGTGACTCCTGTATGCGATAAACTGAATCCGCCATAGCGGCAAGTACCTCATTGCTATGAACTGAGTCACTGGACGACTTATCGTTTATCTTGTCCCAGTTAAACTCCATACCCAGCAACAAATACGGCGTGCTATAAACCGGCCGGAGTACATCGTAATGACGAGGATCTCGTCCATCAAACAGCAAATCGATACCATTGATTGTGACCACTTCATAGGGGTCAAGCATCATGGCTTTATCAGGTACAATTTTCCAATCTAGATAACCATATGCAGTATATTCTTCAATGCCTAAACGCCCTTCCTTAAAACGTTGGACTTGTCCGTCATTGATTACCCCTCCATATAGTTCGCCTTCTTCAGTCACTAATTCACAGAAGTTCCAACGTAATACCGCTTTATCTATGTACTCTGAAAACTCTGGGTTTCGTTGCTTGGTCATTGCCAATACAATTAGTAACCGACCAATGTCTATTGATGACCAACCAAGCTCTCCTGGTTGATTGGCATAATCGACCATCTGGCCAGTACCTGTGCTATAGACCTTATTCGGAACTCCCGTTAAACCAAGAGGCATTTCATTTAAAAAGCTCAATACTAGCGTCAAGCGCTCATCGTGCTCTTTGCTGGTAATAAATTGAAATTCTTGAGCGGCCATTAAGGCCATAAGGTAATCAGCGAGGTTAGATAAATTTGTTGTCGGGTAATTGTCGAGCGAATTCACTAATCCAGTAGTAAGATCAGTGTTATTTTCAACGTATGTCCATGCAGTTTCAGCCCACTCAAGCTCTTGCTCTGTCAGTTCTCCATAGCGCCCTTGGCGAATAACTTGCGATTCGTTCATGCTTGTCATTCCACTTTGTACCCCCTGATAAACTACCCCGCATGATGCGAGGTAGAATACAGAAGATACAATTACCGCTTTTCTCAACATCTACATCCTTTTAACTGAGAAGAAACAGCTTATTGCTGTCGTTTTTTCCGCGGTAAACATTGGCCTTCATAGCCAAATGGTGATTCCAATGCTTTTTCCCATAAGCTTGGCGCTACATTATCCTGATACTGAAGAAGCTTACCCTGAGCTTTATACAATAGAATTTCTAATGTAATACCGTTATTGTTCGACGTAAAGGTCTCAATTAAACCTGTGCCATTTTCGAAGATCCCTTCATAAAAACCTTTCTCGCGGTCGTACAGATGCGAAATGTGGTCAAACAATAAATCTGTATATTCGGTCTCCCATAGTACCCACATCCCCATCGCACCTTTAATAGCAACAGCCGAGAATTGAGGTAAAAAGTCGCCAGTTTCAGAAATGGTATTCCAAGCAAAACCATCTGTATAAATTGTGTCATACACGAAATACGGAGGCCCCGCTAACTGGTGCTCAGTACGCGCAGTAATAATACCCGTTTGCTTATAACGCTCTTCTTGTACTCGGTATATTTGTAATCCAAATTCGGCAATCCAATCACTCGAGTAGTTATAATCATGAGGAGAACGATCATCAAACTCATCCCACCCCAGCTCTATACCATCAAGAACATAACTTTCTGTTACGACGTAGCTGTGTGCTTTTAGCTTTCGTGGGTCACGAGTGTCATAAGGAATGTCATAGCCATATAAGTTAATGGTGCTATATGGTTCCGCTAATGAAGCTTGCGTTGTATCAAACCCCCAAAGTTGAAAACCTTTCGCTGCATACTCTTCGTAACCTAAACGCCCTTCTTGCAGGTACTGCACGGGTTTGTCTTTTTCAAGTAATGCCCCAAACATCGTGCCATTTTCATCGACGACATTACAATAGTTCCAGCGCAACATGACAGAATCTATACCTGTTGCATACTCAGGATAGCGGTGTTTAATGATATGAAGCCAAATAAGCAAACGACCAAGGTCTAACGCTGAATAGCCAATCTCACCAGGCTGGTTACCATAGTCTACTTTCGCAGCCGTCTGAGTATTATAAGCCTTATTGGGAAGCTCATTCCTGAACAAATCCAGTGTATTTAAGGTTGTTAACAGACGAATAAATCGTCGGTCAAATTCCTCTTTTTCAATAATGCCTAATTCGTAGACACTCACCATGCCAGCTAAATAAGAGGCGGTGTCCCACAATGTAACAGACGGATAGTTATTTACCGCATTTACTAGCCCAGTTGATTCCTGATAGTTATTTTCAAAATACTTCCAAGCAATACGAGCCATATCCATTTCTTTTTCTGTCAATGGCCCCTGACGAGGTTTAGGCGTCGACCAATGACTCTTTCGCTCAACCACATCGTCAGAAAAGCTATTGTATTTATTACCGCAACCGGTAGCTAACACCCCTAAAAGGCAAACAATGATATAACGCATACGACACTCCCTATCATAGCTGCGGTTTACTTAGCACCAACACTCAGTAATGCTCCATTTTCGATATAAGCCAAAGATTCAAGAACAATACCGTTTGTATTTGCGGTTACTGCTTTATTGACTCTTCCGTCACTTTCATAGCGACCTGAATACCACCCCTTATCATCTGAGAACAACGCTTTTGCATCATCAATTAATAGGTCTGTATACGGTGTATCATAAAGTGCGTACCAACCAAATGCGGCTTTAGTCGATAGCGTTTTCAAATGCGAGGCATCATCACCCTGATCTGAAATGGCATTCCACGCTTTACCATCAGAGAAAACCGTGTTGTAGACGAAATAAGGGGCTTCATCGACATTATCTTCACTCACTGCCGTTAATATACCAGTGCGGTTATAGCGATTTTCCTGCGCTTTATAAACTCGGTGTGAAAATATTTTCGACACACTATCAGCACCAAATTCTAAACTATCAAGAATGTAAGACTCACTCACCACATAGTTATGTGCATGGAACCTAGCAGGGTCACGTAAATCTGTAGGAATATCAACACCGTCAATTTCAACCATTTCAAGGTAGTCGATATATTTCATTGCATTAAATACATCACGTCCCATCAAAGACATGGCTTTCGATGCATACTCCTCATAGCCGATACGGCCTTCTTGTACCAATTCCATCCCTTCTTCTTTATTTGAAGGGCGGGAACCATATAAGTAGCCATCTTTAATCATGACACTCACATCCCAATGGTTCAGTACATCATTCACGTGTTTATTAAACTGTGGATACTGCCAAACCATAATATTTAGCGGCACAAGAATACGCCCAATATCAATCGCCGACCAACCAATACCATTTTCCACCGGTTGGTTTGCATAATCTACCATTTGCAACGTTTGGGTGTTGTACGCTTTATTAGGAAGCTTACCGTCAATGAGCGGTAATCGAGCCAAGGTGTGTAGTGCCTTTTCCATCCGTAACTCAAATTGAGATTTACTGATCACATTTAATTTTTCGGCCGCTAAGAGCCCCATTAAATATGATGCGGTATCCCACATCGTAGTAGAAGGGTAACCATCAACCGAGTTAACTAGCCCTGTATTTTCTTGATAATTATTTTCAAAATATGTCCATGCCGTATTCGCCCACACGAACTCATCTTCGTTGAGTACACGATTTTCACGAATCGGTATTTCTTCTTGTGACTCAAACGTTATATTACCTAAGATATGCCCATAATCACGCGTTTCAATACTGAAAGCGATAGCAAGAGCGGTAAATAACCCTAATAGAAAAACTATATGATGCCGGGCATTAACAAAAGCTTGTTTAAATTCCATATTCTAATTCCTCAGATTCCTGCTGTTCTTGCTCTTTGTCTGTCGGTGGTGGCGACCAATAAGCGGCCGCTATCATGCCCCACATCGCCATCATATTGTTTACGGTCCAGAAGCTATTAAAAATGAGTCCGCCTAACGAATAGTTACCGAAAGCACCCGTTAAATAACTAAACCAAGCAAACCCCATACTAAATAGGCTTAGGCCAAATATTATTTTTTGAGGTATAACCAATTTTCCAAAAGTACCTGTTTGACGTTCTTTCGGTGTTGTTGGGAAGCTTATTTTCCTACCACGTAATACCGTCCAAAGTGCCCGCATATTGACAGGGAAGAAGGACAAGAAGTTCGTTTTCCCCTTATAACCAGACACTCCCCATGTTCCGACCATCATGGCTAATTCAGCCGTCAATACAAATGGAATAAAATGAAGGTAAAACGTTACGTCATAGGCACTTACTGGTGCGATACTGGTTAAGAAATAAATGATAGGACATAACAAGAAAATAATATTCCACACAGCCGACAAGTTTGACCAAAAACTCGCGCCATACATCATCTTTTGTTTCCAATCCATTCCCTTTCTGAGTATGGGATTATCGTTCATAAAGATATCAATCGAACCGCCAGAGTATTTAAAACGCTGTACAGTCCAAGTTTGTAAATCTTGAGGAGAGAGCATTTTACTTTCCACTTCAGGGTGCTGGACCGATCGCCAATTACGTTCAGTATCTGAGTGAAGAACAATAGATGTGTAAATATCTTCTGAAACATGGAATTTATAAGGTGTGAATTCGGTATCAAAGATAATTTCCTGACGTAAATTATCTGACACTTCACTATCAACACTCTTTTCTTTGGTTATTTTACGGATCTGTTTTTCAACTTCGCGGTGTTCTTTACTAATCTGCTCACTGTAACTCCGTAATGCAGCTTCCATCACCGCTTCGCGTCGGTGTATTGAACCAGCACCACAACAGAAAGATGCATTTACCCAATTACGGCGGCGTTGAATAACATCGTAAAACATTTGCGGGTCGTTAACATACGGGTCTTCACCAAGCGTTACAGGCCCATAAAAACGCTCGATTCCACGTCCTAACATTGCCCCGAACCGGCCTACTTTACGGTTAAGCCATTTCGGCAAGCGTTCACCCTCGGGTAAATCAAAGAACCACTGTGGCGTCTGAACCCAAGCAACATCAGGATCACGAAAGTAGCCAATTGTATTCTCTAAAATAGTCGGAAACGGACGTGTGTCAGCATCACAAATGACAATAAAATCACCATATGTTTGCTCTAGCGCATTACGAAGGTTACCCGCTTTAAACCCAACATTATTTTCACGCGTGATGTACTCCACGCCCATTTCTTGAGCTAAAGCCGCCATGTCAGGGCGTTTGCCATCATCAAGTATGAAAATTTTAATTTCAATATCGTATGGGTATCGAATTTTTTGTGCATCTTGAATGCTTAAGCGAACAAGCTCAGGTTCTTCATCATACGTTGGGAAGAACACATCAATACTTATTGGCCGGGTATCACCACCTTCGGGGCTATCGTCTGACACACACTCATCAATAGTGTGTGGTGGTGGACGTTTCGGTTCGTCTTTGGTTTTCCAAAGATTAAACGTAAACAATACCGATCCAACAAATGCACACGACTCTGCAAATGCTAATGGGAATGCAAACCACATTGCATCATAGTTAAGCGCAAACGACCAACGCCACCATAAATACCAAAGCCCTAAAGTCAGATTACACGTTGCAAGATACTGATACAGTAGCTCCCTTGACATACTATGTGGCACTGGCTCAGGTGGCTTACGGTGCTCAAACTCCTTAAAATAAAAATCCATTTCTTTAACTCCGATTATTTTTGGTTAAAGTACGTTCTATGCACAGCCAACAAACCAATAAGGCTCGCGTTATAATCAATTGCAAACTCATTAACTGCATATGACTTTTCACTATCCACATAACTCAGCATGCCCATGTTTTTAGGTGCTACACCAGCTTGTGCTAATTCGTTAGGTCCACCGACTAAAAAGCCCGGCAAACTGACACCTGTCGCGATTTGATAGAGGTGGTGTAAATGTCTAACCGCATACGTTCCGCTATGAGTAACAAAACTCATATCAAACGCATTTGCCCCTAACAGGTAATCAATCTGTGATTGAACGGTGGTACGGTTATTCTTTTCAGCATTCGCAAAATCAGCCCAAGCAACTAAAATACCCGCTTCTGCTGTCATCTTGTTTGAGCCCCAGATGAACCGTTGATTGGCAATATGAAATGGGGACGTTTGAGCTTGCTGCACATACCGGTTCGCAACAGTTTGTAAATCAGCCGCTAACGTATCGCGAAACTCACCCTGCTCTTCTAAAATAAGGTGCCAAACCCCCATTACTGCTGGGTTTTTCCACTCGAAAA
This sequence comes from Photobacterium minamisatsumaniensis, assembly GCF_050336695.1. Taxonomy (NCBI): domain Bacteria; kingdom Pseudomonadati; phylum Pseudomonadota; class Gammaproteobacteria; order Vibrionales; family Vibrionaceae; genus Photobacterium; species Photobacterium minamisatsumaniensis. The sequence continues at coordinate 19,812 of NZ_JAKJSI010000040.1, read as the reverse complement.
TATCAATCCAGCGCGGATCATAATGCTGCTTAAACATTTCAAGATATTTACCCTGACCTGTTGTGATATAAAGCTCAGCAAACGCCCAAAGACGATCATCAACATCTGTATCTAATGACGGTTCTGTATCTATTTTATTTTTAACATAAGGACCAGAACCGCTATCATCACCAGCAAGCCAATCAATATATTGTTCTGGTTGTAATTCAAGGTAATTGGCGGCATGTAATGCCGCTTTTAAATAAGAACGAGATAATGTGCGATCAAAAGGCGCTAACGTACGTGATGCAAAAGCCATTACACCGGCAAATTTGGCCGTTTCAGGGCTGCTTACCCCATAAATATAACGAGTTTGATTATCTTGCCACGGTCCAATTTTTGCGGGCCATTTGGCCCCAGATACTTTGCGGTATACTGCACCATCTTCACGCTGCATTTTTAAAAGCCAATCCAACCCATATACTGCCTCTTGAAGAATTGGCGGTAATGTTTGTGAACCTTCTATTGGGTATAAATCAGGCGCTTGTCGATAAGCCTCTAACAACCGAGCAACTGTGATCGCTGTCGTGGCAACATACTTACCAAAATCACCGGCATCATACCAACCGCCAGTCACATTAAGCTGTGAGCCTTCTTTATGAAAAGTATCACCACGGAAAATAATCCCATCTCTCATATGGCTTTCAGGGCGACGCATACCCGTTAAGGCATCATTAATTGGCATGCCAGAGCGTTGTAAATAAAGCGCATGAACCAAACGATTATTCAGGTTTTCGTAGGCGTTAGGAGCGATTAAAAAAGGAGCCGACTGGTTCTCACCATTCGATAGTTGATACCAACCTGGATTCGAATACTCAGAAAAATCCACTTTACTAAGTACCCGCTCATCAGCCAATTTTGTTGTTTCAAGTACATCAAGTTGAAGAACATCTTTTCCTTTATCTAGCGAGTATAAAGAGACGGTCTTAGTACTGCCTGACAATACATAGGCATGTTTGTCACCTGTTGGGAAATATCCCTGCTGATTCACCGCAATAGTTTCTGCTTGCACCGCGCTAGCAGAGAGTACCCCGAAAAATAACGCCAACATCCTTGTCATATGTACCTAGCCTTTAAAGTCTTTAGCCTGATAATGGTTTTGGCTTATTACGACCCCTTGATGATCTCGAATTTCAATATTCAAAAATTCGGACATCCCCATTAAAACCTCACCATCAATGACTTTGATTTGTTTGTTTGCGGGTATTGATACATTCTTAAATACCCATTTGTCATCATTGTAAGCATTTGAAATTATAATTTTCGCACCTTCAAAGGCTCTCAATGAATCATTAATTATCGTGATTGACACCGCTGCGACTAAACGGCTTTTATCTAACTCTACAACCGCTAAAATAGGTTGATAAGCTTGCTTAAGTGCTTGATAGCCTGGCTTTTCATTTCGCTCAACATCTAATACCGACCAGGTAATGGAAGGCCAACTATCAACAAACATAAACTGGTAAATTGCAGCAACACCGTCATCTTTATTTAATCTTAGATGCTCAGCTGCAAATTTTGTTACTACTCTTTGATATTCTTGAGAATTTCCCCAAAACTGTGACAGAGATTCACCTTGTTGCACATTAGCAAGCTTTAAGGTTTCATAGGGTTGATAATTATGGTATTTCAGCTTCTCAACTGTCGCTTTAGTTAGTGGCCATTCTTTCTTGTTATCAACAAGCCCCTCAATAACCTCCCAGCTTGGCATTGCTTGTGCGCCAAATTCACTGACAATCATTGACGGTTGATAAGTTGCATAATCGGTATACTTACCGGAGTACCACCCTAACCAAGGGTGCTCCTTGGTATAAGATGCTTTGCGTACAATTCGTCCATCACCAGCGCTAAGCAACTTTTGATACACCCTTTCAGTAAGAACTGCATTTTGTTCTGGTTCGTAACTGTCATATTTATACTGCATCCAGCTAGCATCCCAAGGTGGTTCATTATGACCACACCAGAATGCAATCGATGCATGGTTGTACAGCAGATCAGTCATGGCCTGAGTTTGCCGAGCGGCTTCCGCTAAAAAAACAGGATCATCGCTATACCCCCACTGTAATGGAAAGTCTTGCCAAACGATGATTCCTGCTTTATCTGCCGCGTCATAAAACGATTTGCCCGCAACATGTGCATGAACACGAACACTGTTCACATTGGCCTGCTGCATTAGTGCTAAATCAAATTGATAGTCTAGAGTGGTAATATCACCAAGCCACTGACTCGCAATGTAGTTTGTACCTCGAATGAAATATGGCTTATCGTTCACATAGAATTTTCTGCTATCGTCATCGAGCCGGATGCGACGAAAACCAACTGTTTCTGTGGCTTTATCTGAAGGGGTTCCCTCTAGCAATACTTTAACGTCAACTTGATATAAATTGGGTTCCCCCCAATCCCAAGGCCACCATAGTTTTCGTACCGCTTCAGGTAGTTGAACTGTTACTTTTTTCTGGCCAAATTCGAGCTTTTTCTCGAATTGATAAACCTCAACCTCTTGCTCGTTATTTGGTGTCAATGCAACTTCAAAAGTAGCATTTTGAGCAACACGGCTATCAATAGAAAGCGTAATGTTTGCCGTAGTTAGTCCTGAATTAACATCCAACACACTCGGTAAAATTTTAACTTGTTGTATTGCAACAGGTCCTGTTTCACGTAAAGTGACTCCTCCCCATATTCCGCCAGAATTTTGGTCTTGTCCGCGATCTGACCATGCCCCACCAGGGCGTGTATCATGATGGTTTAAAACACCTTTTATAAGTGTTTTATTCAATGACCAATCTTTAGTTAATGGCTCGTCAGGGCTATTAACCCATACGTTCAAGTCATTTATTCCTTCATTAATAACATTGCTAACTTCGGTGTTTAATGGAATAAAGTAGCCACTTCCTTTTTTCAATAGTTTACCATTTACAATAACAGCCGATTCATAATCTACTGCATCAAGCTGAAGCCAATATCGCGATTTGGCGCCAATATCAGCAACAGAAAATGTACGGCTATAATAACCTACACCTGCATGTTCAATACCTGCTGAATTCCAATTTCCAGGTACAGTGACATCATGAATGTCAGAACTTCCTTGTTCTTCATCAATTATCTCAAGTCGCCATGTTCCATCTAAAGACTGAGAATTAATATTCCATTCATTCTTAGGGGAATTTAACGCACAAGAAGATAATGAGAATAACGTCAATAATAGTATTATTCTCATGGTTTCCTCTTAAAATCACCTAGCTTTCAGATCGCTTCAAAAATTTAAACGTATTTTTTTTCCCAGAGCTTATATATTCAAGATCATCTGTTAATTGGACAACAATAATAAAACCTCGGCCAGATGTCGTCCAAGTTTCAGGATCATCAGGGTCAGGTTCTATAAACTCACCTTTAACTGCCCGACTAAACTCCTCTCGCGACATAGATTGACCATAGTCTGATACTTCAATAACAAGTTCACTGTCTGCATTGAAAAAACAAGAGAACTCAATTGGGCACTCGTCAGAATATTGATAAGCGTGTTCATAGGCATTGTTAACAACTTCAACTAAACACAACTCGACTTGATCAATGACATCTTGAGATACATTATTTTCATGTAAATAACGCTGCATATCTTCAGCAATCAAGCGTGATACTTCTGCTGAAGTACTGTACTGCTTGCTAAAACGTTCAGTTATAACTTCCATCAGGCAGCCCCTGTCTATTTAGTTAATATTTTTTCCTCGATACTCGCAGGTGTGGAAGAAACATAAGCAGGTATGCTTCCAATCGAACCGACCACGGGTTGTACTTGACGTCGGTCTTTCAGCATATGAACCGCATTAAGTTCAGCTAATGATTGCGTGAAGCCATCATGACTAATAAAGTAATCACCAAATACCGTTTTATGGTCAACATAAGCTGTAGAAGCAATATGTATGTAATCGCTGACTAGGCTTTGTTTAACAACAGCACCCGTTTCAACTTTACAGTTCGCGCCGAGAACAACAGGACCTTCAATCACAGCACCATTTTGAATTTCAGAACCGCTACTGATAATAACGGGCGGTGTTACATCGCATTGGTGATAATCAAATACGGTATTGATACCAACCCAAATCCCAGGCTTAACCTGTGTGCCTGGAATTGGGTACCCCGGTACCTTCCCATGCAGAATTTCACTGGTTACGGTCCAGATATCACTGATGTTACCAACATCAAGCCATTGAAAGTCCATGCTTGTAGCAAAGAAATTAATGCCTTCGTCGACCAAAAGCGGGAACAGTTCACTACCAATATCATATTCTTGACCGACTGGAATAAAGTCAAAAATAGCTGGTTCAAAAATATAGATCCCCGTATTTATTTGCGTTGACAGTGCATCTTCTTTCGCAGGCTTTTCTTGAAAACTGGTCACTTTGCCGTGGGAGTCTGTTACTACAACGCCATATTTACTGACTTCATCGATATCAACATCACGGGTAACAATCGTTGCAATGCCACCTCGTTCTTTATGGCGGCGCACGGCTTCCGTAAGATCTAAATCTATCCAGGCATCACCACAAACAACCACAAATGTTTCATCGAAAAAGCCTGAAAAATCTTGGATTTTGCGCATCCCACCCGCAGAACCAAGAGCTTTACTAACAAATTTCCCATCAACCATTTCACCTTCATACGAATATGAAAGTTGAACGTTAAAATGATGGCCATCGCTAAAATAATTTTCAATCACTTCAGCTAGGTGGCTTGTATTCACAACAATTTTATCAACCCCATGAGAAGCAAAAAGCTGGATCATTGACTCCATGACAGGTTTGCCTAAAATTGGGATCATCGGCTTAGGTATTGTGTGGGTGATTGGTTTAACCCGTGTTCCTTTCCCTGCCGCAAGGATCATTCCTTTCATCAAATACTCCTTTACGCGACTGTAGCGACTGCGTCTTCAATAGAGTCAAAGCTTGTAATTAACTTATCCATACGTGTTAATTTAAGCAGCTCTTTAACTGCACGTTGTGGGTTAACTACACTAATCTTCTTGCCTCTAAGCATCTTATAGACAGCCATTACAGCGCCTAATCCACTGCTATCCATAAAACGGACTTCAGATAGATCCATAACTAAATGTGTACCGATTGAATCAGCTAACTGCTCAAGTTCACTACGAAAACTCGGTGCAAGCTTGGCATCAAAACGATCTTCTTTTATTTGAAGAATTGTGCATTGACCTTTGTTGATAATCTCGTATTGCATGGTTTTTCCCCTTCTGGATAACCGATCCACTCTACAACAAGCACACTGACGTCATCGTCAAATTGGTCAGCTTGCTGCCAGTCTTTCACTCTATTTACAAGCAATTCCGTTTGCACGGCTGTTGGGTGATCTTTTAGTTCAACTACCGCGTTTTTAAATCCATCTTCTGAAAACTGCGTCGTTCCTTTTTCTGCTTCCGTTATACCATCTGAATAAATCCAAATTTTATCGCCAGGCTCAAGCTGTACATATGCGCTTTCATATTCAACAAAATCAAACGCCCCTACCACGAAGCTATCTTGACCTATAAATTCAGCATTACTGTCTTTACCATGCAGCCACACTAATGGTGGATGACCTGCAATTGAAAACGACATCTTTCCTGTTTTCACATTTAAGATGGCATAGGCCATCGTGAAGTAGAGTAAGTTTTGATCATCGCTCAAATACAGATCATTAAGCTGTTTTAGTACTTCATGAGGTTCATTCAAACGATAATAAGGAGGCTCGGAAGTTGCTGACTTTACAATTGAACCTTTGTCAGAATTAATCGCTATGCTTTGTTGAACAGAGAAAGACATTAAAGCCGATGAAACCCCATGGCCAGCAACATCCAATAAATAAAAACCGACATTATCTTCATCTAACTGCATGTAACCCAACATGTCACCACCGATTTGCGCACTCGGAATTGACACATAACTTAATTCGACCCCGGAAAGCTTTTTCTCTGACGGCAATAAGCGCTTCAGCATATCTCCCGCAGACTCTAAATCTTTTTTCATAGTGGCGTAAGCACTATCAAGTTGGTTATTCTTATTCGTTATTTCATTATGAAGTTCTAAGGTTCTGAATCCGGCTTTTATTCTGGCAACCAGTTCATCCACATGGGTATCTTTAACAACAAAGTCATCAGCTCCAGCATTAATGCCGCTAATAATCGACTGCTGATCATCTTTACCCGACAACAATACAAAAAATAAATAGCGAGAGTAATCGGAGGATTTCACACGATGGCAAAGTTCTATGCCGTCCATTTCAGGCATCATCCAATCACTTAATACAAATTGAATATCAGGCCTTTCATCTAGAATTTTGAGTGCTTGTGCACCATCGATTGCGGTGGTGATCTCATACCCTCTTTTGGAAAGTACCTTTTCCATAAAGAGCAGCATTGTTCTGTTATCATCAACTAACAGGATATTCTTCATGCTGAAACACCCTTTCGCTTATATTTATAACAAATATTCATCATGTTACATACAAACTATCATTCCACCAGTCCATATACAACAACGTCCTTATACCCAAGAGTCTAGTAAGTTTTACACATAGTCACAAAAAAATAGGCTTTTTTTGTTTACGGCGTCAAAAAAACAGCAGATAAACAATGTATTAGTTACGTTGCGCATCAATTAACAGTTGTAAACTAGCTAAGTTATTGCTAGTAAATGGTAGAAGCATATGCCATTTTACTTTTGAAGAACTCACATTTATCAAAAGCTTATATTATTGATGAGTTTGTAAATTATTTGTGACCAATATTCTCTTGCTAGATATTGGGTCTTAGGCCTTAGCTCACCAATCATCATCCGATAGATACCATTAATAAGGACGTTAATGTAAATGCTTTTCCGGCGATGTTGTTTTCTCACTCTTTTAATCTCTACCTCTTGCGGCGCGAGTGAGTATTTAACTGAGTCACGTAAACATGCGCCTGATCCACAGTCACCTAACCTTACTGAACCGACAAAAATCCGCTCTATCGCCAACGAAGAGAAAGAGGAAACAGAAGCGGATTTAATTTGGAAGGGGGTATCCAGCTCTTTTTCTCTGCCTTTTGAAGAATGGGCAGAAAAAGAAGACCCTACTTTTCTTGATGGGCTAAGTGGTAACCTTGGTCTTGGTTACCCGCTACTTGAAACTGCTGCGGCTAATATTCCTGCAAACGCAACCAATGGGCCTACAAATAACAACATAACCGGAACTTTGTCACTCAAGTACACAATTTTAGGTAACTGGTTTGTTTCGGGTACGCTCTATTATTATTACGATACCGATCAGCAGCAACCTTGGAATCCTGATTTTACTTACGTGTTTGGTTACAGTGATTGGCGCCCTTACACCTTCAGTTTAATGTATGCGAATTATGGCGGTAACCGCTTTAACGCTACTGACGATCAGCCTGTCACTAATTTCAACCAAGGCACTTGGTCTCTCGGGTGGAAGTTCCCTGTTGTGGAGCCTGTGGTAGATTGGCTATCATTTACCGATGAAGGGGCTATTGGTTGCCAAATCGATTACAACTACACGCCAGAGTTCTTTGATCTTGCAACAACGTCCTACATGAAGGGCCACCAAACACTTAGCTTGGGTTGTAAATATTCCATTATTGGTAATTGGTATGTGAACGGTACCGCTTTTTACTATTTTGACAGCAATCAAAAACAACCGTGGAACCCTGACTTCACCTATGGTTTTGGCTATTTTGACTGGCACCCAGGCACGATTACTATTCAGTACAATAACTACTCTGGAAACCGTTGGCATCCATCCGAACGCGGTGAAGGCACTGGACGATTTAAAGATGGTGCTCTTACCATAGCTTACTCCTTTACATYCTAACTAATTTATCAGTATCTAGTTCTCCCCCTCAATTTCTTTGGTTTTGTCATTTTGTTATGCGTTTTGCAAAAAACCATATAGCAATGCCTATTATTCCGTCTATTCTTGTTTTTAGCACTAATATAAACTCAGTTTCATACATTAAGCTAAAAGAAGCAGTTTTAATTTATTTAGTGGAAACAGCTAGATAGTAATTTGCAGCTGAATAATTTCAGAGCTGTTTTATTTTGGGCACACTTTGTGCGTCATAAATACTAGACATAAATCGGATGCTAACACCAAGCGAGGTTCAATATGGAAGGAACGAAAAACAACGACAAAGTCACTGGCACTGACAACGACGATAGCATTGATGTGCTTTCTGGCAGTGATGAAGTTGAAGCGAAAGGTGGTGATGACTTCGTTGTTGGTGGTGAAGGCAGCGATAAATTAGACGGTAACGAAGGTAATGATACGATTTTTGGTGACGTACAGTACGGCGAAGATCCACCAGCTGAACCGGCTCCAGACGATAATTGGGGTAATGCCCAATCAGTATACGAATACACTGCCCCAGCAGAAGACGCTGAAGAGGTCACTCACAGTGTTCGGCTTGGTAACTACTTGGTGGATAACACTGGTTCAATAAATGCAAAATTCACCACCACCAATGCATATGACGCTGTCTTTATTGAGCTAGTTGATTCTAGTGGCGTCGTCATTGATACCGCACCTGCAACTGTCGAAGAAGATGGCACACTTTCTTTTGATTATACCTATACCAACGAGCAATTTAGTGGTGACGAGCTAATCTCATTTAATTTTACCGACAGTGATGGGAACTCGATTACTGATATTGACTCAGCCGAAGTTATCGCCAACAACATCTACGATGACACCATCACCGGCGGTGAGGGTGATGACATTATCTTTGGTCAACAAGGGTCAGATACCATCTTTGGGGGGGAAGGCAACGATTTCCTCGATGGCGATATTAACAACGATACCTTACATGGCGGTGAGGGTGACGACACACTGGTTGGTGGTAGCGGCGACGATGTTCTGCACGGCGATGATGGTGCAGATACCCTATTAGGCAGTGATGGTAACGACACTCTTTATGGCGGCGATGGTGATGACCTGCTATTGGGTGAGCTAGGTGATGACGTTATTTATGGTGGCACTGGCGCTGATGTGCTCATTGGGGATGATGGTAATGACATACTGTCCGGTGATGCAGGGAACGATAAGCTCTTTGGTGGACTAGGCAACGACATCGCTTCTGGTGGTGAAGGGAATGATGAAATTCACGGCGATGCTGGCCATGATCAAATCACTGGTGGTGCAGGTGACGACTTCATCATGGGTGGTGATGGCAACGATACAATTGATGGCGGTGCCGACAATGACCTCGTACTTGGGGGGGATGGAAACGATATTGTATTAGGCGGCGAAGGCAACGACCTAGTGTTTGGTGAAGTCGGAGACGACATTGTTGATGGTGGCGCAGGTGATGATGAAGTTTATGGTGGCGTTGGTAACGACCAATTAACCGGTGGCACTGGTCATGACACCCTTTTTGGTGGTGAGGGCAACGATACGCTTGATGGCGGTGACGGTAACGATAGCCTTCATGCCAATGAGGGAGACGACACTATTAACGCTGGCGCGGGTGATGACTTCATCTATGCAGGCGACGGAAACGACACAATCGATGCTGGTGCCGGTAACGATACTATCTTCGGTGAGACGGGCAACAATACCATTACGGCAGGAACAGGCGACGATACCGTCTATACCGACTTTGGTGATGACACCATTGATACCGGTGACGGTGAAGATACCGTTTATGCTGGCGATGGTAATAATCAGATCAATACAGGCGCTGATAACGACACGGTTTATAGTGAATCTGGTAACGACAATATCACCTTAGGTGAAGGTGATAATATTTCCTACGCAGGTGATGGTGATAATACCGTCACTGCAGGCTCAGGTGACGACCAAATATTCTCAGGTTCAGGAGTCGATGACATTCAATCGGGTGCTGGCAATGACCAAGTATTTACTGGCGCTGGAAATGACACAATCAATGCAGGCACTGGTAACGATAAAGTCTACGCAGGTGAAGGCGACGATCTGATTGAAGGCGTTTCAGGCAATAACGAACTATTTGGTGAAGATGGTAACGACACCATTAATGCTGGGGCTAATGCCTCTACCCTCTACGGGGGTCAGGGTGAAGATACCCTAACCGGCTCCGATGAAAACGACTACCTCCACGGTGGTGCAGACGATGACATCCTTATAGGTAACCAAGGTAACGATACCCTCGAAGGCGCAGCTGGTGATGACACCCTAAGTGGCGGCGAAGGTAACGATATTCTGTTAGCTGGTACAGGTGACGATGAGGTTACGGGTGGTACAGGTAACGATATTCTTGTGGGTGGCACAGGTGACGATAAGCTTTACGGAGAGCAAGGTGATGACATCCTTGCTGGCGGTGCCGGTAACGACCTTCTTGACGGCGGAACTGGTATTTCAGAGCTTTACGGCGACAGCGGCGATGACACCTTACTCAGTGGTGATGAAAGTGACCAACTAAGTGGCGGTACAGGAAACGACACCATTACATCGAATGCAGGTGACGATACCATTTATGCTGGTGAAGGTAACGATACCATTGATTCAGGTACAGGGAACGATACCGTATTTGGTGATGCTGGGCAAAATACCATTACAACTGGTGAAGGCGATGACAACGTCTATGGCGGTATTGACGAAGATACAATTAGCACAGGTACAGGTAACGATACCGTACTAGCAGGAGATGGTAGCGACATCGTTGATACAGGTGCTGGCAACGATTATGTCGAAGCCGGAAGCGGTGATGATACCATCACTGCGGGAGAAGGTAACGACGTCATACTTGGCGATGCTGGTGATGATGTAATCTCTGGTGGTGCCGGCGAAGATGTGCTTATCGGGGGGACAGGTAATGATACTCTCGACGGCGGAACAGGCGTCTCCCAGCTCTACGGTGAGGATGGTAACGACACCCTTATCAGTGGTGATGAAGACGATATTCTTGGTGGTGGTTCTGGTGACGATACCATTACTGCCAATGCTGGTAACGATACAATTTATGCCGGTGCTGGCGACGATAACATCAATACCGGATCGGGTGATGATACCGTTTACGGTGAATCTGGCGCGAACCAAATTGAAACCGGATCAGGTAGTGACACCGTTTATGGTGGTATCAACGCCGATACAATCTCAACCGGAGAAGGTGACGACCAAGTATTCTCGGGCGATGGTGCCGATAACATTAGCACAGGTGTTGGTGTCGACCACATTGATGCTGGTGCCGGTAACGATACCATCAATGCTGGTGACGGGGATGATAAAGTCTTTGGCGGCGCAGGTAACGATACCTTAGTGGGCGGCGCTGGTGCCGACTACCTCGCAGGTGGTGAGGGTAATGATTTAATTACCGATGATGGCACTGACACCGTACTCGGTGAAGGTGGTGACGATACGTTAATTGCTGCATCTGGCGGTAGCCATCAAATTTATGGTGGTGACGGCGATGACACCATCATTGGCAGTGATGCCGCCGATACACTTTATGGCGGTGGCGACAACGATACTATTACCGCAGGCGAAGGTAACAATGTCCTGTACGCTGGTGACGGTAATGACACCATTACGGCAGGCGCTGGTGACGATGTTGTCTACGGTGAAGCTGGTAACAATACGATTGACCTTGGCGATGGTGCCAACACCCTTTATGGCGGCTCAGGCAAAGATACCGTAACTGCAGGCAGTGGCGACGATGCTCTATATGGCGCTGGCGGCAATGATAACCTTGACGGCGGCGCGGGGAACGATCTTCTAGAAGGTGGAGATGGTAACGACACCTTAGCAGGCTCCGAAGGTGATGATATATTGGTGGGTGGTGACGGTAACGATACGATTGCCGGAGGTGTCGGCACTGATAAACTCTTTGCCGGATCGGGTGATGACACTCTTTCTGGTGGTGATGGTGACGATGAACTACACGGCACATCTGGCACCAATACCCTTGATGGCGGGGCCGGCGCAGATACGATTTATGGTGGTACTGACGCAGATACCGTCGATGGCGGCACTGGTGACGATAAAATCGAAACCTTCGCAGGCAGTGACAATATTCAGGGTAATGCAGGTGACGACACCATTGATGCAGGTGAAGGAGACAACATCATAGATGGTGGTGAGGGTGACGACACCATTGTTGCTGGTGACGGTAATAACACTGTAAATGAGCTTAGCGGCGGTGATGATTCGATCACTCTTGGTGATGGTAACAACACCGTTCAATCGGGCGCTGGCAGCGATACCATTACTACAGGCGCTGGTCACGATGTTATCGACAGTGGCGATGACAGCGACACAATTAAAGCTGGCGACGGCCATAACCAAATCACATCAGGTCTAGGGAACGACAGTGTCACTGCAGGCAGTGGCAATGACTTAATAGACACTGGCGAAGGAAACGATAGTATTTCCGCGGGTGATGGCGACAACATCATTACCAGTGGTGAAGGTAACGACACCATCACGGCTGGCGATGGTCAAGACTACATCGACGGCGGTGATGGCAATGACAATATAAATGCTGGTGACGGTAACAATACGGTAATTGGTGGTTTAGGCAACGATACTATCACGACCGGTGGCGGCGCTGATAACCTAGAAGGTGGAGAAGGTAACGACACCCTTAAAGCAGGTAGTGGTGACGACGTTGTTAAAGGCGGGGTTGGCGCTGACAAACTGTACGGGCAATCAGGCAACGATAACCTAGAAGGTGGTGCTGATAATGACTCCTTATATGGTGGCTCTGGTGACGACTTGCTTCTTGGTGAAGAAGGTAACGATTTCATCAAAGGTGAAAGCGGTAACGATACCCTCTATGGTGGTGAAGGYAGCGATACTCTGAAAGGTGGTGGTAATAACGACACCTTGTTTGGCGAAACGGGCGACGACAAACTGTACGGCGATGGGGGTAACGATACCCTATTCGGCGCTGAAGGTAATGACCGTCTCGATGGTGGTTCCGGTAACGATACATTAAGCGGTGCCGACGGTGACGACACCCTCTTCGGCGGTAATAATGACGATAACCTCGATGGCGGTATCGGCAATGATAGCCTTGATGGCGGATCAGGTAATGACCTTGTGTTTGGCCAAGAAGGTAATGATACCCTTACAGGTGGTGCAGGTGTTGACCAACTTTATGCGGGCAGTGGTAACGATATCTTAGTCTTTGATACTGAAGACATTGCTGCAACAGATGGTTCAACGGTTCATTTCAGTGGTGGTGAAGGGTTTGACCGCCTTGAAATCGGCAATGATGCTGATGGTCAAATCATTGATATGACGGCCACCGCATTCCAAGAGCTTGAAGCCGTTGTGGTCAATGCCACAGATGCCGAGCTCAAAGTCGGATTGGATAAAATCCTTGCCAATAACACAGCCGAAGACAGTAATGGACAATTTGTTTGTACCGGTGCAGGTAAGCTTGATCTTGAAGGATTTGGTTGGCAGATGGCACAAGACGCGCCCGAAATGTCCACTGAACTGCGCGAGGCCTACGAAGCCAGCAGCATAGACACTGCTTCACTGCAGGGTTATACCTTTACGAACAATGATGGTAATGAAGTGACTGTTTGGAGTGATAATAATTCCGACGACATTAGCTTCAATGGTACTGACATCGTCTAACCTGAGCGAATACCGGATTTACCTAAAACAAAGCCCAGATAAAATCTGGGCTTTATTATGTCCTTTACGCAAAAACTAAAAATGACCTCGTTTATACCAACCCACATAAGTACTTGATCAGTATTACTTATCCAGATTGGTATTACCCCATTAGAGTACACCTTTCTTCAATTTAGCGTTTTAGTCGGCTATGCACAACTTTCTATTCTGAGCACTAATTAAACTATCATTTGAAATAACATAAAAATAAAAGTCATCTTCCATTTCATATTTTTGAATAAAAGTGCGGATATTATTCAATACACTTTTTGCTTCGTTATAGCGGTATAAGTAGTCTTTATCACACTCATTGACGACATCAAGATCGACACGAAGCTGATTAAACTGTCCCATTAGTTCATTTACGCGTTCTTCGTTTTGTGCTTCAAGCGCTGACATTGCATAGAGCTTATCAAATTCGGCACGCTTTTTTTCCCACTCATTCACATCCGAAATTTTTGAACTAATTTCTTCTTCTTGTTTTTGTATTTGAGTAAGTTGAGATTTCAGTAAATCCTCTGAGTCAGCCAGTGCTTTTCTTTCTGCGGCCAATTCTTTATTTAAGTCACTCTGGTAATTTTTTTGTAATACATACACCTGATTAGACTTTTTCTTTAATGCTTGCTTGGTTCTTTTTAACTCACCTTCCAATAATGCAATTTCACTATTCTGATCAACCAAGTGCAAACTGCTAGCACTGACTTCTTGTTTTAGTGATGTGTAATCATCATCAAGTGCAATGAGCCTTTCATCTAACTCATCAATCACCAATTGTTGCTCTTGCATCTGCACTCTTTTTGATGCAATTGCTGCTTCATGCGCATAATTTTGCCAAAGCAGAAGTCCTGTTTGTACAACTACAACCACAGCGACTCCAGCACAAATTAATTGTGCCCTTTTTACAGGTAGTGTCATTACACCGTTAATAGATTCAACCGGGGCTACCGATTTCTGGTGTTGCCGACGCTGCTTTCTTTTTGCTGACATTAAATGCTCTCCTTGCTATGACTGCGCCGATTTCAGTCTGACTTTGCTACTGCATTTAGGACAGAAGTACGAGTTTTTATGAATAGATTGATGGCATTTAGGGCACTCAATGTGTTTTCTATCTTTACTTAAATACATCAACAAAGCCCCGATAGGCCCTAAAACATACCCCAATAACACACCAGCAATCAGACTTCCCTTTTGATAGCCCAATGCAACAGAAATACAAAAAAAGAARAGGTAAAAGCAAAACCAAAATAAGATATTAAATTCCATTTTATATATTCCTTACTACGATTCCCTAAAAGCTCGATAGGTTGAGTTAAACAAAGGTGCGGTAAAGTAATCCCACAAGGTCTGCTTTTCTAACAATATAAACACTTCTGTTGGCATACCTGGGTAAAGTTCAATATTCCCAAGTGCCGCAACCTCATCCGCACTGAGCCTAATCTTTACGAGATAGCCAGTAGGTTTGTCTTGTGATGTCGTTTGAAGCCTATCTGCAGCGACATAAATCACCTCTCCAGTAACAGGTGGTGTACGTTTCACATTATATGCACTTAAACGTACCTTTGCTTCTAGTCCATCGTGAACAACATCGATATCTTCAGGCTTGACTAAAGCCTCTACAATTAATTCATCGCTATCTGGCACAATTTCTAAAATGACATCTCCCGCATTAATTACGCCGCCCACGCTGTGCACATTCAAGCCAACAACCGTGCCGGTATGCTCACTGCGGATCGTCACCCTAGCCCGTACATCTTGTGCTGCTTTGAGTGATTGATTGACATCTCGCCACTCTTTTTCAACAGCGGCCAGTTCACTTGCTAGCTGCTGCTCTTGCTCCACCCTCTCCGTTTTATGCTCTTGCTCTAACGCATTTAGCTGCCCATTCAATACTTCTGAATCAGCACTCAACTCAGCAGCCTGTGCTTCTATTCCAGCTTGGTGACGTTGGAGTTCAAGCATGCGTGTTTTAGATACAAAGCCTTTCTTTAATAGTCCAGCGGTCATCGTTATTTCTTGGGTTACCAAATCCAGTTGGCGAGTAATGGCCTTAAGCTGAAAGCGTGCCCCTCTTAGCTGCTCATTAAGCAGCATTTTGCGTTGTTTAAACTGGCCATTTCGTAAGTCTTGCCTTAATACATATTGCTGAAACTGTAGCTGCTGAGTATTAATAATATTATTGACCTCAGCACTATCAACATTTTCATTTTCTGGCGCTTTCAGCACTGACCAGTCGATTATTTTCACACCATTAAGCTCACCATCCAACCTATCGTGCTGTGCTTGTAATGATGCGGAACGTAATAACAACCTACGGTAATCTGATTCCGCCCTACTATTTGCCAATTCAACTAGCACATCACCCGCTTTTACATGCTGACCTTCTTCTACATAGATCCCCTTAACCCAGCCCCCTTGTAAGTGCTGAACTTTTTTACGCTGAGATTCGACGACTAACGTACCTTGTGCAATCGAGGCCGAGCTTAACTCTGCCGTTAACGCCCACACAAAAAAACCACCAACTGTAAAAACAATGAAGAAACACCCAAACACAATGATGTTACGAGTACTAAAGCGTGACTTATCCATGCTTAGCTCCTACAGGTGTTGATGTTTTTTGAGGTTTGTCTGCGCCTTTTAAAGGAGCGTTAGTGTTTCCTAATGCATCCACTTCAGACATAGAACCAAGAAATTTATCGCATGTACCTGCTTTTTCAATCTTGCCCTCTTTTAAGACAACGACCCAATCCATTTGACGTAAAAAGCCAGGCCGGTGACTGATCATCACCACTGTAATTTTATTTTCTTTGCAATATTGCAGCACAATAGCCAAAGCGACCTCGCCTTCTGGGTCTAAGTTAGAGTTAGGCTCATCAAGCACTAAAAGGCTCGGGTTAGAAAATATAGCGCGTGCCAACCCTATTCGCTGCTTTTGTCCACCTGAAAGCTGCACCCCACCTTCGCCCAAATAAGTATCGTAGCCCTGAGGTAAAGAAATAATTAGCTCATGAATACATGCCAACCTTGCCGCGTGGATAATATCTTCAGCAGGCGAACCAGAGAAACGACAAATATTTTCAGCCACCGTACCGGCTAACAAACCAACTTCTTGCGGTAAGTAGCCAATGTATTTACCGAACTGTTCTTCTGGCCATAGATTTATCGCCGCACCATCAATCTTTATAGCCCCCATACTCGGCTTATGGATCCCCATAATCAATGAGGCTAAAGTGGACTTGCCTGATCCGCTATTGCCCATAATGGCTAATGCATTTCCAGCCCCCAGTTTGAAACTAATGTTTTGCAATACGGGCTGACTATGACTATTAAAACGTAACCCAACATTATGAAGTAATAGCTCACCTCTTGGTTCTGGTAATTCCGTTTGAGGTTCTGATAATTGACTATCTTCGTAAACACGTAACCGTCGGTAGGCTTGATAAGCACTGAACCATGTTTTCCAGCCGCTTACAGCCTGTTCAAATGGGGATAACACCCGTGCCATAATAATTGAGCTAGCAATAATAGCTCCTGCACCCAATTCATTCTGAAGAACCAGTACGACCCCAACGGTAAGAATACCGGCTTGCAGTAAAGATCTAAAATATCGACTAATTGCTAGCAACTGCCCTGTTTTCGCATTCAGCTTCCACTGCAAATCTAATAAGCGAAAATTACGTTTATTCCATAAAGCACCGACGCTATCAGCCATTCCCATAGCACGAAGTGTCGGGGCGTTTCGCAAAAAATCATTAAGCTCCATACTTGTTTTCATACCAAGTTTTTGAGCTTCTTCTGTCGGCTGACGTACGGTTAACATCATAAAGCATGCAAGCACACAAAAAATCATGCTTCCTATCAATGCAACAATGCCAATATAAGGGTGTAAGATAAACAAGATCGCGAGGAAAAGAGGCACCCATGGAATGTCAAAAATAGCAGATGTCGATGGTGAAACTAAAAACTGGCGTAATTCAGTTAAATCTTGGAGCCCTTGCTTTTCTATCCGGTTCAATTTCGACGAGCGTCGTATACTGTCGGCTAACAAGTGGGAACTTAACGAAACGTCCAACTTTAGCCCAGAGCGCTGTAACAGTAATGTCCTCACATGCTCAATAACAGCCTGAGCGGTCAATAAACCAGCGGCAATAACAAATAACGCCATCAGTGTATCTAAACTAGAGCTGCCTAATACACGATCAAACAACTGCAAACTATAGATGGGCAAGGTCAATACCAGCAAATTGACTGCCAAGCTGAAGACGGCAACAAATGCCAAATCCCTTTTACATGCCTGCATCGCATGGCTTAATGTATCCTTCAGCAACGTCGCCTCCAATAAGCTACAAGTAGTATATTGAATTATAGGCCAAGATGCTGAGAAAACAGACATTCCAATTATTTATTTAATTAAATTCATTGAGTTATAAAGTTATGAGTCAGCTCACGGTTTTAGCTCTATGTAAGATGAAATCAGTCATATTATTGAAGGTAACAAAAATAATGATTATGCTTACATTTGTATAAGCGCATATAATTCATTGAATTATTTATAGTGTATTCCTATTCTCAAGGAGAAATAATGGCAAAAGGATTTCGCCATTCTCTAATCGTTCAGTGTTTATTGTTTTTTCTACTCTTTTCGTCATCAAGCATTCAACAGGTCTGGGCCAGCACAGATGAAGAGATAAACTCAGAAACGGCACCTATAACAAAAACGAACGAAGATACCTCTCCGAGCTTCTACGGGAGCCGTGCCGTTACGCAAGATATGAATCAAGCTGAGACTGTAAAAGTTGAGTTTCAGCGTCGTTCCATAGCACCTCCGATCATAGATGGTATTGCAATAACGGATGAAACGCTCCCGTTAACGAAATCGCCACTTAACTTAAGTGTGGTTGAAGAGTCAAAAGTTAATGACAAACAAAGCCCGTCATTAAACACGCTTCTCCCTATTCCACTATCGAGAAAAGAGCTATTACTCGCCAATAAGGCCAAGTACTATATAGAACGAAACTGGAATAAAGAAACCGGGCTCATTGACTCCGTCCAAGGCTACCATCACAGTACTATGTGGGATGTAGCAAGTGGAATTGCAGCTATTCTTTCGCTCGAAGGAATTGGTTTAATGACAAGCGATGAAGCATCACAAAAAATTAGCCGTACACTCACTACACTTGAAACACTCCCTCTCTATGACAATCGTTTACCTAACCGTGAATACAGCACCTTAAATGGCAAACCATCAGGTCGATATAGTAACTCTTCATCTAACGGCAATGGCTGGTCAGCTCTCGACGTAGGCAGGTTGCTTATTTGGCTTGAAATAACTACACAGCATAAGCCACAGTTCACCAAGCAAATAACCGCGATTAAGAATAATTGGCAGCTATCAGAGGCTATCTTCAATAAAACATTATATGGTGAATTGAAAACATCAAAGAAGAATTTATTTAGACAAGAGGGACGTTTAGGTTATTTACAATATGCCGCGCAAGGCTTTAGGCTTGCTGGCTTCGATGTTAATGGCGCCTATAAGATCAGAAATATTTCACCTGAAATTATCGATGATGAATTATTTTTTATTGATAAACGTAATTTACCCTATTTCACCACCGACCCTTATGTGTTAAATGCCATAGAAATGGGGCAAGAAAATGCATGGTGGGATCAGCTTGATTCCTTATTCACCCTACAAAAGAATAAGTCGGGAGAAGAAAAGCAGTTATGGGTATTTGCTGAAGATGCGATGAATAAAGCCCCATGGTTTTCTTACAATAATATTTTCATTTATGGCCGAAGCTGGGTTAGCACATCACCAGGTGGAAAACCTGTTGAAAATCCACAAATTTTTAGTAATAAAGTGGCTCAAGGGCTGAGCGTTTTATATCCAGAAGACCCATTTAGTCAAACGTTACATAATCAAGTTGTCGATAATAGCCTTTCATACCGCTCAGTTCCAACTGGGCTTTATGAAAATAGTGCCACTAATACTGCATTTAATATCAATACAAATTCCCTGATTCTTGCTTCGCTGTGGTTCAAACATCGAAATTACATCCCACTAATTTTGGTTAAATAATATTGAAGCCACCGATTTATACTTAGTTAAATGTCATTAATTACAAT
>NZ_JAKJSI010000013.1:0-236104 GCF_050336695.1 Photobacterium minamisatsumaniensis | reverse complement strand
ATTTACCTTTCTGCAATGAAAGGTACTTATTAATACCAACGTAATATACGTTSGTATTAACGAAAGAATGGCGGTGAAGGAGGGATTCGAACCCTCGATACGGGATAAACCGTATACTCCCTTAGCAGGGGAGCGCCTTCAGCCTCTCGGCCACCTCACCACACAAATTCAGTTTAAACACATCGACAATCATAACGACTGYCATTGCATTTGAATAATGGTGCGCGTGGGAGGATTCGAACCTCCGACCGCCTGGTTCGTAGCCAGGTACTCTATCCAGCTGAGCTACACGCGCACTAATTCGGTGTTACAACAACGACATCTGAAGAATATCATTGTTARTCAATAATGGTGCGCGTGGGAGGATTCGAACCTCCGACCGCCTGGTTCGTAGCCAGGTACTCTATCCAGCTGAGCTACACGCGCACTGATGTTTCTTTGCCACTCTCTTACAAAAAAGATAATGGCGGTGAAGGAGGGATTCGAACCCTCGATACGGGATAAACCGTATACTCCCTTAGCAGGGGAGCGCCTTCAG
Organism: Photobacterium minamisatsumaniensis; assembly: GCF_050336695.1. Lineage (NCBI taxonomy): Bacteria > Pseudomonadati > Pseudomonadota > Gammaproteobacteria > Vibrionales > Vibrionaceae > Photobacterium > Photobacterium minamisatsumaniensis. Next base: position 235,566 of record NZ_JAKJSI010000013.1, on the reverse strand, counting down.
CCTCTCGGCCACCTCACCGTCTTGCGGGGGCCAATATTACTGCCAGCCCAAAATAAGTCAAACACTTTATTATGAAAAAACGATACAAACAGTGCGGATGCGCACTTAATAACCAAGAAGGTAATCAAATACACGCAGCAACACAATCTATCGTCATATATTGATGTTATGGCAGTGATTTAGCGATATTTGCTTTGCGGTACAAAAAAGGCCAGCAATCGCTGACCTTCTTCGAATTAGTAGTTACCAGAGCCCTGGGAACCAGCTTCTTTTTCCGCTTGAATTCGCATGTAAATTTCTTCGCGGTGTACAGAAACTTCTTTAGGTGCGTTCACACCAATGCGAACTTGGTTACCTTTAACGCCAAGAACTGTAACGGTGACTTCATCACCGATCATTAGCGTTTCACCTACGCGTCGTGTCAAAATTAGCATTCGTGTGCTCCTTGAGTAATCTCAGTATTATAAGAGTTAACGTTTATTATCCAACAATATTTACATTTTCGTAAATGTTCACTGCTCAAGAAACAGCGAGAAGTCGCCGATTATCCAGATTTTCTGGTTCGACCACAAATTGTTTATGGATTACCTCTACAGCTAATTGCTGATCTTGCCCATTGATCAAAATAGAAAGACAACGAGCAGACCATTGTTGTTGGTAAACAACCAGAGATGATTCAGACAAAGTAAAGCCGATGTGTTCGACCATATTTGCATCAGTCACCCCAACCACAGAGAGAATAGTTACACTCTCTTGGGCTATTTCCACTTTATCTAGCACTAATTTAACTCGTGCTAAATCATCATTAGCTATAACGATAGATGTTGAATCATTAGAGCCAGCATAGCACCAAGCACTCAAACCTAACAGGTTTAACCGCTCCTGCACTGCAATCAACGATTGTGGTACAGATAGTAAGATTTGCCGACTCTGAACAGCCACACCAACAGCACCTTCACAGGCTGATGGCTCAAAATTTACCAAGGTTCCCTCGCTGTCTTCAAACGAAGACAAGACCCTCAAGGGCACCCTATGATGATGAGCATATTCAACTGACTGTAATTGTAGCACTTTTGCGCCATGTCGCGCCATCGATGTCATATCATCGAAATGAATTGATGCTAAACGACACGCATCGGCTACTAATCGAGGGTCAGTACTGTATACCCCATCAACATCGGTAAAAATTTGACACTCATCTGCTTCCAACGCGCTAGCAATAGCAACAGCCGTGGTGTCTGAACCACCACGGCCAAGAGTCGTGATGTTATTTCGACTATCACGCCCCTGAAACCCAGCCACAACAACAATGTTGCCCTGACTGAGTAATGCGTTCAGATTGTCTGTTTCTACCTGAATAATGTTGGCATTATTAAATGCATTATCCGTTCGGATAGCCACTTGATCTGCGGTTAAGGATATCGCACTAAAGCCACGCTTATTCAATGCCATCGCAAGTAACGCCATCGTTACTTGCTCCCCAGCCGACAACAGTACATCCAGCTCTCGCTGAGTAGGTACTTCATCAACCTGCCTAGCCAAACCAAGCAAGCGGTTTGTTTCTCCAGCCATGGCTGAAACAACCACTACAATTTGATGGCCTTGCTGGCGTGCTTTAATCACACGCTCAGCAACCGCTTCTATTCGCTCGATACTTCCTACCGAAGTACCACCAAATTTCTGCACTAATAGTGCCACTTCACCTCTCCAGAATATTTACAGTTTTTCAGTTAACCAAGGTGTTACCGACTCTAGTGCCGCAGGCAAAGCCGCCGCATCAGTACCACCCGCTTGAGCCATATCAGGACGACCACCGCCCTTACCACCAACTTGCTGAGCAACTAGGTTAACTAATTCGCCCGCTTTGACTTTGCCAGTAAGATCTTTGGTTACGCCAGCAATTAGACCTACTTTATCGCCGCTCACGTTACCCAGAACAACAATGCCGCTGCCTAGTTGATTTTTAAGCTCATCAACCATACCGCGTAGCGCTTTGTTGTCTGCGTCATCCAATTTAGCGACTAAGACTTTTACGCCATTAATTTCTTGCGCTTGATTGATAAGATCCGCGCCTTCTTGTGCCGCAAGCTTATCTTTTAATTGCTGAATTTCTTTTTCAAGCTGCTTGCTATGAGCAACCAATGCACCCACTTTTGTCGCTACAGATGCCGCATCTGATTTCACCAGACCAGCAGTTTCAGTCAGTAGTGCTTCTTGTGCATGAAGTGCTTCGATTGCCGTTTCACCAGTAACCGCTTCAATACGGCGGATACCCGCGGCGATGCCACCTTCAGATACGATCTTAAATAAACCAATATCACCGGTGTTTACTGCGTGGATACCACCACATAGTTCAACAGAGTAATCCCCCATGCTAAGGACACGAACTTCATCATCATACTTTTCGCCAAACAGTGCCATTGCACCTTTTTCTTTGGCTGAATCAATGTCCATCACATCCGTTGAGATGTTGTGGTTACGACGAATTTGCTCATTTACAACACGTTCAATTTCACGAAGTTGCTCAGTGCTTACTGCTTCTAGGTTCGAAAAGTCAAAACGCAAGCCATCAGGCTTCACCAAAGACCCCTTCTGAGAAACATGCTCACCCAGCAAGTTGCGTAACGCAGCATGCAGTAGGTGTGTCGCTGAGTGGTTTAGGCTAATTGCCGCACGACGTGCAGCATCAACCGTTGCCGTCAGTGTTTCACCAACCTTTAGGCTGCCAGTGGTTAATTGACCGACATGGCCAATTGCATTGCCAAACTTTTGGGTATCATTAACAGTAAACGATACCGCATCAGCATTCATGACACCGGCATCACCACATTGACCGCCTGACTCGGCATAGAACGGCGTATTATCAAGCACAACCAAAGCATCATCACCCGCATCAATGCTATCAACAGCATTGCCATCACGGTATAGCGCTATAACAGTAGCTTGGCCTTCTGTTGCGTTATAGCCACAGAATTCAGTGTTCGCATCAACTTTGATCGCATCGTTGTAATCAACACCAAATGTGCCCGCTTCACGCGCACGTTGACGTTGTGCTTCCATCGCATCGTTGAAACCATCTTCATCGATCGAGAAACCACGCTCACGCGCAACATCATTGGTTAGATCCGCTGGGAAACCGTATGTATCGTACAGTTTAAATACTGTTTCACCGTCAAGCACTTTGCCATCAAGGTTATCGATCGCGTCAGCCAGGATTGTCATACCACGGTCAAGGGTGCGACCGAAGTTCTCTTCTTCAATCTTAAGTACTTTCTCGACCATTGCTTGCTGTTTCTTCAGCTCTTCACCAGCAGTACCCATGATTTCAGCCAAAGGACCTGCAAGTTTGTAGAAGAATGCACCCGTTGCACCAAGCTTGTTACCATGACGTACAGCACGACGAATAATACGGCGTAGTACATAACCACGGCCTTCATTTGACGGCATCACACCATCAACAATCAGGAAGGCACAAGAACGAATGTGGTCAGCCACAACACGCAATGATTGGTTCGACAGATCGTCATGACCAATCGTGCTCGCGGCTTCTTTGATCAGGGTTTGGAAAATATCGATTTCGTAGTTAGAGTGAACACCCTGCATAATTGCAGCGATACGTTCAATCCCCATACCCGTATCAACCGATGGCTTTGGTAGCGGCTCCATAGTGCCGTCAGCCTGGCGGTTGAACTGCATAAATACGTTGTTCCAGATCTCGATGAAGCGATCACCATCTTCTTCAGGCGTGCCAGGGCGGCCACCCCAAATGTGATCGCCGTGATCATAGAAAATCTCGGTACAAGGGCCACATGGCCCGGTATCACCCATCTGCCAGAAGTTATCTGACTCGAATGGTTTGCCACCTTTCTTATCGCCAATACGGACGATACGGTCGGCAGGGATGCCCATTTCCTTGTTCCAGATCGCGAATGCTTCGTCATCGGTCTCATAAATAGTGACCAACAGGCGATCTTGAGGCAGTTTTAATACGTCAGTTAAGAATTCCCACGCATACTTGATGGCATCTTGCTTGAAGTAATCACCAAAACTGAAGTTACCCAGCATTTCAAAGAATGTATGGTGACGGGCAGTAAAGCCCACATTTTCCAAGTCATTGTGCTTACCACCAGCACGCACACAACGCTGAGCAGTGGTCGCTCGAGTGTAGTTGCGCTTTTCCAGACCTAAAAAAGTATCTTTAAATTGGTTCATACCTGCATTGGTAAACAACAACGTTGGGTCGTTAGCAGGTACAAGAGAAGAGCTTTCCACGATCTGGTGGCCTTTGCTCTCAAAAAACGCAAGAAACGCACGGCGAATCTCATCAGTGCTCATGTACATTGGCAAATCCTGAATAATGCTTATATGTAAACTGAATTGTCGTATTTATGTGTCATCTAACCTGCCACCATTCTCCCAACGGGATAACAATTAAACAGGCAATGATTGGACTAACATAAATTCTTTGGCGGTTATTGTAAAACAACGGTGGGCAATACGGGAAATGTTATGTGAATAATTAGTGTATTTTATAGCAAACTGAATAGCCTGCTCGGTATTTGTTAGTGTTTTATGCAACCAAATGCCTTCATATAGCTAAAATTCCTCATCAATATTGAGTGCATATCTGATCTGTTCGAAATCAAACCCACGAGACTGCATAAAACGGAAACGACGCGCTTTCTCTTTCAACGTTTCGATTTCGGTCTGACCAAACTTCCGTACCGCTACAGACTTTGCATGCTCGAACCAATCGAATTCATCCTCTTCGAACAGCTGTTGAATAATGCTCTCATGCACACCCTTAATAGTCATCTCTTGGCGAATGCGCAGTAATCCCCAGCCTTTGGCAATACCATTGGTTAAGGTTTTTTCGGCAAAGCGCGCATCATCAAGCCAGTTATAATCTTGGCAAAATACAATTGCCTCAGCAACCTCTAACTCTTCATACCCACGTGCTATTAGCTTTTGGTGTAATTCAGTTTCAGCATGATCTCGGCGTGATAAATATCCAATCGCTGCTTCCTTCGCACTTTTTTGAGGCTTTTTCATTGTTATTGTCCAGATAGCAAAACGGGCAGGTAATAACTACCTGCCCGTTCTAATTAATTGTCATGCTGTAAGAGCACGATAGGCCTCAACGTCTTTGGCGACCTTAAAATGCCTGATCTTCTTCTGCGTCACTCTTTTCAAGAGCTTCTTCTTCCGTCGCAGTCGTTAGTAGCAAATCACGTAGCTTTTTCTCGATTTCAGCAGCAATTTCTGGATGTTCAACAAGGTATTTGCATGAGTTTGCCTTACCTTGGCCAATTTTATCGCCTTGGTAGCTGTACCAAGCGCCGGCTTTCTCAACGAACTTGTGCTTAACGCCTAGGTCGATCAATTCACCGTTGCGGTTGAAACCTTGGCCATACAGAATTTGTGTTTCGGCTTGCTTAAATGGCGCTGCGATTTTGTTCTTCACAACTTTAATACGCGTTTCGTTACCAACAACCTCATCGCCATCTTTGATTGCGCCAGTACGGCGGATATCAAGACGAACAGACGCGTAAAACTTAAGCGCGTTACCACCCGTCGTGGTTTCTGGGTTACCGAACATCACACCAATTTTCATACGAATTTGGTTGATGAAAATACACATACAGTTAGATTGCTTCAGGTTACCCGTGATCTTACGCATAGCCTGAGACAGCATACGCGCCTGCAAACCCATGTGCGAATCACCCATCTCGCCTTCAATTTCAGCTTTTGGTGTTAGTGCAGCAACGGAGTCAACCACGAGGATGTCAACGGCACCTGAACGTGCTAGCGCATCAGCAATCTCTAATGCTTGCTCACCCGTATCAGGCTGCGACACCAACAATTGGTCAATATCTACACCTAGCTTACCTGCATAGACCGGATCAAGAGCATGCTCTGCATCGATGAACGCACACGTTTTGCCAACTTTCTGAGCAGCAGCAATAACTTCTAACGTTAACGTTGTTTTACCAGAAGATTCTGGACCGTAAATTTCTACGATACGTCCCATTGGTAGACCGCCAGCACCTAATGCAATATCAAGAGATAGAGAGCCAGTTGACACTGTTTCTACATCCATTGTGCGGTTGTCGCCCAATTTCATGATTGAGCCTTTACCAAATTGTTTCTCAATTTGACCTAACGCGGCGGCAAGTGCCTTCTGCTTGTTGTCGTCCATTCGACTCTCCAACGGATGCTTAATATTGAGTACGAGATAAGTACTGATAATGATGATTAGTATACTGTCTATTCATACAGTGTCTAGCACTGTATGAGATTTTTTTTGTGATACCGACTACAAGCTTTGTAGATTAGCTCAAAGACTGTAAACGATGCAGTAATCCATGCAACGACTTCTCAATCGCTTGAGCCCTTACAGCCTGACGATCACCTGAAAATAAACAGGTTTCCACTTCCTGCCAACCTGTTTTATCCGCCCAAGCGAAACAAACAGTGCCTACAGGCTTATCCGCGGTACCGCCTCCAGGGCCTGCGATACCACTGATCGCAACGCTGATATCAGCCCGCGAATGGGCTAATGCCCCTGTTGCCATCTCAATGACCGTTGCTTCACTCACTGCACCATGAACACTAAGCGTTGCATCCTGCACGTCTAACATTTGCTGTTTAGCTTCATTGCTATAAGTCACAAATGCACGGTCAAACCATGCTGAGCTGCCCGCTATTTCAGTGATCGCCATCGATACACCGCCACCGGTACATGACTCTGCCGTAGTGGCCACCCATTGTTGCTGAGATAGCGCATACCCTACTCGCTCTGCCAATTCCATTCAGACTTCCTCGCTATGCTATACCGACGTTGCCAACAAGATACTCTGCACGTTTAAGCACAGCAAGTTAAGCTGCCGCTAAGCTAAAAATATGACTTGCCACTTTGCCCTCCCGCCCGATTCACGTATCCTAGTCGGCCAGAATTATTTCCGGATCCAGAGATATACTCCCTTTATCTTCCGGCACAATTTAGCAGGCAATATCGTGACAGTGAAAGGCATAGAAAAGCACACCCCAATGATGCAGCAGTTTTTGAGGATTAAAGCTGAAAACCCTGACATTCTGCTATTTTATCGTATGGGTGATTTCTACGAACTATTTTTTGATGATGCCAAACAAGCATCACAACTTTTAGACATATCCCTCACCAAACGTGGCTCTTCTAACGGCCAGCCAATCCCTATGGCGGGAGTGCCTTACCACTCCATTGAGGGGTACCTTGCTAAGCTCGTACAGCAAGGTGTGTCGGCTGCAATCTGTGAACAAATTGGCGACCCCGCGACCAGCAAAGGACCCGTTGAACGTCAAGTTGTCCGCATTATCACACCCGGAACTGTCAGTGATGAAGCCCTACTCAATGAACGTCACGATAACCTCATTGCTGCGATTTACCATGATAATGGTACTTTTGGTTATGCGACCTTAGACATTACCTCTGGCCGCTTCATGTTAACCGAGCCTAAAACCGAAGAAGCGATGCAGGCAGAACTGCAACGCACGAGCCCAGCGGAGTTACTCTACCCTGAAGATTTTGCTCTACCGGGTTTATTCCATGGCTTAAAGGGGGCTCGCCGCCGTCCGATTTGGGAGTTTGATCTCGACACCGCACGCCAGCAGTTAACCCTACAATTTGGCACACGCGATCTTGTCGGTTTTGGGGTCGAGCAAGCTGAACACGGCCTTTGTGCTGCTGGCTGCTTGATGCAATATGTTAAAGACACCCAGCGTACCGCTCTCCCGCATATTCGCGCGATCACCCAAGATACCAAAGATCATGCCGTGATCTTGGATGCCGCCACTCGCCGTAACCTTGAGCTGACGCAAAACCTCTCTGGTGGCTTTGACAACACATTGGCTTCAGTACTTGATCAAACGACCACTCCAATGGGGAGCCGTTTATTAAAACGCTGGTTACATCAACCTATTCAAGATCAAAAGCAGCTAAACGGTCGTCTTGATGCCATTGCTACGTTTAAAGACTCCGGCATGTTTATTGATGTACCAAATGTACTGCGTCATATGGGCGACTTAGAGCGTATTCTTGCTCGCTTAGCTCTGCGTTCTGCTCGCCCTCGTGATTTGGCTCGTATGCGCACAGCCCTTCAGCACTTGCCTGAACTTGCTGAACTATTAGCGGAGCTGCCACAACCACGTATTGGTGAGTTGGCTCAATTTGCCGCCCCAATGGATGAGCTCTGTGAATTACTAGAACGTGCCGTTATTGAAAACCCACCCGTTGTGATCCGAGATGGTGGCGTACTCGCCCCCGGCTATAACGCCGAGCTTGATGAATGGCGTGATCTGGCAGATGGTGCGACTAAGTTCTTAGAAGAGCTAGAAGCTAACGAACGTGAACGCCACGATATTGACAGCCTCAAAGTCGGCTTTAACCAAGTACACGGTTTTTTCATTCAAGTTAGTCGTGGACAAAGCCACTTAGTACCAAGCCACTATGTTCGTCGCCAAACCCTGAAAAATGCAGAACGGTATATTATCCCCGAACTAAAAGAGCATGAAGACAAGGTACTCAATTCAAAGTCAAAGGCATTGGGACTTGAGAAAAAGCTTTGGGAAGAGTTATTTGATCAATTATTACCGCACCTCGAACAATTACAAGATGCTGCAAGTGCCTTGTCGGAACTCGATGTGTTAACCAACTTAGCTGAACGGGCTGATAGCCTTAATTACTGCCGCCCTGAGTTAACCAACGAAGCTGGGATTGAGATCACTGCGGGTCGCCACCCTGTTGTAGAGCAGGTTCTTAGCGAACCCTTTATCGCTAACCCTATTTCGCTACATCACGATCGTCGCATGCTAATCATTACGGGCCCCAATATGGGCGGTAAATCGACCTACATGCGTCAAACGGCACTTATCGCATTACTGGCACACGTTGGTTCATTTGTACCTGCCGAAGCCGTTAAAATCGGTCCTCTTGACCGAATATTTACGCGTATTGGTGCATCCGATGATCTGGCTTCAGGTCGCTCGACCTTCATGGTGGAAATGACCGAAACTGCAAACATCTTGCATAATGCGACGCAAAATAGTTTGGTGCTAATGGATGAGATTGGCCGTGGTACCAGTACGTATGATGGCCTATCGCTCGCTTGGGCCAGTGCTGAGTGGTTAGCCGATAAAATCGCAGCCATGACGTTATTTGCCACTCACTACTTTGAGCTGACCGAGCTACCATCACTGATGGATGGTCTTGCGAATGTCCACCTTGATGCGGTTGAACATGGTGATGACATTGCCTTTATGCATGCCGTACAGGAAGGGGCTGCCAGTAAGTCTTATGGCCTTGCGGTCGCGAGCCTAGCTGGTGTACCCAAATCGGTGATCAAACGTGCAAAAATGAAACTAAAACAACTTGAAGCCAGTGGTCATCAGCAAGCTGTCGCACCTACCAGCGCAGCCCCAAAAGCAGAGCAGCAACTCAGCCTGATCCCAGAGCCAAGCGAAGTGGAAGAAGCTCTCGCCAACATCAACCCAGATGAAATGACGCCACGTCAGGCACTCGATGAACTCTATCGGTTAAAGGCCCTAATGTAGCCTCTAATAATCAGCTACAGCGAAAATTAAAAAAGGGTTGATGCATTGCATCAACCCTTTTTCTTTGTCATTTCAGTAACCAAGCATAAGAAGGTTATAAAAAGTGTGGCTTGGTGACTAAAGCTGCTCTTGATTGAAGAGAGACTCAATATTCAACCCTTGGTGGGTCAACATGTCACGTAAACGACGTAGTCCTTCCACTTGAATTTGACGCACGCGCTCACGCGTTAAACCAATTTCACGACCAACATCTTCTAACGTCGACGCTTCGTAGCCTAACAAGCCAAAGCGACGGGCAAGCACTTCACGTTGTTTGGGGTTCAACTCCTGCAACCAATGTACAATCGATGTTTTAATATCATCATCTTGGGTTGAGGTTTCTGGACCACCACCTTTTTCATCTGGAATAATATCAAGTAGCGCTTTTTCAGAGTCGCCACCTATCGGGTTATCAACTGAGCCGACTCGCTCATTTAGGCGCAGCATCCGGTTAACATCATCAACAGACTTATCCAGCTTAAAAGCGATATCTTCTGCGGTAGGTTCATGATCAAGCTTTTGGGCAAGCTCTCGGGCTGTACGTAAGTATACGTTCAACTCTTTTACGACATGAATAGGCAAACGAATGGTACGCGTTTGATTCATTATCGCCCGTTCAATGGTTTGTCGGATCCACCATGTCGCGTAAGTAGAGAAGCGAAAACCACGTTCAGGGTCAAATTTTTCAACCGCTCTAATTAAGCCGAGGTTACCTTCTTCCACCAAGTCGAGCAGTGCCAGCCCTCGATTGCTGTAGCGGCGGGAGATTTTAACAACGAGTCTTAAATTACTTTCGATCATGCGTTTACGAGCAACGTCATCGCCACGTAACGCTCGGCGGGCATATAGAACTTCTTCTTCTGCCGTTAGGAGTGGTGAAAAGCCAATTTCACCTAAATAGAGTTGGGTCGCATCAAGGGCTTTCTGTGTCGTCCCATATTGCGAAATATCGACTTCTTCATCGCGAGTATTGGTTGCTGCTGCTTTGGTCTCAACACGTTCAGTATCAAGTTCCATTTCTTCTTCGAAGTCAAAGTCTTCTGTATTTGTAGCAGTATTGCTTCTACTCATAGCGCCTCCCAGATGGCGAGTTAGCAAGACATTACAACTTTACTATGCCATGTTATCTATCTTGGTAAATACCGCATAGGATCAACAGATTTACCTTTGTAACGGATCTCAAAATGCAGCCTAACGTCGCTGGTTCCAGAACTTCCCATTGACGCAATCTTTTGGCCGACAGTTACTTTTTGCTGCTCTTTTACAAGTACCTGATCATTGTGGGCATAAGCACTAAGGTAATCATCACTATGCTTGATTATCACTAAGTTGCCATAACCACGCAGTGCATTACCCGCATAAACGACTACGCCGTTAGCTGAAGCATTGATATCCTGTCCTCTCTGTCCAGCAATATCTATGCCTTTATTTCCATTTTCTGCATTGGAAAATTTTGCAATAACGCGGCCTTTTGCTGGCCAAGTCCACTTCGATACTTTGTTGTTAGTAGCTTTAGGTTTAGTTGTAACAACTTTGTTACTTTTCGTTTTTTGAGAGTACTCTTTTGCACGAGCCTGATCAACCGTTTTATTGGCGGTTTTTTGCTCAGGTTTGGCTGTGGCCGTTGCCGGCGCAGCTGTCTGCTGGGAGGCAGGCTTCGGCTTTGCCGCTGGCTTAGGTTGAGAAGGAGGTGGTTGTTGCACCGGTCTAGATGCTGTTTTTGCAGGTGTTTTTGTCGTTGTGCTTGCAACAACTACAGGCGCTGCCCTACCATATTTCGGTGCAACATACTTCGGTTTCCAAAGTCGTAATTTTTGTCCCGGAAAAATAGTGTAGGGCTGAGATAAATTATTCGACGAAACAAGTTCCTTAACGTCCTTGCCCGTAATGTAAGAAATAAAATAAAGCGTATCGCCTTTTTGTACTTCGTAAAAACTACCACGATAGCTACCTCGTTCAAGGCTTTGATAGTCTTTACCTAAGCTGGCCACAGGGGCTGGAGCATGGGTACTGCACGCAGGCAACGACAAGCAGGCAACCAAGGTTACCCACTTCCATCGTACCTTTGCATCAGTCAACATGTTCATCAATGGCTACGCCAGCTCCCCTGCAACTAATGGTACAAACCGTACCGCTTCAATATCACGGTAGATATAACGTTCACCTTGGCGTTCAATGTACTTTAAGATCTGGAAATCATCCCCAACAGGAATGATAAGTCGCCCGCCATCGGCTAACTGAGTTAACAATTCCAGCGGCATATCAGCGGCAGCCGCCGTAACGATAATCGCATCAAATGGCCCTTTCGTCACCCAGCCCTGCCAGCCATCACCATGCTTCGTTGAAATGTTGTGTAACTCAAGTTGTTTTAAGCGACGTTTGGCCTGCCATTGCAAAGCCTTAATTCTTTCAACGGAATACACATGGTCAACTAACTGTGCCAATACCGCGGTTTGATACCCTGATCCCGTACCGATTTCAAGCACTCGTGAGTTGGCTTCTAGAGACAGTAGCTCTGTCATCTTTGCCACAATATAGGGCTGTGAAATAGTCTGCCCGTTGCCAATCGGCAGGGCATTATTTTCGTAGGCTTTGTGAGACAAGGCTTCATCGATAAACAATTCACGAGGAACTGCAGCAAGTGCCTGAAGCACCTTGTCATTACGGATCCCTTGCTGATGTAAATAATTTAGCAGGGTATTCCGCTCTTCCACGTAGCGCATACTTAGTTGCTCTCCAAATGGTTGATCCATTGTTTAATATCACTCAATGCATCATGCGCGGTAAGATCAACTTGCAGCGGTGTTATTGATACACTTTGTTGTTCTATTGCATAAAAGTCTGTACCCGCACCAGCATCCTGACAAGCCCCAGGGGGACCAAGCCAGTAGATATCTTTACCACGAGGGTCAACATCTTTTACCATGTTCTCAGCACGATGACGGGCGCCTAAGCGCGTAACCTGCCACTCGCCAAGTTCAGAGAAAGGGACATCAGGTACGTTAATATTCAATATCTTGTTATTGGGCAACGGTTGCTTCGCTGCCTTAACAAGCACCTGCTTAACCACTTCTGCTGCAGTAGCAAAATGCGTGTGACCAACCAAGGATACCGCAATAGCAGGCACACCAAGGAAATGACCTTCTGTGGCTGCTGCTACGGTACCAGAATACAACACATCATCACCAAGATTTGCACCGTGGTTTATCCCTGCGACAACAAAATCAGGGCGATAGTCTAACCATTCATTGAGTGCAAAATGAACACAGTCTGTTGGGGTACCTTCAACGGATATCCGCTGCTCACCCTCATGGCGAATACGCAACGGGTTATCCAATGTCAGTGAGTTCGATGCGCCAGAGCGATTTCGGTCGGGCGCAACAACCACAACATCACCTAACTCGCTCAGTACCCGAGCAAGCGTATTGATACCTTCGGCAAAAATACCGTCATCATTACTGATCAGAATTCGCATGCTCATCACCCTTTTGTTCTAGCTCACGCTCTGCCATTAACTCACGAACAACAGCTGTAGCAAAACAACCTGCAGGCAACGCAAAAGACACAGTGATTTGATCATCCTCAACCTGCCACATCATTTGCTGCGGTTTAAGCAAAAGAGGACGACGTTCATGACGCATTCGGTTGTCACGAATGAGCCTCAGTAGCAGCGGTTCTTGCTCAACAATCGCCATTTCAAAAGCTTCAGCATCAGCCTCAGTCGGCAATGCATTATCACCCATCATTGGTGCTGTAATGAAAGCTTTACCGCTATCAATATCTTGCTGTAGCTGCTCAGTTACTTGCTTGACGACAACGCCACGGTCATCACCTTCAACCTCTAAACAGTCACCCACCATCAATGCGTGCACTTTCTGTTGTTCAATGCGACTGGAAAGCACCATGTTAAACAACCATGAGCGTGCCGCTGATAAATAAAAGCTGCGTTTGCTCTTATCGCGGAGACGAAATTCATCGTTACCCCAAGCACGCGCTTTTATTACATTGTTACCACCATGGCCAAAACGTTGCTCGCCAAAATAATTCGGCACACCTGACGTTGCAACTTGCTCAAGGCGAGCCTCGACATCTTGTGGCTGATCTAACCCAGTTAAGCGCAACTGGAACCAGTTTCCGACTAAATCACCAGGGCGTAATTTTTTATCATGACGCGCCGTTTCAATCACTTCAATACCAGGGTGTTCAGCCACAAACTGCGATAAATCAGGGTCTGGCTTACCCGGAAGATGGACACTCAACCACTGCTCAGTAACAGCATGGCGGTCTTTCAACCCAGCCCAACTCACGTTGCGTGATTGAACACCGCAGGCTTTGGCAAGCTCATTAACCACGTACTTGGTGTTTTCGCCTGTTTTACGGATTTTAACCATGAAGTGTTCGCCAGTGCCGGCAAAATCAAACCCCAAATTTTCCTTTACGATAAAATCTTCAGGCTCGACCTTTATGCGGCCCTGACAGCTTGGTTTTCCGTATAACCAGCTAAAGCTGTCCATTACATTAGACATATATACACCATTTTGGGCAGTCTGAATTACTGCTTTGAAATTAAGACAACAGCTTCGCAAGCAATACCTTCTTTACGCCCGGTAAACCCCAAGCGCTCAGACGTTGTTGCCTTAACATTAATATTCTTTATCTCGGTTTCCAAATCGTCGGCAATCGCCTGACACATCGATTCGATGTGGGGAGCCATTTTAGGTGCTTGCGCAATAATAGTCACATCAAGATTACCTAGCTGATATCCCTCTGCTTTAACCTTACTATAGACATCTCTAAGTAAGAAACGACTGTCTGCACCTTTCCATTTAGCATCGGTATCAGGAAAGTGACGACCAATATCACCAGCACCAATCGCCCCTAATAGCGCATCACACACCGCGTGCAAAGCAACATCCCCATCGGAATGGGCAATCAAACCTTGCTCATAAGGAACGGCCACACCACCGATTATAACGGGGCCTGCACCACCAAATTTGTGTACATCAAAACCATGTCCAATTCGCATCATTGCGCATTCCTTAAAATCTGTTCGAGATAAAATTGTGCTAACGCCAAATCTTCCGGCTGAGTCACTTTTAAGTTATCAGCCCGCCCTTTCACTAACAGCGGTGTCATACAACAGTGCTCTAGTGCTGACGCTTCGTCAGTGACACAAGCCCCTTCTGCAAGCGCTTGAGTCAACGCGTCTTTGAGCTGACCGGCACGAAACATTTGTGGAGTAAGAGCATGCCAAAGATCGGTACGGTCGACCGTCGAAGCGATGCCCTGTTGGCCATCACCCCTTTTCATCGTATCTCGGACAGGTGCTGCTAAAATCGCACCGTGTTCGCTCTGTTGTGCAACTTCGATGAGGTGCTGTAAGTCACTTTGCTGTAAGCAAGGTCTCGCAGCATCATGCACCAGCACCCAGCTTTGGGTATTTTCTATCGCGGCGATCCCCGCAAAAACCGAATCTGCTCGCTCTGCACCACCTTTAACACGCAGTACCCGAGGATCTGAAGCAAGAGGTAAGGTTGGGAAGTATGGATCCCCTTCGCTAATCGCTATGACGACTTGTTCAATAGCGGGATGGGAAAGTAAGCGATCAACAGTATGTTCCAAAATAGTTTTACCAGCGATGGATAAATACTGCTTGGGGCGGTCAGCAGCCATTCGGCTACCGACACCAGCGGCAGGTACAACAGCTATTATTTTATCGGTCATCATTTTATTGAGTATCAACGTTAGGTGTAGATAGTGGTGACTTACTCACCCACAATGCGAAAGAAGGTTTCATCAGGCCTGATCATTCCTAGCTCATTACGAGCCCGCTCTTCAACGGCTTCTTGACCTCGATGCAAATCATGAATTTCAACGTACATTTGCTGATTACGCAGTACCAACTCACCATTAGCCTGTTGCTGAACCGCAACATTGCCTTTCACTGCAAGGTAGTCAATCATTCCATTTTTACCTAACCAGAAGTCGTACTGTAGCCAAGCTAAAACAGCCAACAGCAATACCGTTAACAATCGCATACGACTCCTTATGCTAGTAGGGACACCAAACAATCATCCGTTTGGTATGAACTAATCAAAATATTAACTAATGACATTTAGAGGATGGCTAATAACCACCTGAAATGCATTTAGTTAATATGACCAACCAAGAAACACTTAGCCTGTAATAATCCCATAAAGCGCTGTGCGAGACTAGCACCTTATTGCAAGCTATCGGGTAACTGAGCACTTAGTTATCAAGCTTTACTGTAATTTGACAATCCTATGCCGATAACAATCACGCATGATCTTGGCATATAAAAAAGCCGCCTCAAATGAGGCGGCTCTGAAAGTCTGTAGGTAAACCTACTAGCAAGCTAAAATTAAGCTTGGCCTTTAACTTCTTTAAGACCGTTGTAAGGAGCTTTAGAACCTAGAGCTTCTTCGATACGGATTAGTTGGTTGTACTTAGCAACACGGTCAGAACGGCTCATAGAACCAGTTTTGATTTGACCTGCAGCTGTACCTACCGCTAGATCAGCGATAGTTGCATCTTCAGTTTCGCCAGAACGGTGAGAGATAACTGCAGTGTAGCCAGCGTCTTTAGCCATCTTGATTGCAGCTAGAGTCTCAGTTAGAGAACCGATTTGGTTGAACTTGATAAGGATAGAGTTAGCAACGCCTTTCTCGATACCTTCAGCAAGAATCTTCGTGTTTGTAACGAATAGATCGTCACCAACGATTTGAAGCTTGTCGCCTAGAAGTTCAGTTTGGTGCTTGAAGCCAGCCCAATCTGATTCGTCAAGACCGTCTTCGATAGATACGATTGGGTACTGGTTAGCAAGGTCTTGTAGGTAGAAGTTAAACTCTTCAGAAGTGAAGATTTTGCCTTCGCCTTTCATGTTGTAGTTGCCAGCTTCTTTGTCGTAAAACTCAGATGCAGCACAGTCCATTGCTAGAGTAACGTCTTTGCCTAGCTCGTAGCCAGCCGCTTCTACAGCGTCTTTGATTGCAGCTAGTGCAGCAGCGTTAGACTCAAGGTTAGGAGCGAAACCACCTTCGTCGCCAACTGCAGTGCTTAGGCCTTTCGCCTTAAGTACTTTAGCTAGGTTGTGGAATACTTCAGCACCGATGCGTAGAGCTTCTTTAAGCGTTTTAGCGCCAACTGGCTGAATCATGAACTCTTGGATATCAACGTTGTTATCAGCGTGCTCGCCACCGTTGATGATGTTCATCATTGGTAGAGGCATAGAGAACTGACCAGCAGTACCGTTTAGCTCAGCAATGTGCTCGTATAAAGGCATGCCTTTAGCCGCTGCAGCAGCTTTAGCGTTCGCTAGAGATACAGCTAGGATTGCGTTTGCACCGAAGTTAGATTTGTTTTCAGTGCCATCTAGGTCAAGCATGATCTGATCGATGTCTGCTTGAGCTTTAGCGTCTTGACCTACAAGCGCTTCTGCAATTGGACCGTTCACAGCTTCAACAGCTTTAAGAACACCTTTACCTAGGAAACGAGATTTGTCACCGTCGCGTAGCTCAAGAGCTTCACGAGAACCAGTTGATGCACCAGATGGAGCAGCAGCCATACCTACGAAACCGCCTTCTAGGTGAACTTCAGCTTCTACAGTTGGGTTACCACGTGAATCAATGATTTCACGACCTAGAACTTTAACGATCTTAGACATTGTGTTTCCTCTTGCTTTATCTTGAAATTAAAAGCTAAAAAAATAGCTGCAGCCATCACTGCTACAGCTATCCGTAATCCTTACTTATTAAGCTCACCGCGCTGGTTGATGCCAGCAGCCTTCACGAAACCTTCAAATAAAGGGTGACCATCGCGAGGTGTCGAGGTGAACTCTGGGTGGAACTGAGCTGCCACAAACCATGGGTGGTTAGGGATCTCGATAATTTCCACCAATTTCTTATCTGCTGATAGACCAGAAATTTTCAGACCTGCTTTCTCTAATTGAGGAAGTAGGTTGTTGTTTACTTCATAACGGTGACGGTGACGCTCATGAATCGTTGGCTTACCGTATAATTCACGCGCTTTAGAACCATCAGCCAAGTGACATAGCTGAGAACCTAGACGCATTGTGCCGCCTAAATCTGATTTTTCAGTACGCTCTTCAACGTTACCTTCGCCATCAACCCACTCAGTGATCAAACCGACAACTGGGTGCTTAGTTTCAGCGTTAAACTCTGAAGAGTGTGCATCAGCTAAACCTGCAACATTACGTGCAAATTCAATCAGTGCCACCTGCATACCTAGACAAATACCTAGGTAAGGAATTTTGTTTTCACGAGCGTATTGTGCAGTCAGGATCTTACCTTCAACACCACGGCCGCCGAAACCACCAGGAACTAGGATTGCATCAAGGCCTTGAAGTGCTTCTTCACCTTTAGATTCAACATCCTGAGAGTCAACATACTTAATTTTCACAGACAGACGGTTTTTTAGGCCTGCGTGCTTCAATGCTTCGTTTACTGACTTATAAGCATCTGGCAGTTCGATGTACTTACCAACCATACCGATAACTACTTCGGCTGTTGGGTTTGCTTCTTCGTAGATTACTTGTTCCCACTCAGCCAAATCAGCGTCAGGCGCTGTAATGCCAAAGCGTTGACAAACAAGATCATCAAGGCCCTGAGCTTTAATTAGCTGTGGGATCTTGTAGATAGAATCTACGTCTTTCATTGAAATAACGGCTTTTTCCTGAACATTACAGAACAATGCGATTTTCGCACGCTCGTTAGCAGGAATATTACGGTCAGAACGACATACAAGGATGTCAGGCTGAATACCGATAGAAAGTAGTTCTTTCACAGAGTGCTGTGTTGGCTTCGTTTTCACTTCACCAGCAGCGGCTAGGTAAGGAACAAGTGTTAGGTGCATAAACATTGCACGCTCACGGCCTAGCTCAACAGCTAGCTGACGGATTGCTTCCATGAATGGTAGTGATTCGATATCACCTACCGTTCCGCCAACTTCAACAATAGCGACATCATGGCCTTCAGCACCAGCAATAACGCGCTCTTTGATTGCGTTAGTGATGTGTGGAATAACCTGAATAGTGGCACCAAGGTAGTCACCGCGACGCTCTTTACGAAGCACGTCCGCGTATACACGGCCTGCTGTAAAGTTATTGCGCTTAGTCATTTTGGTGCGGATGAAACGCTCATAGTGACCTAAATCAAGGTCAGTCTCTGCACCGTCTTCCGTAACGAATACTTCACCATGCTGAATCGGGCTCATTGTGCCTGGGTCAACGTTGATGTAAGGGTCTAGTTTCATCATGGTCACGTTAAGACCACGCGCTTCTAGAATGGCTGCCAGCGACGCTGCAGCAATACCTTTACCTAGTGAGGATACAACCCCGCCCGTAACAAAAATGTAATTCGTCGTCATGTTTTACCTGGAAGATTGGTATAGAGGATATAAAAAGTATCTGGACGGGAAATTAGTATACCAGACACACTTTATTGCCACAACGTGAAAACTATCACAGTCGGTTTGGTTTTTTTTTGTCTCAAATCAATTCAGCTCAACTAGATGACTATCAACAGTATTATTACTAACCAAGCAATGACATTTTATCTTGTTAATCTGCACTTTTCTTTTCCCTCAGTTTTACATCGTCCCAAATTCCATCTAATTGCTCTAATGTGCAGTCGTCGAGGCGCATCCCTTGTTCTAGCACAGTTTTTTCAACTTCGCGAAAGCGGCGCTCAAATTTTTTATTCGCACCTTGCAATGCCATCTCAGGTTTCACACTAAGGTGACGGCTAAAGTTGGCAACTGCAAACAGTAAGTCGCCCATTTCTTCTTCGATTCTGCCTTGTTCAGGTGACACTTGGATGACTTCTTCCAACACTTCGTCAATTTCTTCGCGTACTTTATCAACCACAGGCCCAAGCGTATCCCAATCAAAACCATGTTTAGCACAACGTTTTTGAATTTTATCTGCTCGTACCAATGCGGGCATAGCAAGGGGGATATTGGCAAGCACACTGCTATCTTGGGCTTTTCCCTCACGTTCTTTGGCCTTTTCAGCCTCCCAATTAGCGCTGATTTCAGCCTCGCTACTAGCCTGACTGTCACCAAAAACATGGGGGTGGCGACGGGTCAGCTTTTCATTCAAACCATTCACTACATCATCAAAATCAAACAGCCCCTGCTCTTTGCCTAGCTGGCAATAAAAAATAATTTGAAACAATAAATCACCCAGTTCTTCTCTCACATCGTCCCAATTTTGCTGATCAATCGCGTCAGCAACTTCATAGGCTTCTTCAAGCGTATGCGGCACAATCGAGGCAAAGCTCTGTTTACGATCCCATGGACAGCCTCGTTCTGGGTCGCGTAATGTGGCCATTATAGTCAGGAGCTGGTCAATCGCAGGTTGGGGAGCATTGTTCATAGTGATGATATCTTTTTTAAATTAGGAGTAAAAAAAACGGGTCGCCTAGGCTCCCCGTTTATTCATAAATTGATGCTTAACCTTAGTGCAGGCGTTTGGCTTCTGCCACGTCCCTCACCTGTTCAATGCGCTTAAGTACTTTACTCAGCACTTCTAAATCAGTGAGCTCTAACTCAAAGTCCATAATCGACATTTGTTTTTTATAGTCAATTCGGCTCTTCATTCCCGCTACTTTTACTTTTTCATTGGCCAGCGTACTGGTCAGCTCTTTGATCAGGCCATTTCGCTCAGAGGCCTTGACGCGTACCGTGATGTTGTAATTGCCCACAAAACCACCACCCCACACCGTGTCGATGATCCTTTCGGCAGCAACATGGCGTAATTCTTCCAATTGCTCACAGTCATTACGGTGAACCGAAATACCACGACCTTGGGTAACAAAACCCACAATGTCATCACCAGGAATAGGTTGGCAACAGCGGGCTAAATGCGTCATTAAATTATCAACCCCCTCAACAACAACAGCATCACGCTGAGGTTTTTTCGCACTGGTACTAATTTTGGTGCTAGCTTCAGTCAGTTTATCCAGTAACTGCTGGTCTTCCTCTTCCGCTGTTGGCTTATTCATTATGGTATTAATGTGATTAACCACTTGGTTAATACGTAAATCACCACTACCAATACCAACAAATAACTCATCTAAATTTTTAGCATTGAAGCGCTTTAGTGCATACACTTCTGCATCTTTCAACTTGGCGCCGATTTTATTCAGTTCAAGCTCTAAAATTTCACGTCCTGCCACCATGTTTTTATCATGGGCTTGCTTACGGAACCATGCATGAACTTTGGCTCTTGCTCGACCAGAAGTCACAAAGCCTAAATTAGGGTTTAACCAATCGCGGGATGGATTGGCTTCTTTCTGAGTGATGATTTCAACTTGCTCACCCATCTGTAAGTGGTAAGTAAATGGCACGATACGGCCTTCAACTTTGGCACCGATACAGCGGTGCCCAACTTCAGAGTGAATATGGTAAGCAAAATCGAGAGGGGTGGCATTTAAAGGTAAATCGACAACATCCCCTTTCGGGGTAAATGCATAGACGCGATCATCAAACACCTGACTACGAAGCTCATCGAGCATTTCGCCAGAATCCGACATTTCTTCCTGCCAAGCCAGTAGTTTACGTAGCCAGTTTATCTTCTCATCATACGATGATTTTGCCCCACTCGACGATGCACCTTCTTTATATTTCCAGTGCGCAGCCACACCTAACTCAGACTCTTCATGCATTTGCTTAGTACGGATCTGAATTTCAATCGTACGCCCTTCCGGCCCTAATACGACAGTATGGATTGATTGGTAGCCATTCGGTTTTGGGTTCGCGACATAATCATCAAATTCTTTTGGAAGATGACGGTATTTAGTATGCACAACACCTAAAGCTGCATAACAATCTTGTAGCTGATCAGCAATAATACGCACTGCACGCACATCGAATAGCTCGTCAAACTCTAAGCTTTTCTTCTGCATTTTTCGCCAAATGCTATAAATATGCTTAGGTCGACCGTGCACTTCGGCTTTGATGTGCGATGCCTTCATCGAATCTGCCAAGTCTGTCACGAAGTGATCGATATAGTGCTCACGGTCGATTCGACGCTCAGACAATTGTTTGGCGATTTGTTTGTATGTATCAGAGTGGTTATAGCGAAAAGCGTAATCTTCAATTTCCCACTTCAGCTGACCAATGCCAAGCCGGTTAGCCAACGGCGCATAGATATTCGCACACTCTTTTGCAGCCGCACGGCGCACTGCATCGGGCTCATCTTTGACTTCTCGTAGATTGCAAATCCGCTCGGCAAGCTTGATCACCACACAGCGGAAATCATCAACCATCGACAATAACATACGGCGGATATTATCCACCTGAGCAGACTGTTCTGCACCTTCAGTCGTGGCGTTCAACTGACCAATTGCGGCCATTTGAGAAACGCCTTCGACCATCTGTAAAATCGTGCCGTTATAATCTTCTTTTAGCTGCTCTGGTTGGTAGACCCCAGCCTCTAGCAACGGGAACAATAACGCTGCAATCAGCGTATCTTTATCCATGCTTAGAGTAACTAGGATCTCCACCATCTCGCGGCCACGCCATAGCAGTAATGACGCGGACTCTTCCTCTGATGTCAATTCGATACATCGCTGGTAGGTTTTCTTTAAGCGATTAGACACCTTGGCGTCTTGATGCAAACTCTCAATCCAAGATGAAAGCTCAAATGTATCGTTTTCCTTTAAATGCGCACCGCGAACTGCGACCATGTCTCTATCCTGTTTCTTCTGTAATGGCGCTACAACTTGGTAAACAAAGCCATAGACTCCAAGTGCCCAGTATGAGGGAACATATCCATCATCCCAAGCTGCTCCAACTGATAACCTTGTTTCAATAATAACTGGCTGTCTCTCGCGAGAGTCGCAGGGTTACATGAAACATAAACAACCCGCTCTGGGTTCAAATTAACAACATGCTGCATCACACCGGCAGCTCCAGCCCTTGCTGGGTCGAGCAGAATTTTATTGAATTTTTCTTGTGCCCAAGCCATTGCCGTCACATCATCTTCCAAATTAGCCTGAAAGAACATTGCATTGCTTAACTGGTTGTTTTTGGCGTTTTCACTAGCACGATGCACCATCTCATCAATACCTTCAACACCGACCAGCGCATTTGCTTGCTTTGCGAGCGGTAAACTGAAGTTACCTAAACCACAAAACAAATCAAGTACTCGATCCTGCGGCTGAATATCAAGCCAGTCAATCGCTTGTGCAACCATTTGCTGGTTAACATCACGGTTAACTTGAATAAAATCTTTTGGTGAGAAAGATAACGTCAGATCAGATAGCGCGTAATAAGGCGTTTCTCCTGACACGTTTTCAACCACATCAGCGCTCGGTGCGAGGTACAACATTAACTGATGATCTTCAGAGAACTGACGGAGTAACGTCATATCTTGGTCAGAAAATGGCTGTAAATGACGAATTAAGACCACCCGACCATTATCTGCTTCGACTAATTCAACATGACCGAGGTGTTTTTTGGCTTTGAGTTGTGACAATACCTGGCGCAACGCTGGCAGTAATGCATTTAATGATTCTGCCAAAACAGGACAAGACTCTACATCGACAATTTCTTTGCTCTGCTTTTTACGAAAACCAATTTTCAATTTGCCACCAACAAGCATCACGGCAAAGCGCGCACAACGGCGATATTGCCAAGGCTTGCTCACAATCGGCGCAGCTTGTTCAATTTCATCCGTTTTCGCAAAYTTACTCATCAGCTCAGTCAATGCTTGCTGCTTGGCTTCCACTTGGCCTTGGTGAGACAAATGCTGCAAGTTACAACCACCACACTGGTCATAGATTGGACAATGCGGTTTAATACGCGCTTGGCTATCGGTCAAACGTTTAATGACTTTGGCACGCGCGTATTGCTTTTTGTCTTCCGTGAGTTGAACCACGGCACTTTCACCCGGTAACACACCATCAACAAATACCGATTTCTTGTTGATATGGCCAATACCAGCACCAAGGTGATCCAGCCGTGAAATGGTGATTTCTTTGTGTTTGGTATCGGTTAACTTTCGTTTCTGAGGCTTAAAAAAACGTGCCATATTGTTTGACCCACGGAGCAGATTGTCCAAACTAAGTGATATAATCAGTAGTTTGGTATTAGTTGATTGTCGAATAGCCCTAGTTTCATTAAGCTAACGGCCATAAATGGACGACAATTCTCCCACAGAATCGCATTCTTGTAATTAAGAGAACCATGACCAAATATGGACTTCGTGCCAGGGTCTTCACCCTGACATTAGCACCAACGCTGATTATTGGCCTATTATTAAGTGCCTTTTTTACCATGAGTCGCTATCGTGATCTTGAACACCAGCTGATCTCAACGGGTGCCAGCATCATCGAACCCCTCGCGATTTCAACAGAATATGGCATGACGGATAAAAATCGAGAGGCTGTTCGCCGACTCATCAGTTACGCCCATCGGAAGCATTCCCAAATTGTTCGCAGTATTGCCGTGTTCAATACGGGCAATGAGCTCTTCGTAACCTCTAATTTCCATCGTAACTTCGAAGCTCTGATGTACCCCGACGATCAGCCCATTCCCTTATTGTTGGAAACTCGACTCGAAGAAAACTCTTTGATCCTTCGCGCGCCCATACTAAAGGAAGGCCAGTTCAATAATCCGTCCTATCCTGGCTATCAGGCTGAAGTATTAGGTTACATTGCCTTAGAACTCGATTTAAGTGCCTTGCGCTTACAGCAATACCAAGAAGTCTTCACCGCACTGATGGTATTGCTACTCGGCCTGACCCTCTCTTCATTGTTTGCCTATCGATTAATGAAAGATGTGACTCGTCCCATTTCACATATGGTGAGCGTGGTTGACCGAATTCGGCGGGGTCATCTTGATGTGCGAATTGAAGGGCAATTGCTGGGTGAACTGGATACGCTAAAAAATGGTATCAATGCGATGGCGATTTCGTTATCTGAATACCATATCGAGATGCAACAGAGTATCGATCAGGCCACATCAGACTTGAGAGAGACGCTGGAACAGCTAGAAATCCAGAATGTTGAATTAGACATCGCTAAAAAACGGGCGCAAGAAGCCGCGCGAGTGAAATCTGAATTTTTGGCCAATATGTCACACGAGCTACGTACCCCACTTAACGGGGTGATCGGCTTCACCCGTCAAATGCTAAAAACTCGCCTGAGTAGCAGCCAACAGGATTACCTTCAGACCATCGAGAAGTCGGCCAATAATCTACTGACCATTATTAATGATATTCTCGATTTCTCGAAACTTGAAGCAGGTAAGCTCCTGCTTGAGAATATCCCATTCGACTTTACAGAATCACTCGATGAAGTGATGAAGTTACTTGCAACCAGCGCCCACGAAAAAGGATTAGAGTTAACCCTAAAGGTTGATAGCCGAATTCCAACGGGTTTAATCGGTGATCCACTGCGTATACAACAGGTACTCACCAACCTCATTGGTAACGCGGTGAAATTTACTGAGCGCGGTAACATTGATGTATCAGTTGAGCTTAAAACCGATAAAGATGAGAACCTCGACTTACAGTTTATGGTCCGTGATACGGGGATCGGCATTTCCGAACGCCAACAAGCACAGTTATTCCAAGCCTTTAGTCAAGCCGATGCCAGTATTTCGCGCCGTTATGGTGGTACTGGCCTAGGTCTGGTTATCACCCAGAAATTGGTTTCGCAAATGGGGGGGGAGATCAGCCTAACCAGCCGCTTACATCAGGGCTCAACGTTCTGGTTTAGCTTACGTCTAAACAAAACTGATTTACCAGTATCGCAGCCCATTGATACCCATTCGTTACTCAATAAAAAATTACTGCTTATTGAACCCAACATGCAGGCCGCTTCGGTGATCCAACAACGCTTGATCCGTGCGGGGATCCATGTGACCTACCGTTCGACCATGCCTGACGATGCTGAACATCATGATTTTGCCATGCTTAATCTAGCACCAGGCGAGCAACCTCCTCTTGCAACCCTGCTCGATCAAGTATTCAAGGCCGAGCAGCTCAGTGATAAAGTGCTGGTTTGTCTACCAACAACCGAACTCGCCTTATCAGAGCGTCTGCTGAATGCCGGTGTAAGTGCCTGCTTACCAAAGCCGCTTGGGCATCGTAGGCTGCTTGAAACATTGGCCAATGAGCCTGAGCTACTGAGTGAACCTGAACCACTTCCGATGACAATAAGTGCGCCAACAATTCAGCCACTCACCGTCATGGCCGTCGATGATAACCCGGCAAACCTTAAACTGATCTCAGCTTTGCTCAGTGAGCGGGTTGAAACCGTTATCACCGCAACGGGTGGTCGAAAAGCCGTTGAATACGCCCATCAAAAAGCCTTTGATTTAATTTTTATGGATATTCAAATGCCTGAGATGGACGGCGTTACAGCTTGCCAAGAAATCCATAAAACCAAGCTAAACCACACAACACCTGTTATTGCTGTTACTGCTCATGCCATGGCAGGGGAGCGAGAAAGACTGATCAATGCAGGAATGGATGATTACCTCACCAAGCCGATTGAAGAGCATATCCTCCAACAGATCCTTGGTAAGTGGACTCATCCTAATGATGGTACTAGCAGCGTGGTTATCGAGGCGATACCAGAAACTGAAATATCTCCCCCAGCAGCCAACAGTAATATCAGTTGGGACTGGGAGTTAGCCCTTAAACAGGCGGCGGGTAAAGAAGAACTCGCCAAAGATATGCTGCAAATGTTGTTAGATTTCATGCCCGAAGTCGAAATGCTGGTTAATGAAGCGCTGGATGGTAAAGACATTGAACTCTGGCCACCTATTCACAAACTGCATGGCAGCTGTGCTTACAGTGGTGTCCCGCGTTTGAAAAATTTGTGTCATACCATTGAATCGGAGCTTAAAGCCGGGGCAAGCCAAGATGATATTGAACCAGAACTCTATGAGTTGATTGATGAAATGAACAATGTCGTCAAAGCCTCGAAAGCCTATCGCCACTAACGGGGCATTAGCCAACTAAGACACAAAAAAGCGAGAGCATAAAGCCCTCGCTTTTTTCATTTAGCAACATGTATAAGATACTACCGCTAGATATTAACTTTCAAGAATCACTGTTGCGACGGCATAGCGTTTCTCGTCTGCAATGGTCAAGTGAACATGATTCACCCCCATTGCTTTCGCAAGCTCAGCCGCCTTACCCGACAACGTTAGAATAGGCTTACCCTGCTCGTTATTGGTCACAGTAAAATCGTGCAATGTCACCCCACGGGCAATGCCAGTGCCTATCGCTTTAGAGCCCGCTTCTTTGACTGCAAACCGCTTAGCCAAATATTGCGCTTGATGCTTCAGGGTTTGGAATGTTGCATATTCAGGGGCCGATAAAATTCGCTTTGCGAACGCTTCACCCGAACGAGCATACGCTTTCTCAACCCGCTCAATATCAGCAATATCAGTTCCTAAACCAAGGATGGCCATTAGCGAGGTACAGCCTGCATTTCCGCTTTCATGTCAGCAACCGCTTTATTCAAACCATCAAACATTGCGCGACCCATAATTGAGTGGCCAATGTTCAACTCATATAATTCAGGTAACGCAGCAATTGGCTTAACATTATGATAGGTAAGACCATGCCCTGCGTTCACCTTAATACCTTTGTCATCAGCATAGCTTGCCGCCGCAGCAATTTTTTTCAGTTCGTCTTGCTGCTCTTCTTCGGTTGCAGCATCAGCATAATGGCCAGTGTGCAATTCAATGAATGGGGCGCCACAAGCAACGGCTGCATCAATTTGGGTACGATCAGCATCAATGAACAGTGAGACTTTAATGCCAGCAGCTGTCAATGTACTCGTCGCGGCTTTCACCTTCTCAAGTTGACCTGCCACATCAAGGCCACCTTCTGTTGTTAGCTCTTCACGTTTTTCTGGCACCAAACAAACAAACTCTGGCTTCGTTTCTAGCGCAATTTTCACCATCTCATCTGTCACGGCCATTTCTAAGTTCATACGCGTCTGAATGGTTTCACGTAAGATACGGACATCGCGATCAGTAATATGACGGCGATCTTCTCGTAGGTGAATAGTGATGCCATCTGCCCCTGCTCGCTCTGCCACTTCAGCCGCATGTACCGGATCAGGATAGCGTGTGCCACGGGCATTACGAAGAGTAGCAATGTGATCGATATTCACGCCAAGTAAGATGTTGTTCATTTTCCGGTACTCCTTCCTCGAGGGATAAACAATTCCCTGCTTTTTAATGGTTTGCCGCCAAGATACGGCTTAAGCGCTATACGTGTAAAACGTTTTGCTGCCCGAAGCTGATCAGGCGTTTCAAAACGGCGAGCAGCAATAGACTTTAATTGCTCCCCTGTAAAAGTCAGGTGCCCGACTTTCATTGAGGCAATAAAGCCTTGCTGCTCACGATAGTTATACGTCATCGTATCATCAACGGGTAGGCCACTGCCTGCGCAGTGAAGAAAATCAATGCCATACCCTAAATGTTGTAAGAGAGCCAATTCAAAACGCCGTAACGCTGGCTCTGGATTATCCGCTTGGGCAAGCTCACGCAGCACATTCAAATAATCCAGAAACAGCACAGGGTAAGGGGTGTTGGTTTCAAGTACCCGCGCGACAAGTTCATTTACATACATCGCAGAGTACAAAATATAGCTGCGCATGGGCAAGCCAATACTGATGGGTTCGGCATGAGTCAGGACAGGCATAGAGCCTCGACCAGACCATTTCATAAAGAGAGGAGTAAAAGGCTGGAGTGCGCCTTTAAGATTGGAGCGCTTACGACGCGCTCCTTTCGATAGCAGTGTGATACGGCCTGCGTCCTCGCTAAATACATCAAGGATCAGGCTCGTCTCACTATAGTGACGAGTATGGAGGACAAAACAACGCTGAAGCCCTTCCATAACAAGTCTTATAAGTCGTCAGTATAGCCTAGGCTACGGAGTGCACGTTCATCGTCAGCCCAGCCAGACTTCACTTTTACCCATAGTTCAAGGTAGACCTTACGCTCAAACAAGTCTTCCATGTCGATACGTGCTTCACGGCCAATGACTTTCATCTTCTCGCCATTTTTGCCGATCACCATTTTCTTCTGGCCTTTGCGCTCAACCATGATCAAACCATTGATATCAAAACCATTGGTTCGCGGGTTAAAATCAAAACGCTCGATTTCAACCGTAACGGAATATGGCAGCTCATCACCGAGGAAGCGCATTAGCTTCTCACGAATAATTTCAGAGGCCATAAAACGCTGAGAGCGGTCAGTCACATACTCTTCAGGGAAGTAGTACTCACCTTCTGGTATGTGCTCACGAACGATCTTTTCAACCACATCAATATTGGTACCTTTCTTTGCAGACACAGGTACCACATCAACAAACTTCATCTTTTCAGACAAGTGCTGAAGGTGCGGGAAAAGCTCATTTTTGTCTTTGACGTTATCGACTTTATTCACGAGAAGTACTGTCGGAAGCTCACTTTTCATCAGCTTGTTCAGAACCATTTCATCGTCAGCAGTCCATAACGTACCGTCAACCAAGAACAATACTAATTCAACATCGGTTAATGAACTGCTTGCCGCACGGTTCATTAAACGGTTGATAGTACGTTTTTCTTCGATGTGAAGACCTGGGGTATCCACATAAACGGCTTGATAACCATCACGGGTATCAACACCCATAATACGGTGACGTGTTGTTTGTGGCTTACGAGAGGTAATCGAAAGCTTCTGACCCACTAAACGATTAAGAAGCGTTGATTTACCTACGTTTGGCCGGCCTACAATGGCAATAAAGCCGCAATGTTGCTTATCTGTCATGATTCCAACTGCTTAAGCGCAATTTCTGCTGCTGCCTGCTCTGCCTTGCGCCGACTGCCGCCTTTACCGATAACAGGCTTATCCAAGCCTGTCACTTCACACTGCACAGTAAATTCTTGATTATGTGCTTCGCCGTGTACCTTAGTTACAGTATACGCTGGTAACGGTAAACGGCGCCCTTGCAGGCATTCCTGCAAACGTGTCTTAGGATCTTTCTGGTTAATACCCGGCTCAATCGTATCAAGACGAGACTGGTACCAACTTAGTACGATACCTCGTACTACTTCAATATCGCTGTCTAGATAGACGGCGCCAATAATGGCTTCCACACAGTCAGCCAAAATTGAGTCACGACGGAAGCCGCCACTCTTTAGCTCACCAGGGCCAAGCAGTAGGTGATCACCAAGCTCAAATTCACGGCCAAGCTCAGCCAATGTTTTGCCGCGCACTAAT
Organism: Photobacterium minamisatsumaniensis; assembly: GCF_050336695.1. Lineage (NCBI taxonomy): Bacteria > Pseudomonadati > Pseudomonadota > Gammaproteobacteria > Vibrionales > Vibrionaceae > Photobacterium > Photobacterium minamisatsumaniensis. The sequence goes on along the minus strand of NZ_JAKJSI010000013.1, from coordinate 205,665 downwards.
GTTGCACGCATACGGCTCATATCACCTTCGTCTACCGTTGGAAAACGGTGGTAAAGGTCATCAGCAATCACGACGCTTAGAATTGAATCGCCTAAAAATTCAAGACGCTCATTGTGTGTGCCGTTAGCGCTACGGTGTGTCAGCGCTAACGTCATCAAATCTATATTGTTAAATTTATAGCCCAGCTTACGCTGAAGTCTATTTGCAGGAGTGGTCATTTTGTCCCGATCAGTTTATGCCACCGATGCGGCTAAAGCGCACATCAGTAGGGATCCAAGATGGAAGTGCACTGTCAGCACCTCGTTCAAACTCAAAGCTGATCCAGATCCCGACCGCTTTACCCACTAGGTTTGCTTCAGGAACGAAGCCCCAGTAACGGCTATCTGCACTGTTGTCGCGGTTATCACCCATAACGAAATACTGCCCTTCAGGTACAACCCACTCGCTGATACCAGGACGAGGCTGGTAAGACAGAGTGCGATCGCGCTTAAGCGGATGAACTAAGATCTGGTGTTCTTGTTCGCCAAGTTTTTCATTAAATTGAACTAAACGTGTCATACCTTCAGTAAATTCACTGTCGGTCATATCTGTTAGCGGCACTGACACACATTCAGATGCCCCCTTTTGTGCCACACATAATTGCTTGTGCGCACTGTAGCGAACAGTATCGCCAGGCATACCAACAACACGCTTGATATAGTCAATTTGAGGTTGAGGCGGAAATTTAAAGACCACAACATCACCACGTTCTGGTTTACCTGTTTCAATCATCTGGTGACGGAATACAGGGTCTTTCAAACCATAGGTGAATTTCTCAACCAGGATGAAGTCACCGACTAGCAATGTCGGCATCATCGAACCGGATGGGATCTGGAACGGCTCATAAATAAATGAGCGAAATACCATAATAAGCGCGATCACCGGAAACATTGAACTGGTTGATTCGACCCAGCTCGGTTGCGGTGCCACGGCTTGTAGGGTTTCAGCATCTACTTGACCGCCAGCATTTGCCGCCGCTGCTTCAATTTTTAATTGACGTTTTGGCGCCCAGACAAATCTATCCAGTGCCCAAATGATCCCTGTGACCAGTGTAGCCAAAACAAGGATTAGCGAAAAAGTATTAGCCATCATATTCCCTACTAAATATAACAATGCAGCAAGGAAGCCTTACTGCATTGTTCGTTCCCTTTAACCAACTAACTAAATCATTGAAGCAATGCTATTGAGTTAGTAGCGAGCTAAGGTAATGAGTAAACACATTATTATTTATCTTTGCCTACATGCAAAATTGCTAAGAATGCTTCCTGAGGCAGCTCGACATTACCGATCTGCTTCATACGCTTCTTACCTTCTTTCTGCTTCTGCAGGAGTTTCTTCTTACGACTGATATCACCGCCGTAACACTTAGCGATTACGTTTTTACGTAACTGCTTCACTGTTGCACGGGCAATGATCATACCGCCAATGGCAGCCTGAATCGCAATGTCGAACATCTGACGAGGAATGAATTCTTTCATCTTGTCGACTAAATCACGACCACGGCCATTTGCGTTGTCTTTGTGTGTGATGATCGCTAGCGCATCAACACGCTCGCCATTAATCATTACATCAACACGTACCATGTTTGATGGTTCGTAACGCTGGAAGTTGTAATCTAACGATGCATAACCGCGAGACGTTGACTTCAAACGGTCGAAGAAATCAAGAACCACTTCCGACATCGGAATATCATAAGTTAGCGCCACTTGATTACCGTGGTAAACCATATCAGCTTGCACGCCACGTTTTTCAATACACAAGGTAATAACATTACCAAGGTATTCAGACGGTACAAGAATGTTACAACGCGCTATCGGCTCACCGATAGTGTCGATGTCGTTTACCGCAGGTAGCTTCGATGGACTATCAACCAATAGTGTTTCACCGCGTGTTGTTTCAACTTGGTAAACTACGGTTGGTGCCGTCGTAATCAGAGCAAGATCGTATTCACGCTCTAAACGCTCTTGAATGATTTCCATGTGCAGCATGCCAAGGAAGCCACAACGGAAACCAAAACCAAGTGCAGATGAACTCTCTGGTTCATAGAATAGAGAAGCATCGTTCAGGCTTAGTTTACCTAGCGCATCACGGAAGTTCTCGTAGTCATCTGAAGAAACAGGGAATAAGCCTGCATAAACCTGAGGTTTCACTTTCTGGAAACCAGGCAACGCTTCTTCACAGCCATCTTTCGCTAGCGTGATAGTATCACCAACAGGTGCACCTAGAATGTCTTTAATACCACATACAACCCAACCTACTTCGCCAGTGTTTAGCTCCGTCGTGTCGATTTGTTTTGGTGTAAAGATACCAAGGCGATCAATACCCCATACCTGACCCGTGCTCATCATTTTGATTTTAGCGTTTTTCTTCAGTGAGCCATTCTTAACTCGAACCAAAGAAACAATGCCTAAATAATTATCAAACCATGAGTCAATGATCAGTGCCTGAAGTGGCGCATCTGGGTCACCTTCCGGAGCAGGAATAGCTGCTACGATGTTCTCTAGAACAGCATCAACACCTAGACCTGTTTTCGCTGAACAACGAGTCGCTTCCAGCGCATCGATACCAACGATATCTTCAATTTCTTCAGCTACACGCTCAGGATCAGCAGCTGGCAGGTCAATCTTATTCAAGATTGGCACAACTTCCAGATCCATTTCCATGGCGGTGTAACAGTTTGCTAGTGTTTGAGCTTCTACGCCCTGACCAGCATCGACCACCAGCAATGCACCTTCACAGGCTGCAAGTGAACGCGAAACTTCGTATGAGAAGTCAACGTGTCCAGGGGTGTCGATAAAGTTTAATTGGTAGGTTTCACCGTCTTTCGCTGTATAGTCCAGCGTGACACTCTGTGCTTTGATGGTGATACCGCGTTCGCGTTCAAGATCCATGGAATCCAAAACCTGAGCAGCCATTTCACGATCGGAAAGGCCACCACAGACTTGAATCAAGCGGTCGGATAGGGTCGACTTACCATGGTCGATATGTGCAATAATCGAAAAATTACGAATGTGCTTCATGAATTGACGTGACTAACTCGTGATTAAATGAATGGGATCTAGCGATCAAGTTGACGGATTCTACCGAATTTCGCCGCTAGTCGCTATCTTTCGATGCGCCATTTATCACTTGATCTGCCGAAATAGGGTTACCGAGTACTCGAACAAGGCTTGGTTTATATGCCAAGCGCCCTTCTAAACGCGCAGCTAGGTTGCGCGCAAGCAATAATCCTGCCGCCCCACTGATGAGTGCGGTAAGAATGACGCCAAGCTCACTACCACCAGAAAGGCTGACAAACCACCACTGTCCAAGTACAGCACCCAACACTAAGAATAGCAAAGGCAGCAAATAAACCAGCATTGCCGAATGCAACATACTGCGTTCTGACAAGCCGATCTCAACAACATCCCCCACCTGGGCTCTGGTTTTGGTATCAAGTTTCACTAGGTGGCTGCGACCAGGAATCGCCTTTGTCACAATCCCTGTACCGCAACTGCTTTGCGCTGCGCAGCTCCCACATGTTGTTTGCTGCTGACAGCTGACGGTAAGCTCATTCTTGCCTACCGTCACCACTGTCGCTAAAGAGCGCATCATTGCCCTGCGCCCTCAGGCGAAATGGCAAACACCACTGACTCTGCAACTCGTCGTGCGGTTGCTGGGGGAATATCACCAACGACGGTCACTTCTTTGTCTTTTAGCATATAGCTATGTAATGTTCGTCGCCCTTGGCGAACAAGCTGCTCTCGCACAGTAAAGTTGTCAGCTGTCGAGACGTAAATAGAGAAGCTAAACAGGCCATCGCTGAACATTTTGCTTTCAACGGGTCGCTCGGTCATCATTAATCGATGCCGGTTTCGAGAGACTGATTCAAACCCTTGTGGTAGCCAATTCACCTGCCAGTTTAAATCAGCCTGAGGCTGTGGAGGCAGCTGGACAACCGCTGGCAGTTCGACATCCTGCAGACTTTGAAGCACTTCACCGACTTTAGGGTTGATAACATAAGATACAGCACGGTACTGCTCAAGCGGCTCTCCGTCTCTATCAAGCAAATCAGCACGCATCACCAGCTTGCTACGCATATCAATCCACAGAAGGTACGAGTAACGCGCACCATCTTTCGGTGCTATCCGCACAACATCACATGCCACACCCGCTTCACGTGCCCGTCCCATTGGAATGAAATCGTAATAGTCCGCCAATTCATCAATGTCGGTTTTCATAATAGGCGGCAACGGCGCGACCATTTTATTGCTATCAATGGTAAAGGGGTCGAGACCCGGCTCAAAGTAGCTCACTTCATTGCCGCGTTGAATGACTTCTCGAGGAGGACCACTAAGATAAACGAGGTGTGCGAACGTTTCACCATTTTCAATTGCATGGCGATAACGTAAGGGTTCAATACTATTTTTTTTGATTAGGATGTACGACAGCTCATAGCTGAGCTCGCGGCTAGCCTTACCCATTTGATGCAACAAAGCCTCGGCGGAAGGTGTCGATTCTTCAGCAGAGGCTTGCAATGGCATCGCAAGGCTGACTAGTGTCATCACACCAACCAGAATTTTCTTCATTTAACAGCCATTGTCTAATTTACGTCAAGCATTGTACGATCGATAGTACCATCTTCAGCATTCAATCGTAATTGCAGCTCATAATCTTGAAGCATCGCGTTAATACGGCGTCGTTGCTCCATGACCTGTTCTTCACTTGGCGCTGCTGCGTGGCGATTAACGGAGTCACGCGTCAAACTCACTGGCTCTGCGGTACCGGAAAATGGAATAGTTTCCAACACTGGCAGTTGACCACTGGTTGCAATTGCTGCGCCATCATCAGCACCGTTGTACTGTTGAACACCAACGATTACCGCTAAAGAGACGCAAGCTGCCGTAGCAACCTGTCCAAATTGAGTTAACCAAGCTGGCATTGTTCGCTTAGCTTGTTGCGGTGTTGGTTGCGCTTCAACACGTTCTTCACGTGCTGCCGCAATGTGTACAACAGTGGCAGGCTCTTCTATCGAGTTCGTCAAACCAGTATGAGCTGGTTCATCTTCCAGTGCCAGTGCTACCTTTGCCGCAATGTCCCAATCCTTGTTTTGCGGTGCATCCCCGCGCATCACATCACCAATAAGGTTGAAGTTCTGCCACGTTTGCTGACTGTCATCATCGACAGCCAATGCATTTACAATGCTCTGATCCAGCTCTTCGCCATCTAATAATGCCGAAATTTTTTCTCTATCAGCCATCTTCTTCACCGTTTGGCTTAACACTATCGCTGTATAAGAGGACGAATTCGTTTTTCGACCGCCTCTCGCGCACGGAATATACGAGATCTCACTGTACCGACCGGACACCCCATGATTTCAGCAATATCTTCATAACTTAAGCCTTCTAGCTCTCGTAACGTAATCGCAGTTTTCAGGTCTTCCGGTAATGTATCTATGGTACTAAAGACAACCCGTCTTAATTCTTCTGACAACATTTGGTTCTCAGGGTTCGAAATTTCTTTCAGCGCATTACTACTTTCATAGTATTCAGCCTCTTCAGCATCAACATCTGATGCTGGTGGGCGTCGCCCCTGTGCAACCAAATAGTTTTTTGCCGTATTCACGGCAATACGGTACAGCCATGTATAAAACGCGCTTTCCCCACGGAAAGTCGGTAATGCCCGATACGCTTTAATAAATGCTTCTTGAGCGACATCCGGTACATCGCCAGAGTTACTGACATATCTTGCTACCAAGTTACATACCTTGTTCTGGTACTTCACCACCAGCAAGTTAAATGCCTGCTTGTCTCCTCGCTGTACCCGCTCGATTAATACCTGATCAGTTTGCTGCTCGCTCATTCGAGCGTGTACTCCTATGTCTATTGCTCTTGCCATTTTTATTCGCTTTAGTCGTATGCTTAACGGGCTACCTGAAGCACTTTGTTATCTGCATCATACAAACATAGTCGGTTAATGCTCAACTAAAACAATATGATAAAAAGTGTATGAGCGTGAGCATTATTTAAGACCCGAGCACAATGGCAAAGTTCCCTAAAGTAAAAAATTATTTCTTACTAATAGTGCGCGATTTCTCTTCGCTTATAAAGCAAAATTAAGGGTTGCATTATAACGCGTTAGATTGGTTTTTTGTGTATATCCAGTCAAAAATGAACAAATCGAACGGAATTTGGTAACATTAGGTGATTACCACAGGGATATGAATCAAAATGAACGAAAATCGTGAACATCAGTGTGATGTACTTGTCGTTGGTAGTGGTGCAGCTGGCCTATCGTTAGCACTTCGGTTAGCGCCATTAGGAAAGGTCGTTGTGTTGAGCAAAGGACCCCGTAGTGAAGGCGCTACGTATTATGCTCAAGGCGGTATTGCGGCGGTCTTCGACGAATCAGACAGTATCGATTCCCACGTAGAAGATACCCAAATTGCAGGGGCTCACTTATGCGATGAGGATGTTGTTCGCTTCATCGCAGAAAATGCCAAGCATTGTGTGCAATGGCTCATTGACGGCGGTGTACCATTTGACCAAGAAGAAAGTCATGGTGATGAAGCACCTCGCTACCACCTTACTCGCGAAGGTGGCCACAGCCACCGCCGAATTCTTCATGCTGCAGATGCCACAGGCATGGCAGTCCAAAACTCCCTGCAAGACAATGTTCACAACCACCCTAATATTGAAGTGCTAGAGCGCCACAATGCGCTGGATTTAATCACTTACCAAAAACTTGGGATCACCGATAAACCCAATCGTGTTCTGGGTGCTTATATCTGGAACCGTAACCAAGAAGTGGTTGAAACCGTACGCGCTAAATTCGTTGTTCTTGCAACGGGGGGCGCGTCAAAAGTCTACCAATACACGTCAAACCCCGATGTTTCTTCTGGTGATGGTATTGCCATGGCATGGCGAGCAGGGTGTCGAGTTGCAAACCTTGAGTTCAATCAGTTCCATCCAACTTGCCTATTCCATCCCGATGCGCGCAACTTCTTACTAACTGAAGCCCTGCGTGGTGAAGGCGCCTATTTGCGCCGGCCTGACGGCAGTCGCTTTATGAAAGATTTTGATGAGCGCGGCGAACTGGCACCTCGAGATGTGGTAGCCCGTGCTATCGACTTTGAGATGAAACGCCTTGGTGCAGACTGCATGTATCTGGATATTAGCCATAAGCCTGCAGACTTTGTCATGAAGCACTTCCCGACTATTTATGAGAAGTTGCAAGGATTTGGTATTGATATAACCAAAGAGCCGATTCCAATTGTACCAGCCGCTCACTATACCTGTGGGGGTGTCATGGTCGATAAAGCGGGTAGTACTGATTTACCTGGGCTATATGCCATTGGTGAAGTTAGCTATACCGGTTTGCATGGTGCTAACCGTATGGCATCAAACTCACTACTGGAATGTGTCGTTTATGCATGGGCGGCAGCACAAAGCATCGAACAGCAACTCGATGATGTCGCGATCCCCGATACGATCCCTAACTGGGATGAAAGCCAAGTTAGCTGCTCAGATGAAGAAGTGGTGATTCAACATAACTGGCATGAATTACGTCTGTTTATGTGGGATTACGTTGGTATTGTGCGCACAACTAAACGTCTAGAGCGTGCAATGCGCCGTATTCAGTTACTGCAAGATGAAACCCATGAGTACTACAGCAACTTCAAGGTTTCAAATAACCTGCTGGAGTTACGTAACCTACTCCAAGTTGCCGAGTTGATGGTGCGAAGCGCACTCGCACGCAAAGAGAGCTTAGGGCTGCATTACACTCTTGACCACCCAGAGCAATCTGATAACGAGGTCGAACCAACCATTTTAACGCCTGATCAGCCTTGCTAACATTTTGTTTGCGTAAATAAAAAAGCGAGTCGGTTTCCGTCTCGCTTTTTATTTTTCGTTCATTATCCGTGTGCTGTTAAAGCTTTTTCGCCCACGCCTTCGCCGATTCATCAATTAACGCATAGGCATGGTCAAACGCTTCACGGCTTTGGCGGTGTGGATCGGGAATGTCTTTCTGACCAATCCACTGACCAAATAACATGGTTTTTCCACGTGCTTCTGCCGCAATATTGGTTACCGCTTCAATGTGACCTTTTTCCATCACTAAAATCAAATCATAGTCACGGCAAATGTCACTGGTTAGTTGACGAGCTACGTGGCCGTCCAAGCTAACACCGTGCTCTTCTGCGACCAATGCCGACGTTTTATCTGCCGATTTACCGACAACAGCAGCAACACCAGCAGAAGCAATTTCTTTATTTGGCAATAAACTCTTAAGCAGGTACTCACCAGCCGGTGAGCGACAGATGTTACCAACACAAACAACCAAAATTTTATTGAACATTATTTTTCCTTAACCCGCTCAATCCCCAACAGTATGACGATTAGGGAATATCAAACTCTTAACCCGCCTGATGTTATTTTCCCATAACCGCCACCAGATTTTAAACTTTATATTCAGAAATAGCCCTCGCCAATCCTTGAGCTTGCTTTGCGACATCATCAGCGACTAGTGCATTGTCATGGGCAACGTGAGAGTTTTGGCTGGTAATATCACGTATTGCTGCGACATTTTGCCCGATCTCATCAGATACTTGACTCTGCTGTTCAACAGCCGTGGCTATTTGGGTACTGGTATCCATAATTTGCTGCATATCGGCCATGATTTGATTGATCTTCTGCTCAGCGCTATCAGCTTGATCAACACTCACATTACCGAGCTCTTGGCATCGTCCTATATGCTCAACCACTTCACTCGTTTGCTGTTGTAGCGAGCCAATTATGGTGGTTATTTCTTCTGTCGACTGTCGCGTTCGTAGCGCTAAAGAGCGCACCTCATCTGCCACAACCGCAAACCCTCGACCTTGCTCTCCGGCACGAGCGGCTTCAATTGCGGCATTCAAGGCCAGTAAATTGGTCTGCTCTGCAATGCCTTTGATCACATCTAGCACTGAACCTATATTCTCAGACAGGCTAGAAAGACTGGCGACCTCATCACTGGTTTGTGATAAATCATCAGATAATGCTTTTATCCGAACTTTGGTTGCAATAACTTCACTTAGCCCTTCTTTTGCCCCTTGATAGCTATTATCTGCATTACCCGCAGCATGCTCAGTATTCATCGCAATTTCACGAATAGTGACCCCCATTTCAGTCACCGATGTCGCCACTGAATCGGTCTCACCCTGCTGGTTTTTTAGGGCATGCTCTGAATCAATACTACGCTGTTGTAACTGTGCCGATGCCGGCCCCAACTGCTCTACGGCAAGCTGCACATTCGCGACCAAACCACTCAGACTATTTAATAAATAATTAAAGTGTTCAGCCATCGCAGACAGTTCATCATTACCGTTCTGATCTGCCCGCTGTGTGAGATCATGATCGCGGGCGATGGTGCTCATCAATACGCTTAAATCAGATAAACGGGTCTGGATGGTACGGCTGATCCACCACGATACGGACAGTAAACTTATGATGACAATGCTTACAGCAATCATAATTTGCCATATCGTGCTTTGCTTATCATTGGCGGCGGTTTCTTCTAGCTTTTGTTTTAAGATAACAAAAGCCGCTTCAACTTGATGGGACTGGTTACGGATTTCACCCCGCAGTCCGTCCTGATGGCTTAATCCAGTAATGTGCATCTGTGCCAATAAGCGATCTATTGATGTCGTGTAATCTTGAAAATCAGCCCCAAAATGACGCTGTAATAACGGGCTTAATTCTTGTTGTAAGGTTTGATAATATTTCGCTCGTTCATTATCACTATCAAGCACTAAAATCTTAGCGGCTTGTACCAAGCGATACACTTCGTCAAGATCCTGACCTTGCTCACTAGCCTGTAAAATTAATGCCTCAGAAGAGGCAAAAAAATCATGCTGTAATCCTAATTCTGGTGATAAGCCCTGCACTTGATAGGCGTCAATTAACGCCAGCATACCCGATTGGTAAGCAGCCATTTTATTAGGCAACCCACCCATTTCAGGCAACCTAATCCCTAAATCCGATAAGAGTTGATTAAGTTGATCTTGACGCTGTTGGTAGTCGCGATAATTACCTTCGAATGCATCTTGGTATTTAAGATCCATCCTCATCAAAAAATCTTTTTCATTGCGCCGTAAATTGAGCAATGACACTTCCATTTCACTCACAGTGATAAGTGCTTGATTGACTTTTATAACCCTATCGCTGGCAAACCACCCCAAAGATAAAACCACAATCAATGAAGCAACCGCGAATAAACTAAGCCCTTGCAGCTTATATTTAATTTTCATGAGCGAGACCCTTAGCTCGAAATAACAAACCGCTGCAATTTATCACTATCAGCCCCAGATCCCTTAGGAATATGTGTACTACATGAGTGAATTCTTATTAAGAGGGTAAATAGAAGGCTACAACGGTCATTCATGACAGATCGATGCGCTATGGTGGCAATACAAAGCAAGGCTACGATAAGCGCTTTGATCACAGCTATCGGGAGAAACTATCATCCACTGGTGCGTGTCTTTATTAGTTAAACGCATCAATAATACCCAACGGGTTCGGATTTTGGCTTGATCCAAACGCCACATATCCCCTTGCCAACGGATATCGCCTTGAGGTTCGATCACCATTCGTCCTTGGGCTCGACAATAACTCACGGCTAGCCGCCAATATTCATGACATAACAGCCACATCCCCCCTAGCGCGAGAGGTAAGGGCACAACTTGATAAAACACAGAGAAGAGAAGAAGGAGAGCCGCACTGACATATAGGCAAGCCAATGCGGTTAATAGGTAATTCGACGGGACGAGTATTATATCAGCGTAGTTTGCTGTTGTTGTGGGCAACGATTTTATCCACCATTGCCGCATGTGCAGGATTTTCACTGCGGCCATGCTGCATCATCCAAGTAAACAAATCAGGATCATCGCACGTCAGCAAGGAAATAAAATCCTGCTGCTCTTGATCTGATAGTTCATCAAAGCACTCTTCAAAGAATGGCATCACAAGGACATCTAGTTCCAACATGCCGCGGCGACATGCCCACTTTACTCGTGCTTTTTCATCTGCACTCAACATTTTACAACCTCAAACCGGTTACTGGCCGTTAACAATGGCGTCCATACTAGCAGTCAGATATGCAGCCGACCATGCGCCAGAGCAAGCAAACCACCAAGTTGAGACCTAGGATCAATAATCTCGATGATTATCTGACCTAATCTATCAAGTATTAGGGCTGACAAAACGGCCTTCTCGCTTTAACATAGTCATATATTCACTTTCACCTAGCCCGTCAGATTGTGCACTGTCTGACCGCTACTTCGACATCATGGATACCTATGAGCAATTGGTCTGAAGCTTTGAATTTTTCCCCTATTTCCCTATCACCGGAAGATAGCCTGCCAGAACTGGCATGCGTTGATCTGTCGAGCTGGGGACTGGTTACCTTAATTGGTGACGATAAGAAGTCTTACCTACAAGGTCAGGTTACGTGTGATGTAGTGACGCTTTCTGCAGAACAATCCACACTCGGCGCCCATTGTGATGCAAAAGGCAAAATGCGTACGGTATTTCGCTTATTTCACCATAATGATGGCTATGGCTTATTTCAGCGCCAGAGCATTATGGCGACCCAGCTACCAGAGCTAAAGAAGTATGCTGTTTTTTCTAAAGTCGACATTGAGCAAAGTACCGATATTTTATTAGGCCTAACAGGCTTAGCTGCACAACAAAATGTTGATGCACTTTTCGGTGGCGACGGTGATGTGCGCGTCATTGATGGCGGCACCGCAGTTAAAATAGACCAACAACGCTGGTTGCTGGCGTTGACTGCCGAGCAGGCAACAGCGGTTGTGGGCAAGTTAAGCGATAACGCAGTGCTGTGTGATGATAGCTTGTGGGATCTCTATGATATTCAAGCGGCGCAGCCTCGTGTTGATGCGGCTACTGAGCTTGAATTTATTCCACAAGCAATGAACCTGCAGGCTGTCGATGGGATCAGTTTCAAGAAAGGGTGCTATACCGGCCAAGAAACTGTTGCACGCGCCAAATACCGTGGTATCAACAAGCGTGCCATGTACATCGTCACAGGTCCTGCTGAGGAATGCCCAAAATCGGGTGATGCATTAGAACGTAGCGTGGGTGAAAACTGGCGTAAAGGCGGCAGTATTATCGCAGGTTATCAGTACAACGACGGTACTGCGGTTGCGTTAGTTGGGCTACCTAACGATCTTGATGACGGCACTGAATTCCGCCTGAATGGCCAAGCCGCTACATGGCAACAACTGCCACTGCCATACTCACTAGTAGACAACGACTAAGCGATGAATACTCCTGTTACCTCTTACCTCCAAGAGGAAGGCGTGGAATACCGCCTTCTTCCCCATACCCAACCAGCCAAAACGGTCGAAGAGGCGGCACGTGAGCGCGGCGTCGATCCTCAGCAAATGGTGAAATCTATTTTGCTGCGAGATATGGGTGGATTTCACGTCTTAGCGTGTGTACCAGGCCCTGCACAAGTTGATCCAAAAAAAGTCAGGGCAATGTTTGGCTGTAGCCGTATGACATGTGCCGATGCTAGTGATGTTGAGAAAGTGACGGGGTTGGTCATTGGCACTGTTGCACCCATTGGCCTTAAACGGCCTTTACCGGTCATTTTTGATCACCAAATCACTAAGCACCAACGAGTGAATATCAGCAGTGGCGACCGCATGGCAGGTATTGAACTTGAAACGGATGATTTGCTGATTCTGTGTGATCCGATGTTGGCCGATATTTGCCGATAACCTCAGAGAAGAACGATGAGTAATATTAACTGGCGTGGTGTTGATCTGAATTTGCTCATCGCCTTTTCTGCCTTAATGGAAACACGCAGTGTCACCAAGGCTGCCGCAAAACTATCGATTGGCCAATCAGCCATGAGCCATAACCTATCACGGCTACGGGCACTGATTGATGATCCGCTGTTTGAGCGTCACGGCCATCAAATGATCGCCACCGACAAAGCTATTGAGCTTGCGCCTGTGGTTGAACAAATTTTGCAGCTGGTTACCAACGAAATCTTGCAGCCTGATGATTTTTCACCGCGTTCCTATCAGGGCAGCTTTCGTATTGGCCTAACCGACTATGCCGAATTACTGTTTGCTCCCACATTATTCGATGCTATCCGTCAGGCCGCCCCTCATTGCCAGTTGAGCTTTTGCAATATTGACCGGAACAACTATCAGCAAGCGGTGGAAACACAGAAAATCGATTTAGTGATTGGCTCAATGGCCGATTTACCTCGGGAATTCGAGAGCCAATACCTGTACACAGAAGATCATGTCTGTTTATTTGATGCAAATGCAACAGGGCTATCGTCTCCCATAGATTTAGCCCATTACATACAGACACCGCAGGCATTGGTAACCCCTGATGGTAAGCTAGCGGGTAACGTTGATAACCAACTTCAACAACAAGGTTTTCAACGTCACGTCGCCGTCGGATCAAGTAACTTTATGACCATTCGCCATCTGCTTACTGGGCGTAATTTACTGTGTGTCGTCTCGACGCTAATGGCCAAGCTGGATGTATTTAATGACAACCTCAGTCAATGTCGCCCACCCGTAAACATTCCTGATTTTGATATCAATATGCTGTGGCTAAAACGCAATACTAACCACCCCCGGCTGGAATGGTTACGACAGTGTGTACATGATGCAATTACAGCAAGGGTTAATGAACTGCGCCAGTTAGGATGAATTAACGATGGCTACTATCGTCGATAAAGAAGCCATTATGTAGGGTTCAGTTATAACCTGAACCCTTCAATTTTCGTGAGACCGCTGATTGAATCTGTGGCTTTTGCCATTGCACCAATTTTAGGGGCAACATCCTTTTTCTTACTGCCACACCCACATCCGCACCCACCTTTTTCTCGCTTACAAGGACGTCCTTGCTCAGCTGAAACTAATGGCTCTAATACTACATCGCCCTGTAAAATCTGGCATATAGCAGTACGAGGGGGTACTTTAAATACTTCAAAACTCGCATTCAGCAATCTCGCTAACGAACGTTGGCCAATATTTCCCAGCACTAATTTACTGACACCTTGTTCTTTCAACTGGCGCTGAATCACTTTCTTATGCTTACAGCCAACCTCACGACGGCCCTCGTTAGATAATTCGAGCAGCAACAGGCCCTGCTCATCAAAAACATGAAAAGCCGCAGCTTTGCCAAAATGACCAGCTACCTCATGACGAGGGGTTACAGCAATTGCGAGTGTCATACCAATACCTTATAAACCAATTAGATTGCTAACTTATACCAATCTGGATAAGTAATTGACCTAAGTATTACGCAGGAAAAGTTGTTGTTATCAAGGCAGGGATTGCAGTAACTAGTGGTTCTAATTACAAAATCTCTAACGTAGAGAACAACGGTTTTAACCAGTAAGACTGATCAAGTACTTATGTAGGTTGGTATTAATAATACGTCTGTTACTTAGTTGCTTTCATCGACTTTCGCCCAGCTAAAAACCACTAAACCAACTATCCAACTATCCAACTATCCAACTCTTATTTTCAGCTGAAGTATTACCCGCTTCGGCTACAAAATTAAGAGCAACAATTATTGGCATAAACCAGCCGCCAGCTTTGATCCTAAGCAGGAAATGTCACTTTTATCTTTACTGATCGGACTTGCTGGCTGATTTAGCATAAACCACTATTCGATTTTAGCTTTCTCGTTACGTCGACCAAAAGTCGAACAATAAAAGCAGAATATCGCCCACTTTACTTTTGAGCCAACGAGACCTCATAAGAGACTAAGCCATTAAAATACAAGCATAATTAGAAAATTATTCACACAAAAACAATGAAACATATCAATATGAACTTATTTTCCATTAACAATAAATAGAATAAAAAACCAAAACGAATAGATTTGGTAAAAGGTTAAAGCTAACAGAAGCTATTTAACATTGTTATTATGCTGAGGACATCACAAAAGCATCATGCATATTGTTTTATAATTCGTCTGGTATCAAACAAAGGGAAAGGTTAGATAAATATGCGTATGTTCAAACGCTACGTGCCACAAATGATTGCAAAGCACGTTAGTCGTTTATTCAGTGGAAGGATCTACATTGATGGCCGTGGTGGTTATGAATTCAATAATGGACTATTGCTTGTGCCTGTAAAGGCAGAACATCGCCACTACCAAACCGTTAATGAGATAAATCAAGAAATAAAAAAACTTAAAGAGCCCTAATTTTAATCGCTGAGATTGACTCAATGATAAAGCCCACGTTGTACTCGGTGGGCTTTTTAGATCAGGGCTCAAACTATTCAGACTCATCGACTAAATCTAGATAGTTATCAGCATCCAGTAGGTCAGTAAACTCATTTTCATCGTCTACTTTAATTTGAAACAGCCAACCGTCACCATACGGATCACTGTTCACCAGCTCTGGTGAACCTTCAAGCTCCTCATTAACGGCAACCACAAAACCGGTTAATGGCGCATAAATATCTGAAGCGGCTTTTACCGACTCAGCCACCGCGCAATCTTCACCAGCCTCGGTTGCAGCATCAAGTTCAGGCAAGTCGACAAATACCATGTCACCCAACAATGACTGGGCATGGTCAGTGATGCCAACGGTATAAACGCCTTCCCCTTCAGGACGAACCCATTCATGGGTATTGGTATAGCTTAACTCAGAGGGAATATAGCTCATGGTGCAACTTCCTTATGAAAGCCTGCCTATCGCCCCACTCAATGCGAACAAAGCAGATGTATTAATACCTTGGGGATACCCCCCTTAATTTGGCCATCTTTGCCCTTCTTACCCAGCTAAAAGGCCTGGTAACCATCGACAAATCTAACTCAAATTTCCTGTTATTTACTTTAGGAGAAAAAAACGAAATTGGATCGAAATATTGATGATCTATTTCAATGTATTAGATAGGGTTAGGCAAAAAAGCACATCACAGAGAAAAGAAAAAGCCGCTTCATGAGCGGCTTAATACAGTGAGAAATCATAAGGCGGTAGGATTAGAAACGCGCGAGCTCTGGTAACTCTCCCGATAAACCTAATGCTCGCTTCATAAATTCATCTTTTACGCCTGGCGCTTTATCGGCAAACAACATGCCGAGGTCGCGCACTAACTTTTTGGCTGGATGGCTACCGTCAAACAAATCTTTGAACCCTTGCATCGCAGTGATCATCTTCGCAGCTTCCGCTTTGCGCCAGCGTTCGTAATGACGCAGGTTGGCTTTTTTGCCTATATCTTTTTCTTGCTGCCACAACTGCTTGAGCTCTTGCGCCAAACTCGCCGCGTCTAACAGGCCAAGGTTCACACCTTGTCCAGCAAGGGGGTGAATAGTGTGTGCTGCATCACCGACCAACGCAACGCGTTCACGGACAAAATCACGGGCATAACGCATTTTTAACGGAAAGGCCTTGCGCTCGCCTTCAACGGCACAGAGCCCCAAACGATGATCAAAAGCCGCAGTCAGGTATTTATTAAACTCGTGGTCTGGTATTGCACACATTTTCTCTGCTTCTTCTGGTGGCAGTGACCACACAATCGAGCATAGATCTGCATCAGGTAGTGGCAGAAAAGCCAATGGTCCTTGCGGGCGGAAAACCTGACGAGCGGTGTGTTGATGCGGTTCGGCACAACGAATATTGGCAACTACCGCACTATGGCCATAGTCCCAATGCGTTAATGGGATATCTAATTGCTGACGAAGCCAAGAGTTCGCACCATCGGCACCAACAACCAATTTGGCCGTTAGGTTTTTACCAGATTCAAGGCTTAACCATGCTTCACTCTCACCAAAAGCAATGCTTTGGCAGCGTTCAGGGGCTAGCAAGGTAACATTGGGCAGTGCCTGAACCTTATCGAGTAACGAAAGCTGGATCACTCGATTTTCAACAATGTGCCCCAAGTTCGGTTGCGCTAAACGGGCGGCATCAAATGTAATATTGGCAAAACTATCTTGCTCCCAAACCTGCATACCGTCATAAGGCGCGAAACGGCGTGCTTCAATACCATCCCACGCACCTACCCGGCGTAAAATGCGCTCACTGGCTCGGCTTAAGGCCGATACACGTAAATCAGGTAATGCAGCTAAGTCAGGTTCAGGTAAGTGCCCTTCAATGACGGCAACGCGTAATTCTGTTTCAGCCAAGGCTGCGGCCAATGTCAGCCCCACCATTCCACCACCAATAATGGCGATATCAACACTTTGCATCATGGTTATCTTTCTACCTGTCCCATTGCCCGCCGTACCAGCGGAGCTTTAAATACATCATTCAATTCCATTGCCATTAACCCGGTATTTCGGCCAGCAATAAACGGTAAACTCGTGTTAGTAAACACGCTAACTAAACCGGCAGTCATGGCCACAGTGGCATCTCTATCAGGCGTACGCCGCTGCCGATAGGCACTAAGAATACGCTGACATCCAGCATCGCCATAAGTCGCAGCCCCTTTCGCAACTTCCTCTGCCAGTGTCATGACATCGCGTAGACCAAGGTTAAAGCCTTGCCCTGCAATCGGGTGTAAGGTTTGAGCCGCATTGCCAACAATGGCAACTCGATGTGACGTCAACCGCTGTGCTTGGCGTAGCAATAAGGGATAAGCACTACGCCTTCCCGTTTTGACTAACTCTCCCAGCCGCCAACCAAAGGCTTGCTGCAAGTTCGCCAAAAATTCGCTATCGCTCCACCCCATCACGGTTTCTTTCTCGTCAGGCCGAATACACCAAACCAAGGAGCTCCGGCTTTCAGACATCGGCAATAATGCCACCGGTCCCGTCGGGGTAAAACGTTCAAACGCGCGGCCTTTATGCGCTTCTGCCGTCGTAATATTGGCAATTACTGCCACTTGATTAAAATCGTGTTCATTGTGGGCAATGCCCAGCATCTCACAACAACTAGACAACGCCCCATCGGCAGCCACCAAGAGCTTACTTTGGATAGTATCACCATTATCTAACCTTACAGTGACACCCGCCACCTGACGGTCGATCCCTGCGATCACAGCAGGGCAAAGTAGATCGATACGATCAAGCTCGGTAAGTTGCTGATGAAAAATGCGACCAGCATCAGCCAATTCAATAACATAACCCAGTGCATCAACGGCTTGTTCGTGAGCATCAATATGCGCCATACCTGCATGGCCGCGATCTGAAACGTGGATGTGAGAAATGGCCGTTGCCACTTTAGACAACGCAGACCAACAACCGATCGAGTCGAGTATACTCACCGAACCTAATGAAACCGCAATGCTGCGGGCATCGTAGCCTGGGTGTAAGTCTAAGCGAGGGGCTACGGCTTCTACCACCGCAATATTCAACTGACCCGCACTCAACTTATTAAGGGCGATTGCCAATGTAGCTCCTGCCATTGCCCCACCAGCAATGACGACATCGTACTGCTTCACATCCAGTTCCTTTATTTATTATTCACTGGCTTACTTAGTGTAAGGTTGGTTTCTTCGCTGCTGGTGCCCCAGTAACATCATCACTGTCTTCAACTTCGCCACGCTGACTTAAGCCAACTAAACACGTTAAGACACATTCCGGTACATACGCAACGACATTATCAAACAGCTCCGTCTGCTCGCTCATGTCTTCATCTTCATCAATCCCGAGCTGAGAGATCTCTTCCAGCGCAGCAACGGCTTCAGCAACGTCGTCTGATAGCTGCTTTTTGTCCATGCCCATCAGGCCAAGACCTGAGATAAAGTTAGTCACCCACTCACTTAATGCTTCTGCGCGTAGCATCAACTCTGCATTTTTTCCAGGCAGTAGCAATGACACAGAAAAATCAATTTCAACCAACTCGGCTGCTGTTGAGGTAAATAATGTTTGAGTTAATCCCCCCAGCTCTGACGACGCGGCATTAAAAACAGAGCGTACAACGGCTTTTGCCCCGTCGGTCATCGCTTCGCCTTCATTGGCATAATCACAAATCGGGCCGAGCCACTGCTCGCCATCAACCGCCAAGCCACCGCAGATCATGCCACTGATCAAACCGTGTAGTTCTGATGGGGTCACGGCTAAACCATGCTCTTTTAGCATCGGTTCGATTGTTTCGTAGGCTGGCAATTTCACTTCGCTCATGGACTGTTCACCTTAATGTCATTGGTGTGGTTCTGGTTTATGATATGCTACCACTTATCAGAAAGATCCGTCACTTGCCATTTCCTATCAACGGGAACATGTTTATGCCAAACTGGTTAATATCTGATTAGTCAGACATCATAAAGCGCAAAGCGTGATAAGCTAGCTTGCATGTTGATAGGGGTTTTTTTATATTTAACAACTTAACGCGTATCGCAAGCGGAATGCCATATTAACAGTCTGGCACGGAGCAGATGTAAAGTTTATGAGTAATCAGGCAGTAGAAATTCAGGTATTAGGCCGTAAATTTAAGGTTAACTGCCCACCTGGTCAGGAAGAAGCCTTACAGGCATCCGCTGCAGATTTTAACCAGCGCCTGAAAGATCTTTCTGAACGAACTAAAATAACTAACCCGGAACAGCTTTTGATGTTCACGGGATTAAACATATGCAACGAGCTACACGGTGAACGCCAAGAACAGCAACGTAATGCTGAAAAACTATCCAATAGAATCAATGAAATGGAAGATTTATTGGAGAAAGCATTGCAATATCAACCAAAGCGTTGATAATAAATTGTCCCTGGGGTGTACGTCAGCGAATCAACGTCCCCGAGCCGATAAGCAATAATCCAGGATTGGCTTTTTTATTAGCTATTGAGCAGGCTCGGCTTGTACCGAGAAGCCTACGGTTAATGTTGCCGGTCCACCTTGAACATCTGGTTCAAGGGCCTAGATTTGCAACGGCACCTTGGGGCATACCTCTTACACACAATGCGACATGCATTGTTGCAGTAGACTCGACCTCTTGAGCACACTCAGTCATTGGATGACCTATGAGATCTGCGATTCAATCTTCGGCCTCTCGCCAACAAATTCGTCAATTCGTTCGCCAACAGCGTCGTAGTCTTACGCTCGAGCAGCAACACTGTGCCGCACATGATCTCCTGAGCCAATGCCAAAAATCACCTCCATTACTTAATGCTAAACATATTGCTCTGTATTTAGCGAATGATGGGGAACTCGATACCCAGCCTGTTATTGACTGGTTATGGCAACGAGGAACCGCGGTTTACTTACCGGTACTGCACCCGTTCAGCAAGGGCCACTTGTTGTTTTTGCATTACACCCCCGAAACAAAAATGACCCTCAATAAATATCAGATCCGTGAGCCCATTTTAGACATTCGCCTCGTCAAACCGGTTTCACAACTTGATATCATTTGTACCCCGCTCGTCGCTTTTGATGCAAGTGGACAGCGTTTAGGCATGGGAGGCGGCTACTATGACCGCACCCTTAGTCGCTGGCATAACGGCAAGCAGGGCCCCCGCCCTATTGGCCTCGCCCATAATGTCCAGCAAGTCGAGCGTCTGCCAACCCAAGCTTGGGATGTCCCTTTACCTGAGATCATCACCCCCGCCCAACACTTCCATTGGTAGCCCATATAGGTGCCAATAAATACGGCCTGATGACCAATTCCTGTGACGCACAACGCAAACGTTTGGTTTTATGTGAACCCATCATTCACCAATAAGACTATGTTATTAATAGTTTTATCTTTTTATCGGTAAAACCACGCTATTATCAAGGCAAGATAGAGACTGACGACAGCATTCCATTTGGCTATAATCAGCGCTCCGCATTCGTCGTCACTAGGAGAAAAGCATGACACAAGATGAAATGAAAAAAGCCGCTGGCTGGGCTGCGCTTGAATATGTAAAAAAAGGCAGCATTGTAGGCGTAGGTACCGGCTCTACTGTTAATCACTTCATCGATGCTTTAGAAACCCGTAAAGAAGAAATCAAAGGGGCAGTATCAAGCTCTATCGCTTCAACCGAGCGACTAGAAAAGATTGGTATTCCTGTTTTTGATGCGAATGAAGTCTCTGAGCTTGATGTTTACGTTGATGGCGCAGATGAAATCAACGGCGAGTACGATATGATCAAAGGTGGCGGTGCTGCCTTAACGCGTGAAAAGATCGTGGCTGCAATTGCAAAGCAGTTTATCTGTATCGTTGATGACACCAAGCAAGTTGATGTGCTTGGTCAATTCCCATTACCGGTAGAAGTGATTCCGATGGCACGCTCTTACATCGGCCGTGAATTGGTTAAACTAGGTGGTGACCCAGTTTACCGTGAAGGCTGTGTAACAGATAACGGCAACATCATTTTGGATGTTCACAACATGGAAATCACCAACCCGAAAGAAATGGAAGAGAAAATCAATGCATTGCCGGGTGTCGTGACAGTGGGCCTATTTGCTCACCGCGGTGCTGACGCGCTATTGGTAGGCTCGCCTGAAGGCGTAAAAAAGTTCGAAAAATAACATACCAGCGACCAGCTGGTAACGCTTTCGTTATTTGATTACAAAACGGCATAACACATGCCGTTTTTTATTATCTATCTTGTAATATTCTTACCCATACTGGTTATTTTTTGATACTTTAGGTGTCAGCATGTACGCAACTGTTTGAGTGGCGCTCGTGGATAACCAACATACAGGGAAATCATTATTATTTTCCTGCCTCTGTATCGGCTCATCCTGAGTGCCTCCACTCAAAGTTTTAAGGATGAGAATCAATGGCTAAAGTTTCACTGGATAAAGATAAAATTAAGATTCTACTGCTCGAAGGTGTCCACCCTTCTGCAATAGAAATTTTTCAGCAAGCCGGCTACACCAATATCGAGTACCACAAAGGATCGTTATCTGGTGAAGAGCTCGTTTCTGCCATCAAAGATGCCCACTTTGTTGGTATTCGCTCCCGAACTCAGCTGACTGAAGATGTCTTCCGTGCCGCCAACAAACTAATTGCTGTTGGGTGCTTTTGTATCGGCACTAACCAAGTTGAACTCTCCTCTGCGGCTAAGCGCGGTATCCCAGTATTCAACGCGCCATTCTCTAACACGCGAAGTGTAGCTGAACTTGTTTTAGGCCAAACCCTATTACTACTACGCGGCATCCCGGAAAAAAACGCCAAAGCGCATCGTGGCGAATGGCTAAAATCAGCCGATAACTCCTATGAAGCCCGGGGTAAACGTCTCGGTATTATCGGTTATGGCCACATTGGTACACAGCTTGGAATTTTGGCCGAAAACCTCGGCATGCGTGTCTACTTCTACGATATTGAAAACAAGCTATCCCTTGGTAATGCAACTCAAGTCACTTCACTGACTGAGTTACTTAATAAATGTGACGTGATTAGCTTACACGTGCCAGAAACACCTGAAACACAAGACATGATGGGCGTAGAAGAATTTGCGCGCATGAAGCCTGGCGCAATCTTTATTAACGCTGCTCGTGGCACTGTGGTTGATATTGATTCTCTATGTAGCGCACTGGAAAGCGGCCACCTTGCAGGTGCAGCTATCGATGTGTTCCCTGTAGAGCCAAAAACCAACAAAGACCCATTTGAAACGCCACTGGCCAAGTTTGATAACGTGTTGTTGA
This sequence comes from Photobacterium minamisatsumaniensis, assembly GCF_050336695.1. NCBI lineage: Bacteria > Pseudomonadati > Pseudomonadota > Gammaproteobacteria > Vibrionales > Vibrionaceae > Photobacterium > Photobacterium minamisatsumaniensis. The sequence continues at coordinate 183,093 of NZ_JAKJSI010000013.1, read as the reverse complement.
CACCGCATATCGGTGGTTCAACTCAAGAAGCCCAAGCAAATATCGGTATCGAAGTGGCAGGGAAAATGGCCAAGTACTCCGATAACGGCTCAACACTGTCTGCCGTTGGTTTTCCTGAGGTCTCTTTACCAGAACACCGTGATTGCTCTCGTCTACTGCACATTCACGAAAACCGCCCAGGCGTGTTGAACCAGATCACGACCATCTTTGCATCTGAAGGGATCAATATTGCCGCCCAGTACCTGCAGACGGGCCCAGAGATTGGTTATGTGGTTATTGATGTGGAAACTGAGCGCTCAGAAGAAGCACTCACTAAACTAAAATCAATCGATGGCACTATTCGTGCCCGCATCTTACACTAAGCTGCACTAAGGGTATTAGCTTTACGCCTTATACAACAAAGGAGAGCATATGCTCTCCTTTTTTCTATTCAGCTATATGATTCAAGCTGTTATTGGCTCAGCTTAAATACCACTTCAACCCGATCGCTAATAACAATTTCAGCATCTTGATAGGTCGCCGCCGTTTCCGGTGCCGCATCCATCGCCATGCGCATCATGACAGGGCGCGGTTGATTGGCGTGATAATTAATACGCCACACACCGTCAAGTTCCTCGCCAAAACCTTTTGCTAATGACTCTGCTTTTGCTTTGGCATCATTAATTGCGGCTAGGCGGGCTTTCTCAAGGTATTCTGCTTCGTTGCTAACCTTTAACTCGATATTATTGATCCGGTTGATCCCATCGCCCAACGCGTGATCAAGGTATGTATTAAGTTGCTCAAGATCGTCAACCGTTACCGTTACATTCCGGCTAGCACGGTAGCCTTTTAATTCCGGCTCTTTGTCCTTCGGGTAATGATACTGTGGTTGTAAGCTAATATTGGCACTCTGGATATCACTTCGCTCTACCCCTTGAGCCAAAAGACGCTCAACAAAAGCCGTGATCGCTTGATCAACCGCTTGCTTGGCTTCTTGTGCCGTTGGTTTTACTTCAACGACTGCAACAGAAAACACCGCCATATCAGGCTGGGCAACGACCTCTCCCGTACCAATTGTTTCGAGGTGAGGCACAGTAACATTGGCGGATGCTAAACCACTCGCCCCCATTAATCCAAATCCCAAAAGTACAGCAACTAATTGTTTTTTCATTAGGCTTTTCCTATCTATCCAGTCGTTTTCTTGTTCTGTTTCTATTCGACAACACGATTTAAGAAAATATCCCTATTCCTCCTCTTTTTTGTACATTGTTTTATTGTGCCGATCTATCAATTACTGGGGCAGTACTTGATGGGCATGATGAGTTAGCTGCTGTGATAGTTCGGTAAGTACCCCGCTCTCCAATGCCCAGTGATGCCAATACATGCGACGAGTCAGGAAAATATCAGGGGTCACATTCACCAATAGACCTTGCTCAAGCTCTTGTAATATTTGCACTCGAGGAATTAGGCTGAAAGCAATACCTTCTAACGCCAAGCGCACAAAAGCCTCCGATGAACGAACCGTATGCTTCATCACGCTCCCCATCGGCAAATTAAAATGCTGCTGAATAAAACGTTCATGCATATCGTCATGGTGATCAAAGGCAACCCCTGGTGCTTCCACCAAGTTTTCCCGCGTTACCCCGCCTGAAAAATACTTCTTAGCAAACTCGGGGCTTGCGACACATAGAAAATCAACCCGACCAAGATAATCAGCCACACACCCAGGCATTGGTGTCGCCTCCATGCTGATTGCACCAACCACTTCGCCGCTGCGTAACTTGTCTAGCGTTCGCGCTTCATCTTCGATCATTAAATTAAGTTCGATCCGGCGGGACTTCAATAATGGGCTCAAGGCTGGCAATAGCCATGTAGCCAGACTATCGGCATTAGTTGCAATCGATACGGACAATGGCTGACTAAGATCATCGGGGGTTATTTCAGGCAATAACTCTTGCTCAAGTAACCGTACTCGACGATACAAGCCTAAGATCTTCTGTCCGGCAGTTGTTGGCCTTGGCGGCTGCTCTCGCACCAGCATCGGCTGTGCCATCAGTTTCTCCAACTGTTTAATACGCTGTGAAACCGCCGACTGAGTGATACATAAATGCTCAGCTGCACGTTCAAATCCACGCTGGGCAATCACGGCATCTAGCGCTTCAATCCAGCGATAATCAAGCCCTCTCATACCATTTTCCTCCATTGATTTCCCACATTACGCCTGCTTGTATCATTTCATTATCAGAGCATTAGGTAAACTTATGATGTATAAATTTTATTAGTTGTACTTAATAACATAGCTAGGCGTATTCTTACGCCATCACTAATCACATTAAAAACAACAAGGTAAGCAACATGAGTATTTGGGCGCTATTACAAGGATTTGGCCTAGGGGCCACCATGATCATCCCGATTGGGGCACAGAATGCCTATGTACTTAACCAAGGGATCAAGCGTAACCATCACCTTACGACTGCGACCATTTGTAGCGTACTTGATACCATGTTTATCAGCCTAGGGATCTTCGGTGGCGGAGCCTTACTATCAAGTAACGAAACCTTGCTGACCAGCGTCACGATTGGTGGCGTTTTATTTTTACTCTTCTATGGCTCGCTCTCACTCAGCAGTGCCTTTCGCCCAGCAGCAAAGCAAGAAAAGTCCAAGCAGGTACTCGCTCGCGGTCGTCGAGCGGTGATCCTCGGAGCCTTAGCCGTAACGGTACTGAACCCGCATATGTACCTTGATACCGTGGTGATCCTTGGATCTATCGGTGGACAATTTGAAGGTAATGACAGAATAGCTTTTGCAATAGGTACGGTGCTGGCGTCGTTTGTCTGGTTCTATACCTTGTCAATTGGTGCCGCCAAACTAGGCCCTACGCTCTCAAAACCGAAGGTTAAGCGCGGTATTGATATTACGGTTGCTGCTATGATGTTCTTCATTGCCGGTCACTTAGCCAAAGGACTATGGAGTCAGTATGTCGCTTGATCCCCAAAAGATAACGCAGCCAACGGAAAAACTTGAAGCTATTTACCTGTCGAACCTATCCTTATTCAGCCAAACAGGTGTGAACTATCAGGCGTGGCAGCATGAACCTATTCTGGACTTCGATACCGATGCGCGCATTGCTGAAGAACTTGGCTGGACAGCCGCGCCAACTAAAAGCCTGTTTATGAAGATAAAAGGAGGGGGACATAGCTTGCTTCTCACCCACCGAGATAGCCGATTAGACAGTAAGCTCGTCAAACAAATATTGGGCAAGCGAGTTTCGGTCTGCAGCCACGACGAAATGATTGAAGCGATTGGCTGTACTCCTGGTGCTGTCTGTCCATTTGGCTTACCGACTGATGTCGTGATGTTAATTGACCCTGTGCTCTACCAGTACAATGAGCTGATGTTTACCCCCGGTAAACCAGAGCTCACCTTTGCATTTTCCAGCCAGGACCTTAATACCTTGCTCGCAGCACTGCCTAATCGAGTGCTGCCCCTCACTCAATAACAAGCATAAAAAATGGAGCCTTCTGGCTCCATTTTTATTTACGAAAAAGTGATTAGCTTTCTAGCTTATTTAGGTGGACATCCATTTGTGGGAACGGAATACCAATGTTTTCTTTGTCTAACTCTTCTTTAATCGCTTGCAGCAAATCAAAATACACCGCCCAGTAATCTGTTGTGTTCACCCAAGGGCGTACCACAAAGTTTACCGAAGAATCTGCTAAAGCAACCACGCCCACGGTTGGAGCAGGATCTTTCAAGACTCTTGGGTCAGCTTCAACGACACGTGTTAGCACCTCTTTCGTCTTCTTCAAGTCTGCGTTATAAGAAACGCCAATCACATAATCAATGCGGCGAGTCGCGTGGCGTGAGTAGTTGGTAATCGAACCGCCAATTACCGCACCATTTGGCACTACAACCATTTTATTATCTGGTGTGGTTAAAATCGTCTGGAATACCTGGATTGATTCAACAGAGCCTGCAACCCCACCAATCTCAACGTAATCGCCTGATTTGAATGGACGGAATGCCACAATCAACACACCAGCGGCAAAGTTAGACAGTGAACCTTGCAGCGCTAAACCAATGGCAAGACCGGCAGCACCGATTACCGCCACCACTGAAGCAGTCTGAACACCAACTCGGCCTAAAGCCGCAATCAGTACAATGACAAACAGTAAGTAACGCACCAGCGAGTGGAGAAACTCGACAACCGCTTCATCCATGTCTTTCTTACGTAGCATCTTCGCTACGCCGTTGGCGATACCTTTGGTGATCATGTTACCGATGAACAAGATCATTAAGGCTGAAAGAATATTTACCCCATATTGAATAAGCAGCTCTTGGTTATCAGCAACCCATGTGCCCGCATTCAATACGCCGTTGGTCAACTCATTATCCTTAATGGTTTCGACCACGGTATCCGTGACGGTTTCCGCTACACTTCCACTCATACTTTCTCTTCCTGCTAATGTTATTTCTATTCCACAAATTATTATGGACGCATAAACAATCGGAGGCTTAAAACATTCAAGCCTTTATGCAATTACCACTATAACAGCGATTTTTGGTTTTGTAATACCGTTCGTGACAACTAGAGAGGAGCACGCACTGATGTCGATTGGCACCACAAAAATTGCGGTCGGATAATACTCCTGAGTACCATGGATACCAACAAAAAAGTGCACTCATTTCGATAAATATTTATGAGGGGTATGTGTGGAAAGGTCGAATGCAGAAAACAAAAAACCCGCCGAAGCGGGTTTTTTTAACACTTTAACGCGAAACGTAAATTATAGTACGTCGATTGCGTTAAGGTCAGAGAATGCTTTCTCAAGGCGAGTAACCATTGAAGACTGACCAGCACGTAGCCATACGCGTGGATCGTAGTACTTCTTGTTTGGCGCAGATTCGCCAGTTGGGTTACCGATTTGACCTTGTAGGAAATCACGGTTTTCAGCTTCGTATGTACGAACGCCATCCCAAGATGCCCACTGAGTATCAGTATCGATGTTCATTTTGATAACACCGTAACCGATAGACTCTTGGATTTCTGCTTCAGAAGAACCAGAACCACCGTGGAATACGAAGTTTAGTGCGTTCGGTGCGATACCGAATTTCTCAGCACAGTATGCTTGAGAATCACGTAGGATAGTTGGAGTCAGTACAACGTTACCTGCTTGGTAAACACCGTGTACGTTACCGAAAGAAGCTGCGATAGTGAAACGTGGGCTGATAGCGTTTAGTTTCTCGTATGCGTAAGCAACGTCTTCTGGAGAAGTGTAAAGCTCAGATGCGTCCATATCAGAGTTATCAACGCCGTCTTCTTCACCACCAGTACAACCTAGTTCGATTTCTAGTGTCATACCCATCTTAGCCATACGCTCTAGGTACTTACCAGAAATTTCGATGTTCTCTTCTAGTGACTCTTCAGAAAGGTCAATCATGTGAGAAGAGAATAGAGGCTTACCAGTTTCAGCGAAGAACTCTTCACCAGCGTCTAGTAGACCGTCGATCCAAGGAAGAAGTTTCTTAGCAGCGTGGTCAGTGTGAAGGATCACTGGAACACCGTAAGAAGCAGCAACAGCGTGTACATATTTAGCACCCGCTACAGCGCCAAGGATTTGTGCGCCTTGACCTTCAAGTTTAACGCCTTTACCAGCGAAGAAACCAGCACCGCCGTTAGAGAACTGAACAACAACAGGTGCTTTAACTTTAGCAGCTGCTTCTAGAACACCGTTGATAGTATCAGTGTTAACTACGTTTACAGCAGGAAGTGCAAATTTGTGCTCTTTTGCAACTTCAAATACTTTCTGTACGTCGTCGCCAGAAATAACACCAGGTTTTACAAAATCGAAGATCTTAGACATAACAATAGTCCTATTAATAACTCGTTGTCTGTGTGAATTTTAAATCTTTGCAAACGTTTGCTACTGGGTCAGCATTCTATAAAAACTTGACCGAATTCACAAACATTTAAGTGCGGGAGCAAGCTACTCCCGTACATTAATTATGCTTTTGCACGCTCTTCAAGCATTGCAACAGCTGGAAGTACTTTACCTTCAACGAACTCAAGGAATGCACCACCACCAGTAGAGATGTAAGAAACATCAGCTTTGATACCGAACTTGTCGATAGCCGCTAATGTGTCACCGCCACCAGCAACAGAGAAACCTTCAGAATCGGCAATCGCTTTAGAAATACCAGCAGTACCTGCTTCAAAGTTCTTGAATTCAAATACGCCAACAGGGCCATTCCAAAGAATTGTTTTTGCATTGCCGATGATTTCAGCAAGCGCTGCCGTTGAGTCTGGACCAAGATCGAAGATCATGTCGTCATCTTGAACGTCAGCAACGTTTTTGATTTCAGCTTCTGCGTTTTCGTCGAATGCTTTTGCACATGCAACGTCAGTTGCAACAGGAATTGCACATTCTTTCATTAGCTTTTTAGCTGTTTCAACTAGATCGGCTTCGTATAGCGACTTACCGACATTGTGGCCTTCAGCCGCAATGAATGTGTTCGCGATACCACCACCAACAACCAGTTGGTCAGCGATTTTTGAAAGCGACTCAAGAACAGTCAGCTTAGTTGAAACTTTTGAACCACCAACGATAGCAACAAGTGGACGTGCAGGGTTGTCCATTGCTTTACCCAATGCTTCTAGCTCAGCAGCCAGTAGTGGGCCAGCACATGCTACAGGTGCGTTAGTACCAACACCGTGAGTTGATGCTTGTGCACGGTGAGCAGTACCGAATGCGTCCATTACGAAGATGTCACACAGTGCTGCGTACTGCTTAGAAAGCGCTTCTTCGTTCTTCTTCTCGCCTTTGTTAAAGCGAACGTTTTCAAGAACTACTAGCTCACCTGTGTTTAGCTCTAGGCCGTTTAGGTAGTCTTTAGCTAGTTTAACGTCGCAATCTAGTGCGTCGTTTAGGTAATTAACAACAGGCTGTAGAGAGAACTCTTCGTTGTATTCGCCTTCAGTCGGACGACCTAGGTGAGAAGTAACCATTACTTTTGCGCCAGCTTCTAGGCACATTTTGATCGTTGGTAGCGATGCAAGGATACGCGCATCAGAAGTTACTTTACCGTCTTTTACAGGAACGTTTAGGTCAGCACGAATAAATACGCGTTTGCCAGCTAGTTCCAGATCAGTCATCTTGATTACAGACATGGTTTGTCCTCTCAACATTAATTAATTTAAAATCAAAGTTTTGTCGACTCAGCGTCACTGCCAAGCCCAAATAATTCTTTACTCGTAATCGCTAACCGCAGAGTCTTGCTCACCAGCCTTATCGGCTGTATCGGTTGCATGCATTGCCAGCGCGGTATCGAGCATCCGGTTAGCAAAGCCCCATTCATTATCACACCAGACCAACAGCTTAATAAGATGCTGGTTACTTACACGGGTCTGGGTACCGTCAACAATCGCGCTATGGGGATCATGATTGAAGTCTATTGAAACAAGTGGCGCTTCGGTGTAATCCACGATGCCACCTAATGTACAACGAGACGCATCTGCCAATGATTGATTTATGTCATTAACTTTCACATTTGTTTTTACTGTGACACTTAAATCCATCGCCGTGACGTTAATTGTCGGCACGCGCACAGAGATAGCTTCAAATTTGTCGGAAAGTTTCGGAAAAATCCGACCGATACCAAGGTGGAGTTTAGTATCGACAGGAATGATCGACTGGCTAGCCGCACGGGTACGACGTAAATCAGTGTGGTAGGCGTCAATGACCTGTTGGTCATTCATTGCAGAGTGGATCGTGGTAATAGTGCCAGACTCGATGCCAAAGGTGTCATCGAGTACTTTAATAACGGGGACAATACAATTGGTCGTACACGACCCATTCGAGACAATCTTGTCTGTTGATTTCAGCGATTCATGGTTCACACCATAGATAATCGTATTGTCGATATCATTGGCAGCAGGATGGGAAAATAACACTTTGCGCGCACCAGCTTTAATATGTGCTTCACCATCGGCTCGAGAACCAAACGTACCGGTACAGTCGAGTACAATGTCGATATCGAGGTCTTGCCAAGGTAATAGGTGAAGTTCAGGCTGGTGGAGGATTCGGATACTGTCTTGCTCACCATTATTATGAGCAATAAACAAATGCTCCTGATCATGGCTGACAGGCTTATGAAAGCGACCATGGCTAGTGTCATACTGTAATAGGTGAGCCATAGCTTCTGGCTCAGCCAATTCATTGACTGCCACGACCTTTATTTGATGATGTTTGCCGCTTTCGTACAACGCGCGAAGTACGCTGCGTCCAATACGGCCAAATCCATTAATTGCGACTTTTAGTGTCATATCCGTGCTACAAAATTAATAAGCCGAGTAAGTGTATAACAAGCACCAACGAGAATCACCATAATTGTGAGCAAAGTCACCCAAGCCATCTAGCAACTTAAAAATCAACAACTTACAACAATAAATCAAATAATAATCGCACTATACGCAAAAAAACGCATCGTGATATAGATCTCATTTTATATAAAAAAGACCTCACTAGGAGGTCTTTTTTTTACACTTCGAATTAAATCAGTACCAATAAGCGTTAGCTATCAACTGATTCAACTTCCGAGGCATCAATTAAGCAAGTAGCTCTTTTGCTGTTTCAACAACGTTTTCAACAGTAAAGCCAAACATCTTAAATAGCTCACCTGCTGGTGCAGATTCGCCAAATGTTGTCATACCGATGATCTTGCCACCGAAGCCAACGTACTTGTACCAGAAGTCAGCGATGCCAGCTTCTACAGCGATACGAGCTGTAACGTCAGATGGAAGTACAGACTCACGGTATTCTGCATCTTGCTTATCGAAAGTATCAGTTGCAGGCATAGATACTACGCGTACTTTTTTGCCTTCAGCTGTTAGCTCTGCTGCTGCATTAACAGCTAGCTCAACTTCAGAACCTGTTGCGATAAGGATTAGCTCAGGCTTGCCTTCGCAATCTTTCAGGATGTAGCCACCTTTAGCGATGTCTGCAACCTGCGCTTCAGTACGTGCTTGCTGTGCAAGGTTCTGACGCGAGAAGATAAGAGATGTAGGACCATCTTTACGTTCGATAGCCAATTTCCAAGCAACGGCAGACTCAACCTGATCACATGGACGCCATGTGCTCATGTTTGGTGTTAGACGTAGCGAAGCAATTTGCTCTACAGGTTGGTGCGTAGGGCCATCTTCACCCAGACCAATTGAATCATGCGTGTAAACTTGGATGTTCTGAATTTTCATCAGAGCAGCCATGCGCATTGCGTTACGCGCGTATTCCATGAACATTAGGAAAGTTGCACCGTATGGTACGAAACCACCGTGTAGCGCAATACCGTTCATGATAGCCGTCATGCCGAATTCACGTACACCGTAGTGGATGTAGTTACCAGAGAAGTCCGTCGCTTCTAGTGCCTTAGAACCAGACCACATGGTTAGGTTAGAAGGCGCTAGGTCAGCAGAGCCGCCCATGAATTCTGGTAGCATCGCACCAAATGCTTCTAGTGCATTTTGAGACGCTTTACGTGATGCGATGTTCGCAGGATTAGCTTGCAGATCAGCAATGATCGCGTTTGCTTTTTCTTCCCACTGTGCAGGTAGGTCACCGTTTACACGACGTTTGTATTCTGCAGCTAGTTCAGGGTAAGCCGCAGCGTATGCTGCAAATTTCTCGTCCCATGCTGCTTCTTTCGCAGTACCCGCTTCTTTCGCATCCCACTCAGCAGCGATGTTTGCAGGGATCTCAAATGGACCATGCTCCCAGCCAAGTGCAGCTTTCGTTGCAGCAATTTCGTCAGCACCTAGTGGAGCACCGTGACAGTCGTGCGTACCCGCTTTGTTTGGTGAACCAAAACCGATAACCGTTTTAGTACAAATCAGCGTTGGACGACCAGTCTCTGCTTTTGCCGCTTCAATAGCCGCGTTGATTGCATCAGCATCGTGACCATCAACCGCAGGGATAACATGCCAGCCGTAAGCTTCAAAGCGCTTTGGTGTATCGTCAGAGAACCAACCTTCAACTTCACCATCGATAGAGATGCCGTTGTCATCCCAGAATGCTACCAGCTTGCCTAGGCCCAATGTGCCAGCAAGTGAACAAGCTTCGTGAGAGATACCTTCCATCAAACAACCATCGCCCATAAACACGTAGGTGTTGTGGTCTACGATGTCGTGGCCTTCACGGTTGAACTGAGCAGCAAGCGCTTTCTCAGCCATCGCCATGCCCACACCGTTGGTGATGCCTTGGCCTAGTGGGCCTGTGGTTGTTTCAATACCCGGAGCGTAACCGTATTCAGGGTGACCCGGTGTTTTAGAGTGCAGTTGACGGAAGTTCTTCAGATCATCAATAGATAGATCGTAACCCGTCAAATGAAGCAGAGAATAAATTAGCATTGAACCGTGGCCGTTTGACAGAATAAAACGGTCGCGATCAGCCCACTCAGGGTTTTGTGGGTTGTGGTTCATGTGGCCACGCCACAGTACTTCAGCGATATCAGCCATACCCATAGGTGCACCAGGGTGGCCAGAGTTAGCTTGTTGAACACCATCCATGCTTAGGGCGCGGATTGCATTAGCAAGTTCTTTACGAGAAGACATGTCTGCTCCAGAGGTTCGTAGACTTTTATATGATGATTAAAGTTAGCAATCTATTGCTCAACATTAACCAGAGTTCGGCGGGCGGGTATTGTCGCAAAATCCCCCCCCTTACTGCAAACGATTTCCTTCGAAAAATAAGTTCCATATCAACATGCTGAGACAAACTCATATTCCAACTAACTGTAATCAAAGCTATACAGGGGAAACGTTTGCTTATCTAGCGAACCATATCCCTATACTTCGTACTGTTGCTTTTATATCACCAATGCGTATTATAGCCGTCTAGACGGAGGTAGCTCTATACATACAAACGTATATCCATATGCATTTGTATGATGCGTCAGCAATCATATAGAGTCCGAAATTATCATTCATTTTTTGTGGGAGCGCTCATGGCGAAGCACCTGTTTACTTCTGAGTCAGTATCAGAAGGTCATCCAGATAAAATTGCAGACCAAATTTCAGATGCAGTATTGGATGCGATCTTAGAACAAGATCCTAAAGCACGTGTTGCGTGTGAGACTTACGTAAAAACCGGCATGGTAATGGTTGGTGGTGAAGTTACCACTTCTGCTTGGGTTGATATCGAAGAGATCACCCGCGAAACCGTTCGTGAAATTGGTTATGTTCATTCAGATATGGGTTTTGATGCTGACTCTTGTGCAGTACTAAACACTATCGGCAAGCAATCACCAGACATCAACCAAGGTGTTGATAAAGAAGACCCGAAAGAACAGGGTGCTGGTGACCAAGGTATTATGTTTGGTTACGCAACTAACGAAACACCAATTTTAATGCCTGCGCCAATTACTTACTCTCACCTGCTTGTTAAAAAGCAAGCTGAAGTACGTAAGAGCGGCAAGCTAGATTTCCTTCGTCCAGATGCGAAATCACAGGTTACCTTCCAGTACGACCAAGGCAAAATCGTTGGTATCGATGCGGTTGTTCTTTCAACGCAGCACTGTGATTCAGTAACAACACCGGATCTACGTGAAGCAGTAATGGAAGAAATCATCAAGCCAGTACTGCCAGCAGAATGGATCAACAAAGACACTAACTTCTTCATCAACCCGACTGGCCGTTTTGTTATCGGTGGCCCAATGGGTGACTGTGGTCTAACTGGTCGTAAAATCATCGTTGATACCTACGGTGGCGCAGCACGTCACGGTGGTGGTGCTTTCTCTGGTAAAGACCCATCAAAAGTTGACCGTTCAGCAGCATACGCAGCACGTTATGTTGCAAAAAACATCGTAGCAGCTGGCATGGCTGACCGTTGTGAAATCCAACTTTCTTACGCTATCGGTGTTGCTGATCCAACATCTATCATGGTGGAAACGTTTGGCACTGAAAAAGTACCACACGACATCATCATTGAAGCAGTACGTCAACACTTCGACCTACGTCCATACGGTCTGCAAGAAATGCTGAATCTTCTTCAGCCTATCTACCAGAAAACGGCGGCATACGGTCACTTTGGTCGTGAAGAATTCCCTTGGGAAGCGACAGACAAAGCTGCAATCCTTCGCGATTTCGCAAACATCAGATAAGTTTGCTCATCTCCGAATAAAGAAAAGGAAGCCTCGGCTTCCTTTTTTGTTTTTAGCCACTTCGTTATACTTCCTGATTGTCAGGCTACAACTATAAAGTCAACGCTATGTCTGAGCTTCAACACCAAGTGATTGCCAAAGTCGAACAATGCATTAAACAAGCGAACCAACGACTGAATAAGCGATTAACCATACCAACCGTGAGCTTCAAGCAGCGCGGGAAAATCGCTGGCAGTGCCCGCTTACAAGGTTGGGAAGTGCGTTTTAATCCAGTTTTACTCACTGAGAATCCACATGCCTTTCTCAACGAAGTCGTGCCACATGAAGTTGCACACTTAGTGGCTTTCAAGCTGTTTGGTCGGGTTCGCCCACACGGCAAAGAATGGAAAATTATTATGGCTGACGTGTTTGGTGTTCCACCGCGCACGACGCACAGCTTTGATGTTAGCTCAGTCCAAGGTAATACCTATACCTACCGCTGCCAGTGTAGTGAGCATCAACTAACCATTCGTCGCCATAACAAAATACAGCGTGGCCAAGCGACCTACCAATGCCGCCAATGTGAGCAGCCGCTAACCTACCTTGCTTGTTAGCCTATATTCCCTGCAACCTCGTGTAATCAATAAAAAACTCACTGTGAATTACTTCTAAAAACTAACATCAGTGTTAGGCTTGTCAGTATGACCCGTATCGAAAGGTGAATCATGCTGCGTTCCTATTCTTGCTTGGCCATTGGCCTATTACTGCCAACCATAGCTTTAGCTGCCCCCCCTTCTTCATTTAGTAAAGCGAAACGTCTCGCTGTTGAAATCTATCAAGATCACCCCACCAGCTTCTATTGCGGCTGTGCGATTACATGGCAAGGTAAAAAAGGGCTACCGGATCTTGCCAGTTGTGGTTATGAGGTTCGTAAACAAGAAAAGCGGGCTAACCGAATAGAGTGGGAACATGTGGTACCAGCCGAAAACTTTGGCCGAGCATTTGTCGAATGGCGTGAAGGTCACCCTCAATGTGTGAACAGTAAAGGCAAAGCCTATAAAGGCCGAGCTTGCGCCACGAAAATGAACCCAGTCTATCGTTCGATGCAGGCCGATCTTCATAATTTAACGCCAGCGGTTGGTGAGGTAAATGGCGATCGCTCTAACTACGCATTCTTACCGTGGAATGGCAATAACGGCGCTTTTTATGGTCAGTGTGACATGAAAATCGATTTCAAAAATCGCCGCGCCGATCCACCCGAACAATCACGCGGGGCCATTGCACGTACTTATTTGTACATGAATCAAGAATATAAAATGGCATTATCTAGTCAGCAACGTCAGTTAATGGAAGCATGGAATCGGCAATATCCAGTCAGTACATGGGAATGTGAACGAGACCGCCGCATTGCTGATATCCAAGAAAACCATAACCCTTATGTTTTACAAGCTTGTGAACAACCAGACTTATAAACCACCAAAGGGCGAGCAATTGTGTTGCTAGCCCTTGTTATCTCACCTAACATCCCCCATTACATGGGTATATAATGCCCCAAGACTAAAACCAACAGGTTACAAGATAGCCATGAGAATCCCACGTATCTACCACCCAGAAGTGCTACCCGCTTCAGGTAAAGTCATGCTTAGCGATGATGCCGCCAACCACGTTGGCCGTGTCATGCGTATGCAGGCAGGTCAAGAAGTCCTGTTATTTGATGGCAGCAATGCTGAATTTCCGGCAGAGATCACGAACGCCAGTAAAAAAAGCGTGGAAGTCGAGATCAAAGAACGCCGCGAACACAGCATCGAATCTCCCCTTGATATCCATCTCGGTCAGGTGATTTCTCGTGGCGAAAAAATGGAATTTACCATCCAGAAATCTGTCGAGCTGGGTGTTAACACGATCACTCCCTTAATTTCAGAGCGCTGTGGCGTAAAATTGAATGCCGAGCGCTTTGAAAAGAAGCTGGCACAATGGCAAAAAATCGTCATTGCAGCCTGTGAGCAATGCGGCCGTAATGTGGTGCCAGAAATACGCCCAGTAATGAAGTTAGAAGACTGGTGTGCCGAAGACTACGACGGTCTGAAACTGAACCTGCATCCACGTGCTAGCTACTCAATTAACACCTTACCAGAGCCTGTCAATAAACTGCGTTTATTGATTGGTCCTGAAGGTGGCTTGTCTGCTGAAGAAATCGGTATGACAGAACAATACAAATTTGATGAAGTCCTGCTTGGTCCACGCGTTCTTCGTACCGAGACGACAGCCATGACGGCAATTACAGCCTTACAAGTCCGCTTCGGCGATCTCGGCTAACCCCCACGGGACAATTATTAGGAGAAACCAATGATCAAATTGGGTATCGTGATGGACCCTATCGAGTCTATCAACATCAAAAAAGATTCCAGCTTTGCCATGATGATGGAAGCTCAGCGCCGCGGCTGGGAAATCCACTATATGGAAATGAACGACCTATCGCTTGAGCAAGGCAAAGCCGTTGCTCGTACCCGCGTGGTAAGCCTAAAAGAAGATCCAAACGGCTGGTTCGAATTCCATAGTGAACAAGAGATCGCTTTATCTGATCTTGACGCTGTTTTAATGCGAAAAGATCCACCCTTCGACACTGAATACATCTACGCGACATACATTCTTGAACGCGCAGAAAATGAAGGGGCATTGATTGTTAATAAACCCCAGAGCCTACGCGACTGTAACGAAAAACTGTTTACCGCTTGGTTCCCGGAGCTAACACCAACCACGCTTGTGACCCGTCGCGCCGACAAGATCAAAGCCTTCCACCAAGAACACGGCGACGTGATCTTAAAGCCACTCGATGGCATGGGCGGCTCTTCGATCTTCCGCGTGATGAAAGGCGATCCTAATGTGTCAGTGATCATCGAAACCTTAACGGCTATGGGCGAAAACTACTGCATGGCGCAGACGTTTGTACCTGATATCACTAACGGTGATAAGCGTATCTTGGTGGTTGATGGCGAGCCGATGCCATACTGCCTAGCGCGCATTCCGGCGAAAGGCGAAACACGCGGTAACCTTGCAGCTGGTGGCCGTGGTGAAGCACGCCCAATCAGTGAAACAGATCGTAAGATTGCAGAAACCGTTGCACCTGTGCTGAAAGAAAAAGGTCTGATCTTTGTTGGCCTTGATGTGATTGGCGATAAGCTAACGGAAATTAACGTGACCAGCCCGACTTGCATTCGAGAAATTGAAGCCGCTTTCGATATCTCGATCACAGGTAAGCTAATGGACGCAATTGAGCGCCGTATTAATGGCTAA
The DNA here is from genome assembly GCF_050336695.1 of Photobacterium minamisatsumaniensis. Classification (NCBI taxonomy): domain Bacteria; kingdom Pseudomonadati; phylum Pseudomonadota; class Gammaproteobacteria; order Vibrionales; family Vibrionaceae; genus Photobacterium; species Photobacterium minamisatsumaniensis. Next base: position 167,691 of record NZ_JAKJSI010000013.1, on the reverse strand, counting down.
CTGCCAGCTTAGCGGCTAGCGACCAGCCACAATAAACGCAGCCACCTCGGCTGCGTTTTATTACCAATTCTGCCAATTAGTCGACATACTGTTAGTAACAGGATATGTAGTAGGTGCACACCAATGAATTTGACCAATCACTTTCTGGTTGCCATGCCCAGCATGCAAGACCCTCACTTTAAAGGCGGTGTCGTTTATATCTGTGAGCACAATGATGAAGGTGCTATGGGCATCGTCATTAACCTACCGATTGAAATATCCGTCGGTAATATGCTTGAGCAAATAGAAATCGAACGAGATTTACCGGTAAATGATCCCTCAAGTCTCGAACAACCCGTTTTCAACGGCGGTCCTGTATCAACGGATCGCGGGTTTGTTCTTCATAACCGAGTGAAAAACTTTAGTTCAAGCATTGATATTACAGATGACGTTTCTGTCACGACCTCTAAAGATATCCTTTCACTGCTTGGCACCACTGAAGCACCAGACAACTTTTTGGTCGCCCTCGGCTATGCCGGTTGGGATGCAGGCCAACTTGAAAAAGAATTAGCAGAAAACTCTTGGTTAACAACAGAAGCAAACCCAGAGGTTGTATTCAACACCCCTATCAGTGAACGTTGGCACAAAGCCATCGCTCAACTAGGCATAAGCTCCGCCCATCTTTCTATTGATAAAGGACATGCATGAGTAACTCACGCAGCGTATTAGCCTTTGACTACGGCACAAAAAGTATCGGTGTCGCCATCGGTCAAGAACTTACAGGTACCGCCAGCCCTCTTTCTGCATTGAAAGCCAAAGACGGGATCCCGAATTGGGATGATATCGGTAAAATATTAAAGGAATGGCAACCCGATCTTGTTGTGGTTGGCTTACCTTTAGACCTTCAAGGTGGCGAACTCGAAGCCATAACCCCGCGCGCTAAAAAGTTTGCCAACCGTCTACATGGTCGTTTTGGTTGTCAGGTCGAGATGCATGATGAGCGTTTGAGCACGGCAGAAGCACGCGCTGAATTGTTTGAACAAGGGGGTTATCGTAACCTCAGCAAGGGTAACATTGATTCCCAATCAGCTGTTGTGATCCTCGAAAGTTGGTTCGAGCAGCAATACGGCTAGCTGCCGTTGCCCATGTCATCTAGGTATACAACTCAAGCCTAGATGACTTATCTTACCGCTATTATCCCATCCCTTTTTACAATAATCCCCCGCCGCCTTACCACCTCTCTTCTATGTCTCTCACTGTTTTATACCAATCGAAATAAATATTATTGATTCTCTGTACAGCAATTTCATTAATGATCATTAAAAAGCAGAACTGATGATCATGAAAAGAAATTCATTCTCTCTGAGGTCAATTAATTCGAGGACTGAGCAGCTTGTACAGCTTTTGAACACCTTAAACCCCAAAGCTCTATTCGCTGATCACTCATGATCAACACTCAACTTAAGCAAATGAAAGATAATGGAATTATAATTTTGATCATATAAACAAGCATTAGGATCATAGTAACCCCAATGCTTTACGCCTAGCCTGATCTTATTACTAAAGCACACACACTTTCAGCATTAATCCATCTCGACCGTCACCCCATCAAGGGTGTTTTTACCCTGCTGGTTTTTGCTACCCACTTTGATCATCAATCGCAAATCATTGGCAGAATCCGCATGATGAAGCGCATCTTGTTCGGTGATTTTGCCTGCGCTATACAGATCATACAGGGACTGATCAAAGGTCATCATGCCCGACTCATTTGACTTCGACATAACCTCTTTTATTTCATGCAGTTCACCTCGACGAATAAGATCAGCCACCCGCGGGGTATTAAGTAACAACTCAAAAGCACCATGACGCCCCACGCCGTGCGCATCAGGGATCAATTGCTGAGCAAGGATGCATTTCAAGTTAAGGGATAGATCAAACAAGAACTGCTCGCGGCGCTCTTTCGGCACAAGATGCAATATACGCTCTAACGCTTGGTTAGCATTATTGGCATGTAAGGTCGCCATGCAAAGATGTCCAGTCTCAGCAAAGTTCATTGCGTACTCCATGGTCTCTGGCGTACGAACTTCCCCAATCAAAATCATATCTGGCGCTTGGCGTAATGAGTTTTTCAGTGCGACTTCATAGCTTTCAGTGTCCAATCCGACTTCACGTTGTGTAACAATGCATTTGTGATGCTTATGAACAAACTCAATCGGATCTTCCACCGTTAGAATATGACCACTGCGATTGGTATTGCGATAGCCCGTTAATGCCGCCATCGAGGTTGATTTACCCGACCCCGTCGCGCCAACCACTAGCACCAAACCGCGTTTGGCCAACGCCATTTTTTGCATATCCATAGGAAGGTTTAGGCTGAAAATATCAGGGATCTCTGTTTCTATGCGCCGAATCACCATACCGGGAAGCTCACGCTGCCAGAAAGCACTCACTCGAAAACGCAGTTCACCACGCACTAAGGCAAAGTTGGCTTCTTTCGTGGTGTAAAAATCTTCCAGCAACGTACTATCCATTGCTTCTTCAAACATTTGATCAATAGCTTGTCGACTCAAGGGGTCGCCAATAGGGTGCAAACTGCCATCAATACGCAATAAACTCGGTGAATCAACGGTAATGTACAAGTCTGACGCCTTGCTGCTAACCATTTCATTCAGTGCACTTTGTAACGTCATGCTTCTTCCTCTGCGTTATATCTGAATAAAACTGCTATCAACTACACGACGGCCTTCTTCAGCTTCGACCAAGCCTTGTGCAACCAGCATTTTGACACTCTGCTCCATGGTCTGCATCCCCATGGAAGAACCGGTCTGGATCATCGAATACATCTGCGCCACTTTGCTTTCTCGTATCAGGTTTCGGATTGCGGGCGTTGCCATCATCACTTCATGCGCAGCAACTCGTCCCCCACTCACACATTTCAATAAATTCTGTGAGACTACGGCACGTAAAGATTCAGAAAGCATGGATCGCACCATGGCTTTATCGTTCCCCGGAAAAACATCAATGATCCTATCAACGGTTTTCGCCGCAGAACTGGTGTGTAGGGTACCCAATACCAAGTGACCCGTTTCAGCAGCCGTTAGCGCAAGGCTGATCGTTTCTTGATCGCGAAGCTCACCGACAACGATAACATCAGGATCTTCACGCAGTGATGAGCGCAATGCATTCTGAAAGCTATGAGTATCGCGATGTACTTCACGCTGGTTAATCAAACAACGTTTGCCGGAGTGAACAAATTCAATTGGATCTTCAATGGTTAGAATATGGCGATTAAAATTTTCATTAATGTAGTCAACCAATGCTGCAATCGTGGTGGATTTACCTGAGCCCGTAGCCCCCGTCACCAAGACCAGTCCGCGCTGACACTGGGCAATGTTATAAAAGACATCCGGCACATTGAGCGATTCAAGGGTTGGGATACTCATCGGTATGGTACGGAATACCGCCGCACAGCCACGCGCTTGTTGAAAAGCATTCACACGAAAGCGACCGACATCAGGTAATTCAAAAGAAAAGTCGACTTCAAGCCTTTCTTCATATTCACGACGCTGAGCATCGTTCATAATGTCAAAAATTAATCGGTGTACCTCACCATGCTCTAATTCAGGTAGGCTGAGTTTCCTTACGTCACCATCAACACGAATCATTGGTGGAACACCAGCAGAAAGGTGCAGATCTGATGCATTATGCTTTACACTAAAGTCCAGTAGTTCGGTGATATCCATAAATTTTCCCCACAGAATCAATTATGAGTAGTATCAAGCAAAATATTGAACAGGTCATCTCCCAGATAGACCTCGCAGCAAAAAAATGCGGTCGAGACGCCGATTCAGTGCAACTATTGGCGGTAAGCAAGACCAAACCCATAGCCGCTATCGAAGAAGCGATTGCGGCTGGCCACTGTGCTTTTGGTGAAAACTATGTGCAGGAAGGTGTTGAAAAAGTTCAGCACTTTGCTGTAAGTCACCCAAACTCGGCATTAAGTTGGCACTTTATTGGTCCTATCCAATCCAATAAAACGCGTCCTATCGCGGAGCACTTTGATTGGGTACATTCTATCGACAGAGTGAAAGTAGCCCGCCGCCTGAGTGAACAACGCCCAGCAGGCAAGGCACCATTGAATGTCTTACTTCAAGTCAATACCAGTGGTGAAGCCAGCAAGTCAGGCCTTGGATTTGGTGATATTGCAGCAGTGGCAGATGAAATTGCCGCAATGCCAAATTTGGTACTGCGAGGCTTAATGTCGATACCACAAAAAGCCGACAATTATGACAGCCAGCTGCTCGCCTTCACTCGTCTTGCAGAGCTTCAAAACAACCTAAAAGCAACACACCCACAACTCGATACATTATCGATGGGAATGAGTGGCGATTTAGATGCCGCCATAGCAGCAGGCAGTACAATTGTGCGTATAGGCACGGCAATTTTTGGTGCTAGGGATTACTCTCAGCAAGCTTAAATTCTCGTCACTTGTACGACCATAAAATTAACAAATAATGGAAACATAAGGGTCAAAGGAAGAACCAAGACAATACTTCTTCGCCCTACCTACTTACATAAGGATTGATGAACATGGAACAACGCGCAATTGCCTTCATTGGCGCTGGTAACATGACACGCTCTATCATTGCTGGCCTGACAGCCAGTGGTTATGCCCCAGACAAAATTACCGCAACCGCCCCAAGCGCAGCCCGCCGCGAACCACTAGCACTTGATTATGGTATCCATACTTCCGACAACAACTTGCAAGCAGCTTCTGAAGCTGATGTCATTGTGCTTGCGGTAAAACCCCAGCTAATGGAAGAAGTTTGTAAGCCGCTACAAATATTAGACTTTTCAGGTAAGTTGGTTATATCCATTGCCGCCGGGATCAGCGCATCACGCTTAAACGAAATGCTGGCAACCAAACTTAACCTTGTTCGAGTAATGCCCAATACCCCATCACTCATCGGTAAAGGCATGAGTGGTTTATTTGCCTCTGAAGGTTTGAGTTCATGTGATAAGAGCTTTGCTGAGAACTTAATGCAAGCTGTCGGTAAAGCCTGTTGGGTAGAGCAAGAAGCCCAAATAAACGGTATTATTGCCGCGGCAGGCAGTGCGCCAGCGTATTTCTTCCTGTTTATGGAAGCAATGCAGGCTGAGGCTATTAAGCAAGGTTTTGAGCCAGAGACAGCGCGTCAGTTGGTTCAACAAACCGCATTGGGTGCCGCAGAAATGGTTGTTGCTAACCCGAATACTGAATTATCAACGCTACGTGAGCAAGTCACTTCAAAAGGTGGCACCACCGCTGAAGCAATTCGTACTTTTAACGAGCATCAACTTAGTGATACCGTAGCGAAAGCAATGCGTGCAGCCGTAACTCGCGCGGAAGAAATGGAAAAATTATTTTAAGGTTAATATATGAATTCACTTGGTTTTTTGGTCAGCACTCTGTTTGACCTTTACATCATGGTTGTACTGCTTCGCATCTGGCTTCAGTGGGCAAAAGCAGATTTCTACAATCCGTTCTCTCAGTTCATTGTAAAAGCAACCCAGCCAATCGTCGCACCATTACGTCGAATGATCCCATCAATCGGTTCGCTTGATGTCGCTACTTTGTTGTTCGCGTACGTATTAAGCATGGGCAAGTTCATCACCCTTCAACTCGTTCTGGGTGGCGCTTTAGCATTCAGTGTTGAATACCTGTGGGTTGGTGGCTTGTCATTGCTAAAAGCGATGGGTGGCCTACTATTCTGGGTACTATTACTGCGTGCAATCCTAAGTTGGGTAAGCCAAGGTCGTAGTCCGATGGAATACGTTATGCATCAACTGACTGAACCACTGACAGCACCAATCCGCCGTGTGATCCCAGCAATGGGCGGCCTTGATTTAAGCGTACTGGTTCTGTTTATTGGTTTGCAGTTTGCCAATTTCTTAATGGGAGATATGGTTGGGCCGATCTGGTACCAGCTATGACCCTAAAGGCAGTCATTCGTCAGGGAGATGACTTGGTACTTCGGTTGTATATTCAACCGAAAGCCAGTCGCGATCAATTGGTTGGGTTACATGGTGATGAAGTAAAAGTCGCCATTACCGCCCCGCCAGTTGACGGTAAAGCCAATGCTCACCTAACGAAATACCTGTCTAAACAGTTTAAAGTCGCAAAGGGGCAGATTGTTATCGAAAAGGGCGAACTCGGCCGACACAAGCAAGTTCGGATTGAAAGCCCACGAGAAGTACCCGATACCATTTCCGCATTGCTCGTTTAATCTGTAAATAACAAAGCCGAGTCTAGTACTCGGCTTTGTTATATTAATCAATCGTTGAATGAGTCTCAGGAGAAGGAGACGAAGAAAGGGACAATAAATGATTGACCTTATAAACCCAAAGATCACCACATGCGATGCGATCACTAAGTTCATTGAGGATCGTCTGATCTGATTTGTGATGAATTAAAGGGCAAGGCAATACACTCAGATATAGCTTACGCAATTCAAACCGATACCCCCATCGATTGTGATGCGACTGCAATAGCAATCTTGCCCAATATTTATCCTTGAAGCGGTATTCTCGCGTGCCCAACTTACGATCTAGGCTCTGACCACACGGTAGGAGGATATAACAAAAACCGAGGGCATCAACTATCATCATTCGATGAAGTTTCGCTTGCTCTACTGGGTTACCCGTCATCACACCTCACTCCCTACCTAATTTAAATCGTTGTACCCATACCGCAGTGTGATATTGGTCAAAACGACTCTCTTAACGCTCTAAACATTGAATAGACAGTTCTGCTTTATCAAGTTGGAAGCTGAAAATTTAGGTACAATGGCAAGATATCAATGCAAGCATGTCTAACACTAAAAACAAAGCTTGTGGTGAATCGAGAAAATGTAGTCGAAAATAGATCTATAGCTTAATAAAAAAACACCGCTTCCCCATTGGAGATATCACAATGAAAACCTTGCTCAGCGCCTTATTGCTTCTACTGGCAGCCCTGCCCGTTCATGCTGAACAGCTGAAAAATATCGGCAACCTTGAAGTACATTACTCAAGCTTCCCATCGACCTTCCTCACCCCGGAAATCGCCAGCAACTATAAAATCCAACGTAGCCGTTATTCTGCGGTCGTGAATGTGACCGTGCTTGATGCGAGCCAAACCGGCAAGCCTGCCGTGCCTGCGGTTTTATCTGGACAAGCAAAAAACTTGATTGGCAGTATTAAAAACCTATCTTTTCGTGAAGTTAGAGAAGGGGCTGCCATTTACTACATTGCCGAGCTGAAACACGCCAATGAAGAAAGCTTTAGTTTCTCTATTGATGTGTCACAAAATGGCACTAAAGGGAATATTGGCTTCAAGCAAACCTTCTACGTTGACTAGAAAAATCAACCATGTGAATCAGCAAATAAAAGGGGGGCGTAAGCGCCTCTTTTAATTTTTGGGCAGTCAGTTAAGATAGCCGCCCACATTGGTGATACGCACCGGCATAATGACTCTTCGAGGAGCAGTGATGAGCAAATTGGTACTGGCTACTGGTAATCAGGGCAAAGTAAAAGAAATGGCAAGCCTATTGGCCGATTTTGGCTTTGATGTCGTTGCTCAAAGCGATTACAACGTTTCTTCGGTGGCTGAAACAGGCACAACGTTTATCGAGAATGCCATCATCAAGGCGCGCCACGCTGCAAAAGAAACGGGCCTACCCGCGATCGCTGATGATTCAGGATTAGAAGTCGATTATCTTCAAGGGGCACCAGGTATTTATTCAGCGCGCTTTGCGGGTGAAGGTGCCTCTGACCAAGATAATCTACAAAAACTATTAGCAGAAATGGATGGCGTACCTACCGAGCTGCGTACTGCTCGCTTTCACTGTGTACTTGTGATGATGCGCCACGAAAACGATCCAACCCCATTGGTCTGCCACGGGAGCTGGGAAGGTAGTATCCTAACAGAGGCTCACGGTAGTAACGGGTTTGGTTATGATCCGGTATTCTGGGTACAAGAAGATCAATGCGCATCAGCAGAATTGCTACCTGCTCGTAAAAAGCAGCTATCACACCGCGGGAAAGCACTCGCGACGTTGTTTGCTGCCCTAAAGGACGCATAAACTATGCTAGTTCCACCACCACTCAGCTTGTATATCCATATTCCATGGTGCGTGCAGAAATGCCCTTACTGTGATTTCAACTCACACGCCTTGAAAACCAAGATCCCAGAGCTCGATTATATTGATGCACTGATTGAAGATTTGGATACTGATATAGCGGCTTATGATCTTGAGAATGATGATCGTAAGCTCCACTCCATTTTTATTGGTGGCGGAACACCAAGCCTGATTTCTGCACCAGAGATCGGCCGCTTGTTAGCCGCGGTTAACGAGCGCATTCCTTTCAGTGATGACATTGAAATCACAATGGAGGCTAATCCGGGAACGGTTGAGGCGGGACGTTTTACCGCTTACCATGATGTAGGTGTAAACCGAATATCCATTGGTATTCAGAGCTTCCAAGATGAAAAGCTTAAGCGTCTTGGTCGGATCCATGGTAGCCAGGAAGCGATCAGAGCGGCAAAACTCGCCAGCGAGGCGGGTTTAAATAGCTTTAATATCGACTTAATGCATGGTCTGCCAGAGCAAAGTGTGGAAGATGCCTTGTCTGATCTACAGCAAGCCATCGCGCTAGATCCACCACATTTATCTTGGTATCAGCTCACCATTGAGCCCAATACACTGTTCTATTCTAAGCCTCCGGTTTTGCCTGACGATGATGACCTATGGGATATCTTCGAACGTGGCCACCAGCTATTAGCTGAAGCAGGCTATGTGCAATATGAGATTTCAGGTTACAGTAAGCCGGACGTACAGTGTCGCCATAACCTCAATTACTGGCGTTTTGGCGATTACCTCGGTATCGGTTGCGGCGCTCACGGTAAACTCAGCTTCGCTGATGGCACCATCACCCGCACGGTTAAGGTAAAACACCCACGAGGTTACCTTAACCCACAAAAGCCTTATCTTGATAAAGCGACGCAAGTTGCAGCCGCTGAACGCCCCTTTGAGTTCTTCATGAACCGCTTCAGACTGCTCGAATCGTGCCCAAAGCAAGACTATATCGACCGTACAGGCCTGCAATTAAGTACCATCGAGCCAACGATTGAATGGGCGTTAGAACAGCAATATCTAGAAGATAAAGGCGATGAATGGCAGATCACCGAACACGGCAAGCTCTTCCTTAACGATCTGCTCGCAGCATTTGTAAATGAAGATGACACCCCATAAGTCATACTGCTAGCAACACGAGCATAGACACAACAAAGCGGGCAACAGCCCGCTTTTAGTCTTGCAAATCCCCATACGCTATTATTCTAGCGTCACACTTTGCCAGCGTTTTAATGCAGGGATCATCGACTGTATCTCATTTTCTTTCGCTTGGCGGACAGCAACGCGGTGACACATTTCATCATCAATCAATTGCGAATGAGAGAGCGCATAAGGTAAGTCGTCCAACATCAAACGGTGATAATCTGCGAGAGCGGCCATTTGATGATCATCAAGCTTCACTTTATGGATCCCAAAATAAAGCTGGCCACTGGGTTTTATTTTAAAGGTTTCACCTGAGAATTCGAGGGTTAGTGCCCCGTCTTGCAAACTCATTGCGTTGTGCCATTCCGGCTGGCACATGGTCTCCTCATTCACTTGAGCACTGGCTAGCCCAGCCCCACTTAACATTGATAAACCAACCACAGAGTAAAATAAACGACTGTAACGTGTAGACATACGCATCCCCAAAGATGGATCAGCCGTTCATCTATGAGCAAACTCATCCACTAAAATATCGAGCGTCCAATTCTCTCAGCAAGCAATTCCAATGCGGCGGTTCCGGCGAGTGAATTACCAGACGGATCCAATTCTGGTGACCATACCGCGATAGACATCTCTCCCGGTACAATGGCGACGATCCCACCACCAACACCGGATTTACCCGGCATGCCCACCCGATAAGCAAATTCACCAGCCCCGTCATATAACCCACAAGTCGCCAGTAATGCATTCATTTGCTTAGACTGAGTTTGGTTGATAATTGTTTTTTTTGCGCCCAAAGGAAGCCCTTTATTCGCTAAGTAGCTGAATGTACGAGCTAAGTCGACACAACTCATTTTCAAAGAGCAATAGCTAAAGTAGTTCTTTAACACAGGCATCACTTCATTTTCGAAGTTACCAAATGAACGCATCAGGTAGGCAATGGAAGCATTACGATCGCTATGCTGCATTTCAGATGATGCAACGACTTTGTCATAAACTATGTGTGGGTTACACGCCAATTCACGTACCAACTCTAACATTCGGTATTGTGGCGCAGACAAGCGGCTATGAAGAAGATCAGACACGATCAACGCCCCAGCATTAATAAATGGGTTACGGGGAATACCGTTTTCAAGTTCAAGCTGGATCATTGAATTAAATGCATGGCCCGATGGCTCTTTACCCACTCTTTGCCAAATTTCACTCGCTTGATACAGTGTCATCGCCAACGTCAGACTGAGAACTTTAGAGATAGACTGGATAGAGAAATCCTCTTCACAGTCTCCAGCCTGTATAATTTCACCATCGTTATAGCACACGGCGATACCCAATTTATTCGCAGGAACCTCAGCCAGTGCCGGGATATAATCAGCCACTTCTCCATGACCAATTAATGGCCGGACTTCATCTAAAATCTCGTTTAGCAGTTGCTCTGTTGGCTTCATTCATTTTCTCCAAGGATAAAAAAACCAACACAAGGTTGGTTTTCTTTCTCAATCTTCGCTTTTCGGCATTAGGCAGAGCCTAGTGACTGCTCGTGCTTATTCAGTGCGCTCGAACTTCATGTCCCAAACACCATGACCTAAACGGTGGCCACGTGCTTCGAATTTAGTTAGCGGACGATCTTCAGGGCGAGCAATGTAATCACCATCAGTGGCCGTATTACGGTAACCCGGTGCAGCATCCATCACTTCAACCATGTGTTCTGCGTAGTTTTCCCAGTCTGTTGCCATATGGAAAATACCACCAATTTTCAGCTTCTTACGCAGCATCTGCGCAAACTCAGGCTGTACAATACGGCGCTTGTGGTGACGCGCTTTATGCCATGGGTCAGGGAAGAATAGTTGAACGCAATCTAAGCTACCGTCAGGGATCATGTGTTCAAACACTTCAACACCGTCGTGGCACATTACACGTAGATTGGTAATTTCCGCTTCTTCAGCCGCCATCAAACAAGCACCCACACCAGGGCTATGCACTTCGATACCGATATAGTTTTTCTCTGGCGCATTTTTCGCCATTTCAACTAATGATGCGCCCATACCAAAGCCAATTTCTAATACCACTGGCGCTTCGCGGTTGTACACTTCTTTCCAATCCAGCATCTGCTGAGCGAAATCGATACCCATTGTTGGCCAGTTGTTATCCATGGCCGTTTCTTGGCCTTTGGTTAAACGGCCTTCACGACGAACAAAGCTACGAATTTTTCGTACCAGTTTGCCGTCTTCGGTAAATTCAGTCAGGGTGACATCACCTGACTTCTTTGAAACTTCGCTCATGCTTAATATCCAAACAAAAAAGAAACGGAACGGCATTATCCAAAGTTACAGGCTAAGTTCAAGTCTATCGTTTGCGACAACCCCGACTTTGTGGTGCAATCAGCGGAAAATTATCATTCCAATAATAATGACACACACCTGTTGCTGTCAGTAAAGTGAGCTTAAATCTGTGACTAATACCTTCTCTGATGCCATTTTAGCGTGGTATGACAAATTCGGCCGAAAAACTCTGCCTTGGCAGTTAGAAAAAACACCTTACAAAGTCTGGCTCTCGGAAATCATGCTGCAGCAAACCCAAGTTGCCACTGTGATCCCCTATTTCGAACGCTTTATGGCACGCTTCCCTACAGTTGCTGATCTCGCCGCTGCCGAACAAGATGAAGTGCTCCACCTGTGGACAGGTCTTGGCTACTATGCCCGTGCCCGTAACCTACACAAAGCTGCCAAACTCATTGTTAGTGACTACAACGGTATATTCCCAACAGAGATTGAGAAAGTCATCGCCTTACCCGGTATCGGGCGCTCAACCGCAGGGGCGGTCTTATCACTTTCATTAAAGCAGCATCACGCTATTCTGGATGGTAACGTCAAGCGCACGCTTGCCCGCTGCTACGCCGTTGAAGGTTGGCCCGGCAAAAAACCAGTTGAAAACAAACTATGGGATATCGCAGAGGCCAACACCCCAGACGAAGGGGTCGAACGCTATAACCAAGCGATGATGGACATGGGCGCAATGATTTGTACTCGCAGCAAACCGAAATGCGAGCTATGCCCGGTGTCCAATTCCTGCCAGGCCAAGGCTATGGAGCGTCAAACCGACTTCCCCGGTAAAAAACCAAAAAAAACCATGCCAGAAAAACAAGCTTGGTTTGCCATTTTGCAGTGCCACGACGAAGTGTGGTTGGAAAAACGCCCACCTGCTGGTATTTGGGGTGGCCTGTGGTGTTTCCCACAACATGATAACGCTGATTTAACGAACCTGATGGAGCATCGTCTAGGCCAACAAAGCGCTCTCATCACCGACACGGAACAACTTAACGCTTTTCGCCACACTTTCAGCCACTACCACCTCGATATTGTACCGATGAGGCTTAACTTGTCACAGCAACCGAGCATCGTCAGCGAAGCGAATCAGGGGCAATGGTATAACTTAAACCAACCCGCAGAAATTGGCCTCGCGGCCCCGGTAAAGCAGATCCTTGAAAGTCTACGCTACGAACTCAACAAGAAATAAGCCGATGGTGACGGGGTTTGCTAGATGCCACCCCAGCTCTCTGGTATAAATAGAGCCGTACCCATGAAGGTTAACAATTTAAGGAGCCACTCAATGAGCCGTACAGTTTTTTGTGCCCGCCTAAATAAAGATGCGGAAGGCCTAGATTTCCAACTTTACCCAGGTGAGCTAGGTAAGCGCATTTTCGATAGTATCTCGAAAGAAGCATGGGCAGAGTGGCAAGGTAAGCAAACCATGCTGATCAATGAAAAGAAGCTCAATATGATGGATCCTGAGCACCGTAAACTATTAGAAACGGAAATGGTTAACTTCTTATTTGAAGGCAAGGATGTGGTTATCGACGGTTACACCCCACCAAGTAAGTAAGCCTCATCACGCTTTTGATTGAAAATACCTAATATTTTTATCATCAGCCCTTACACCAACGCATTGATAATGACATCATTTGTGACACCACAAGTGATGTCTTTTTTATAATTATGAAAACACGCGCGCTATTATTGTCTTTGCTTTTGCTAAGTGGATGCAGCCGAGAGTTCATCGAAGGTCTCTATGATGTTAACTACACTGCGACCAATCGCTTCGCGAATAACCTCGCTCCACTCCCCGGTCAGTTTACTCGGGATGCCGCCGCACTCGATCGGTTGATGAACAACTTCAGTGGCCAAGTAAGGCGTCACTGGGGAGACAACGACTCGCTGGTGGCCAGTAAACGCCAATACGTTAAATACACCGACGGCTACCAAAGCCGTGCCCATGTCGACTTTGAGCGTGGTGTTGTGATCGTTGAAACCGTCGCAAAAACCGAGCCAGAGAATCACCTCAGAGAAGCCATTAATAACACCTTACTGACCCCAGATGATCCCGGTGGTGTTGATTTGTATTCCGACTCAGCCATTGATCTTAAAGGTAAACCTTTCTTGTATGGCCAAGTGTTAGATCAAGAGGGTAAGCCTATTGAATGGTCTTGGCGCGCTAACCAATTTTCTGAATACCTTATTCGCACCAAGCTGAAAAAGCGTAAAGAACGCTTTCATCAGGTTTACTACGTCGAAATTCCCATGGTCGAGGATCACGCAAATCAACGTAGCTACAAGTATGCAAGCATCGTGCGTGATGCTTCCCGTCGCTACGGTATCGCCGAAGATCTTATTTACGCCATAATAAAAACCGAGAGCAGCTTTAACCCCTATGCCGTCAGCCATGCCAATGCCTACGGTTTAATGCAAGTGGTACCCAAAACCGCCGGGGCGGATGTATTTAACCTCGTCAAAAACAAGCCTGGTATACCCAGCCCTGAGTATCTTTTTGATCCGGCAAGAAATATCGATACAGGCACTGCGTACTTCTACATACTGCGTACGCGGTATTTGAAAGATGTTCGGGATCCCTTATCGCTGCATTACAGCATGATTTCAGCCTATAACGGCGGCACTGGTGGTGTACTCAATACATTCCATAGCGATCGCAAGCGGGCAATGAATGATCTTAATAGCCTACAACCTAATCAGGTGTATTGGGCATTAACCCAAAAGCACCGTAATGCCGAAGCACGCCGCTATTTAGAAAAAGTGACGGCTTTTCAAAAAGAGTTCAACCAAGGAAAAATTTGATGCTATGACAAGGAAATAGCCACAAATGCGGTTTATGAACAAAAACCCATCAAACGCACCCTTTCTAGACATTTTTATTAAAAAAGTAGTTGACGAAAAGCCGGAAAAACCGTTTAATAGCGCTCCGTTGCCTCGATAGCTCAGTCGGTAGAGCAGAGGATTGAAAATCCTCGTGTCGGTGGTTCGATTCCGCCTCGAGGCACCATTTCTTCTTTTTGATGAACATGGTGCAAGCAACGATAAGCAATTCCCCCTTAGTTCAGTTGGTAGAACGGCGGACTGTTAATCCGTATGTCGCAAGTTCAAGTCTTGCAGGGGGAGCCAAATTCAGTTTTGAGCCAATGGCTTGGAACTAAAAAAGATTTAGTGTGCCGACTTAGCTCAGTAGGTAGAGCAACTGACTTGTAATCAGTAGGTCACCAGTTCGACTCCGGTAGTCGGCACCATTTCTTAGCAAGCGTTGTGTAAACAACATTGCAAAAGTAAAAGCCTAACCGCTTTCACTTTTGCCTCGATAGCTCAGTCGGTAGAGCAGAGGATTGAAAATCCTCGTGTCGGTGGTTCGATTCCGCCTCGAGGCACCATATAATTCCCCTTTAGTTCAGTTGGTAGAACGGCGGACTGTTAATCCGTATGTCGCAAGTTCAAGTCTTGCAAGGGGAGCCAAATCAGTGTTAGACCTTCGGGTTTAAGACGAAAAAGATTCGTGTGCCGACTTAGCTCAGTAGGTAGAGCAACTGACTTGTAATCAGTAGGTCACCAGTTCGACTCCGGTAGTCGGCACCATTCTTTAGCAAGTACTGCGTAAGCAGTGTTGCAAGAGTTAACACTTCGGTGTGACTTTTGCCTCGATAGCTCAGTCGGTAGAGCAGAGGATTGAAAATCCTCGTGTCGGTGGTTCGATTCCGCCTCGAGGCACCATTATTCATCCGATATGATTTATCGTATTAGATAAAGAATAATTCCCCCTTAGTTCAGTTGGTAGAACGGCGGACTGTTAATCCGTATGTCGCAAGTTCAAGTCTTGCAGGGGGAGCCAAATAAATCTTAAGCTTTCGAGCTTAGGATAATAAAAATAATTTGCCGACTTAGCTCAGTAGGTAGAGCAACTGACTTGTAATCAGTAGGTCACCAGTTCGACTCCGGTAGTCGGCACCATTTTTGAAACCTCATCTTATGATGAGGTTTTTTTTTACCTGTAAAAACCTGCCCCATTTACAACATCAGCAATACGATGCCCCACGATAAAAAGCATTGGTATACCTTCAACGGGTAATCAGCATATTACCCAGAGTGCATATTTGGCCTGTTGGTATTATGGTTTACAATTAAATTTTTCATTCATGCCAGTCGCTTATGGTCTCTTGCTGGCAATGATACGGGGTACTCCACCCAAACTCTAATAACGAAGCAGGTTGCGCTGAAACTATGGCAAGCATCAAAATCTCAGTAGAGCGCTTAACCGAAGGTTTATATATCAAGCTCCCCTTGCAATGGACAGATCACCCTTTTCTACTGAACCACTTCAAGATTAAAGACCAGCAACAAATTCGCTTGATTAAAAACCTTGGCGTTAAGTATGTTTTCTTGATCCCAGAGAAGAGTGATACCGAGCCACAAGGCCCTGAAGCGCAGATAGAGGCGATAAGCAAACAAGAAAGCTTGTTCCTTGATAAGCAAGCCGAAAAGCTGTGGCTAGAGAAGCAGGGGCGAATTACGCGGCTAAAAAACTATAAGCGAAAGATCCAGCGCTGTGAAAAAAGTTTTGGCCGCTCAATGGCTCAATTGCGTTCCATCGTCGGTAAAATAAAAAGCCGCCCTGTCACCGCGATAAAAGAAGCCGAGATGTTAGTAGAAGAGATGGTGGATGCCCTACTTGAATCTGACAATGTCGCTCTTCACCTGATGGGCGATAGCAAAGAGAATGAAGATGTTTATTTTCATTCCCTGAATGTCGCAATAATGTCGATGATGCTAGCTCGCTCTTGCGGTATGTCCCAAGAAGATATCAAAGCCATTGCCCTTGGGGCACTGTTTCACGATATGGGGAAATTAAAGATCCCCACCGCTATCACGCGAAAAACCACCCAGTTAACCGATCCGGAAAACAACTACCTCAAGCTGCACACCAAATACAGCTTGGATCTGGCCAATTTGACAGATGACTTTCCTGAAGCGGCGAAACCCATTTTATATCAGCACCATGAGTTACTCGATGGCAGCGGTTACCCGAAACAACTTAAAGCCGAGCAAATTGATTTAAAAGCCCAGCTGGTTGCAGTCGTGAACGCTTACGACAATCTCTGCCATCCGCAAGACCCAAATAAGGCGCGGATCCCTTATAGTGCCCTTTCCTTTTTGTTTAAGAACAAAAAGGCACAATATAACAATGACTACCTCGCGCTCCTTATTCGCTTAATGGGGGTTTACCCACCCGGCAGTGTTGTACAGCTGTCCAATAAGCAACTGGGGTTGGTAATTTCAGTCAATAGCGAAAGCCTGTTGCATCCCAACGTTTTGCTATACGACCCAACGGTGCCATCAAATGAAGCTCCGATTATCGAGCTTGAAGAGAGTGATCTGCGTATTGAGCAGGCAATTCCCCCCCATAAGCTCCCCGAAAAAATACATACCTATTTAAACCCTCGGGTGCGAATGTCTTATTATTTTGATCCTGATGATTAATACCCTGCATGCGGGTAAGTTGAAAAAGACGGGCGTACCTCAAAAAAAACGCCTTGGTTATAAGCCAAGGCGTTTTTCTCAAACCTTTTTAGTCCTACCAACTGAACATCTCTTTGATCCAACCAGCAGGCTTACTCGAGTCACAGTAAGCTTTCGCCGAACCATCGCTGTCCCAAACGGGCAACGAATGCTGGCCACTACAGTCTTGTGACAAAGTACCATTGTCCAATCGATTAAACTTCACCGTGGTAAGCTTGGAAGGCCAAGTCAATCGCAAGGGCTCAGGGTTACGCCGATGCAAGTAATCACTATAAAGGCGCAAGGCACCCGATGAACCGGTTAAGTTAATCGATTTATTATCATCTCGCCCGATCCAAACGGTTACGACCTCTCGGCCATCGACTCCCACATACCAGCTATCTCGGTTTTTATCAGTTGTACCGGTTTTACCCGCTAGCGCAGCCCAGCCAAATTGAGGCTGTAAAAAGCGAGCTGTACCTTGTGATACGACGTTCTTCATACCATAGGTTGTCAGCCATGCAGCTTGCTCTGGTACTGCCTGAGTCGCTCTAGGGAAGCTCTGATATAACATGCTTCCTTGTATATCGACCACAGAACGCAACGCTGTCAATTCTGCTTTTCGCCCGCTACTCACGACAGTTTGGTACATCTGGGTAACTTCATAAGGTGTAAGAGTAAAAGCCCCCAACAATATAGATGGCAACTTAGGGATTTCATTACGATCAACCCCTAAATCAACCATGGTATCAATCACCCCGTCAAGCCCAACCTGTAAACCAAGGTTAACCGTTGGCACATTCAACGATTTAGCCAACGCGTAGTACAGCGGTACTTCGCCCCTGAACTTGCGATCGTAGTTTCTCGGTTGCCAGCTATTGCCCCGGCTCCCCGCCAGTTTTATAGGCTTATCATCAATCGTTGTCGCTAATGTAAATTGCTCAGGCTCTCGCAATGCAGAAAGGTAGACCGCAGGCTTAACCAGAGAACCTATCTGTCGGCTTGCATCCAATGCGCGGTTAAACCCCGCATACCCAGGGCGACTACCGCCAACCATCGCGCGGATTTCACCACTTTGCCGATCAGCAGCAACCAGTGCAGTTTCCACCTTAACACCGGCCTTCTTATCGAGTTGCGGGATCATTTTTAATACCGCCTCTTCCGCTTCTTGCTGTGATAATGGATCAAGCGTACTGAAGACTCGCAAACCAACGCCTGGAGTAAAGTTATCACCGACTTTGTCTTTTAGTTCACGTTGCAACTGTTGAAAGTATGCAGGCTGACGGCTTGATATTCGCGGGCCATTCTTTTGTACATCAAGCGGGCGAGAAGCCGCCTGTTCATATTGGGCTCCATTTAGCGTGCCGCTATCCATCATCAAGCGTAAGATCAGGTCACGACGCTGGCGTGCACGATCGGGGTTTCGCCACGGATTGTAGTAAGAGGGGCCTTTAGCCATAGCGACCAACAGTGCTTGCTGATCAATACGTAGCTCTTGCAATGGTCGCCCGAAGTACAACCTCGCCCCTAACGCGAAACCGTGCACTTCCTTGCCACCATTCTGGCCAAGATATATTTCATTTAAATATGCTTCAAGAATCCGGTCTTTGCTATAACGATAATCGATGATCAACGCGATATATGCTTCACTTAACTTGCGCCAGAGTGTGCGGTCTCGGGTCAGGAAAATATTTTTCGCCAGCTGCTGAGTCAAGGTACTTCCCCCTTGCACCGTTCGTCCAGCCTTCAAATTGACGACCATTGCACGTGCTATGGCCAACGGAGAAACACCGTCATGATGATAAAAGTTACGATCTTCGGTAACGAGTAAGGCCTCAACCAGTACTTCAGGGAACTGCTCGCGAGGCATAAAGATCCGCTGCTCCCCTTCCGTTGTTCCTAGCATTCCAAGCATTTTAGGCTCGATACGCAAATAACCGAGTTGCTGCTTGCTACCGACCTCATGAATACTTTTAAGCTGACCGTCAGCAAATGTTAGCATCGTATGCCTTGCCCCTTCAGGGCCATCATCAAACTCAAAGGGACGACGAATAATTTCAATCCGAGTCGATGAAGACGAGTATTCACCATTACGCTGTGGTGTACTGACTTTGTGGTATTGCAATAAATCGAGCTCTCGCCTCACCTCATTCAAGGTAATTGCTTGGCCTGGCTGTAAGTTCAATACTCGCCCATATACCACTGCGGGTAGATTCCACAGCTGTCCATCAAACTTATCGCGTACAACGTTATCAAGGTAAATACCGACCACCAGCAACACCGCAAAGATGGCAATGGCGACTTTAAACCCAAACCCAAGCAACCACTTTAGCCATACGGGTAGACGGGAAGATTTTTTCGTGGCGGCCTTTTTGCGACTTTTCGTTGATTTAGCCGGTTTTTTTTTCGCGGTCGATGCGGCTGGCTTGCGTCGCGTTGCTGGCTTTTTGGTACCCGGTTTTGGCCCTGGTTTTTTCGGAGCCTGCGCTGTAAAGCGAAGTGCCGGTATATTATTCAATGGCAAAATTCTTTATCCCTACCTCCTCAGCAATCATCTTACTGAGGAAATTAACATCATGATTTCAAAAGAAATCCAATGGACCTACTAAGCCCTACATGTATTTTTTGATTTTTCGAGTCGGAGCATGTGTTGCCGGATCATCGGGCCACGGATGCTTGGGGTATCGCCCTTTCATTTCTTTTTGAACATCTTTATACGATCCCTGCCAGAAAGCAGCCAGATCACGGGTGATCTGAAGTGGTCGCTGAGCCGGTGACAATAATTCCAATACAACCGCTACTTTCCCATTCGCAATCTGTGGTGATGTTTTTTCACCAAACATTTCCTGCAATTTCACCGCCAGTACCGGAAATTGCCCCACTTGATAGCGGATCGGATAACGAGACCCTGTCGGGACCTGATAATGCGTTGGCAGGGCGTCATCAAGTAACTGCTTCTTATCCCAACCTAATCGCGCTTCCAATGCGGCGAGCACATCTAGCCTATCAAGGGCTTTTAGGGTTTTCATTCCATTCATATATGGCAATAGCCATTCATCCGCAGCAGCGAGCAATGCGTCATCATCCATGCAAGGTAACGCTAATTCTGGTAGCCATTCATTGGCACATCGCGCTCGCTCCAGTAGCTTTTCCGCCGATGGTGTCCAAGGTAACACCTTAAGCCCTTTACGAATAATGGCATTTAACAATGCTTCACTGGCCTTTGCTGGATCGGGCGCTCCCATTTCACGTCGTTCCAGAATAAGCTTACCGCAACACAAATGCTGCTCTGCTGTTAGGCGACCTTTTTTATCATCCCAATCAAGCCACTCATGCTCACTAAACAGGTGCGGTAATACATCTTGCAGGCGGGATAAATTCGCGGCGACAGCAGAGAAGATCCGGCTATCGCCTTGCCGCGTTTTGACCACATCGGCCACCACCAACAATGCCTCATCAGCTAGCGGTTCGTCAGGCATCAACATTGCGCCTTGCCCATTAGCTAACTGGTAACGACTATTTTTACCTCGAGAAAGAGCGATGCGATCAGGAAAAGCAGCCGCCATTAAGGGCGCAATCCACTCCCTGTCCGCCACTAGCGCGCCAGATTGATGGCCACCGAGTTTAGCAAGGTGTTGTTTCGCCCGTTGTAAGTAGTGTCGACTTTTCGGTAATTTCCCACTTTCGAGCATGCTTAATTGAAAGTGTAGATCTGGGTTATTCCCCCCCCTTGGCGGCTCTTCCAGCAAGGCCACTAACATTGCCGCGGTTACCATAGCCTGCGTACCGTGAGTCTTAGCGAGCAGCAATAAAGCGGCATGGCGAGGGTCGGCACCGAGCGATTGAATCGCTTTCCCTTGCTCTGTTAATTGTTGACGTTCATCCATTGCACCGAGTGATTGCAACAAACGGCGTGACTGATCCACGGCTATCGTTGGTGGTACATCGAGCCAATGTAGATCTTTGGCATCGGTACAGCCCCACTGTGCAAGCTCCATAGCCAATGCCGTTAGATCAGCGCGGAGTATTTCAGGTTGTGGTGTAGCGGGCTGTCGAGCTAGCGCCTCTTCACTGTACAAGCGTAAACAGATCCCCGGCTCTAAACGGCCTGCACGTCCCGCACGCTGCTCGGCTGATGAGCGGGCAATACGTACCGACTCCAATCGGCTGATCCCCGTTTTCGGATCCCATAACGCAATCCGCTCAAGGCCACAATCAACCACAATCCGGATCCCTTCAATGGTTAAACTGGTTTCTGCGATATTGGTCGCAAGCACCACTTTACGCTTCCCTTTTGCTGCAGGTTCAATCGCTTGTTGCTGCTGGCCTCCCGCTAATTGACCGTACAATGGGCTAATAACCACATGGCTATCTGTACGCTCATTGAGTAATTCAGCTAAGCGTCGAATTTCCCCAGCCCCCGGCAAGAAAACCAATATCGATCCTGTTTCCGTATCAAGCAACGTCATGATCTCACGTGCCATCGCGTCAATTAGGTTCACGGAATCGGCCAAACGCTTATAACGATGTACAACCGGGAAGCAACGCCCTTCAGACTCAAGATACCCTGCATTGGGTAGCAGCTCAGTTAAAGCTTCCTCATCGAGCGTTGCTGACATCACCAACAGTTTAAGATCATCACGCAACGCCTCTTGTACTTCCAACGCCAATGCCAAAGATGTATCTGCATGGATACTCCGCTCATGAAATTCATCGAAGATCAGCAGCTCAATCCCTTCAAGTTCGGGATCTTGCTGTAGCATGCGGGTCATCACCCCTTCCGTAACAATCTCTAGGCGGGTTTTCGCGCTGACTTTGGTCTCTCCCCTCACACGCAAGCCGATGGTTTCGCCAACTTTCTCACCAAGCTGATCAGCTAAATAAGCGGCAATATTACGCGCAGCAAGGCGGCGGGGCTCAAGCATGATGATCCGCCCCTGTAAACCTGCTTGTTGCAAGATAAACAGAGGTAAACGGGTTGATTTCCCCGCCCCTGGCGGTGCTTTAAGGATCAATTGAGATCGGGACTGGAGTTGCTCAAGCAGCGGAGGTAAAACATCTTCGATAGGCAGCTGTGACAATGGGAACACCTTGTGTCATATTCAAACTAAGCTAAGCCATTGTACATCACCGTAATGAAAGAGAAAAAACAACGCCTGTTCTTTGCCCTTTCTCCAACAAAGAATTCGCCGAACTTTACGTCGTTATGCCAGCTGGTCGACTCTCTGTCTGTTTTCGGCCGTCCAGTCCCACACGACAACATGCACATTACCCTTGCCTTTGTGGGTAATGTCTCTGACTCAAAAATCAATACCTTAAGAGCAGCAACCTCCACTTTACATCTGCCTTCGCCCATTTTCCTGACGCTAGACGCTTTAGGCTATTGGAAGCGCAGTAAAGTACTATGGCTTGGTACTGAATTATCACCGCCAGCCCTGCTTCATCTCGCACAACAGCTGCAAACACTCACCACCGACCTTGGCCTTTACCAGGAGGTTCGTCCTTACCGTCCTCATATTACGCTAACGAAATCGGTCGCCCACCGCCCGCAGCAATTGCCCGAATACAATAACTTTGCCTTTCATTTCGAGTCATTTGGGTTGTATATTTCACACGTCAGCAATCAGTCAGGGCATCACAGTGTGAGCTACTCTAGCCTGCAGCAATGGCAGTTGCCACGAACGAATAATGAAAAAGAATGTACCGTGCTCCGACATAAACTAGGAAAGTAAATGAAATTTGAACCTTCACTGCAGTCTGCTACCTTAATTAGGCGTTATAAGCGCTTTCTGGCCGACATCGAACTCGCTGACGGTACAGTCAAAACCATTCATTGTGCCAACACAGGTGCCATGACTGGCTGCGCCGATGCAGGTAATACGGTGTGGTATTCCACGTCGGACAACCCGAAGCGCAAATACCCCAACAGTTGGGAGTTATCTCAAACCGCACAAGGGGATATGATTTGTGTTAACACCGCCCAAGCCAACCGTTTAGTTGTTGAGGCGATAAATGAAGGTGCCATCACAGAATTAACAGGCTATACATCACTTCGCACAGAAGTGAAGTATGGTAGCGAAAACAGTAGGATAGACGTACTTCTAGAGGCCGAAGATAAACCCGCCTGCTATATTGAAGTAAAGAGCGTTACCTTACTGGATAATGGACAGGGCTATTTCCCGGACGCCGTGACGACCCGAGGCCAAAAACATATACGAGAATTAATTGAAGTGGCACAAAGCGGACAACGTGCCATACTTTTTTTCGCTATTTTGCATTCAGGGATTGAAAAAGTAACCGCGGCACACCATATAGACCCGGAATATCATACTTTAATCCAACAGGCAGAACAGGAAGGTGTAGAAATCGTGTGTTACAAGGCGGTATTAAACCAACACGAGATCTATTTGGACCATTGCATAAAATTCAACCAATAGGTACCTCAAAGTGATGCTTTCTTCACATTGGTATAAAATTGAATATATGCAGCAATTGCCACATTACCCCCTTTCTGCTATAGATACCGCCAAAATTTAACCAGTGACGGTTATTAGGTATATTTAGGAGATGCTATATGCCAGAGAGCAAAGTTAAAAAATCGCTAGGCATCCTGGCTATTGCTGGGCTTGAGCCATACCAGGAAAAAGCTGGCGAAGAATATATGGGTGAAGAGCAGCTAAAGCACTTCCAAAAAATTCTTGGCGCGTGGCGTAACCAACTTCGTGAAGAAGTTGACCGCACAGTAAACCATATGCAGGATGAAGCGGCTAACTTCCCTGATCCTGTGGATCGTGCAGCCCAAGAAGAAGAGTTTAGCCTAGAGCTTCGCAACCGCGATCGCGAACGCAAACTGATCAAGAAAATTGAGAAGACATTGCAGCGTATCGAAGATGATGACTTTGGTTTTTGTGACTCGTGCGGTATCGAAATCGGTGTCCGCCGCCTAGAAGCTCGTCCAACAGCTGATCTATGTATCGACTGTAAGACATTAGCTGAAATCAAAGAAAAACAGATGGCTGGCTAATACCTCAGGTATTTACTGGCTACTGTATCAAGAGGGAGCGTCAGCTCCCTTTTTCGTTTTTATCCATTACCAACCATCATCCGTTGTTGGCACCTTTTACACTCAACAGCAGTTAGGTTGGTTTAATTTATTTATGACTACAAACAAACATTACATTGGCCGCTTTGCCCCTTCACCATCAGGGCCGCTGCACTTTGGTTCACTCATTGCAGCACTTGGTAGCTACCTTCAAGCAAAATCACAACAAGGTTGTTGGTTAGTTCGAATGGAAGACCTTGACCCTCCCCGTGAAGTGGCTGGTGCAGCAGATGACATTCTGCAAACGCTAGACGCCTATGGGTTACATTGGGATGGCGCTGTAATGTATCAGAGCCAGCGTCATGCCACCTATCAAGCCCAAATAGAGCAATGGCTAGCACACGGGCAGGCCTATTATTGTCAATGTAGTCGTAAACAAATTAAAGAAGCGGGTGGTTTCTACCCAGGAACCTGCCGTGATTTACAACGCCCAGCGACTGACAGCGCGATTAGGCTAAAGGTTGACTTACCCGTCACCCACTTTGACGATCGTCGCCATGGCCGTATTGAGATCCCACACGCTCTGGCCGAAGAAGATTTCATTATTCGCCGTCGGGATGGCCTTTATGCCTATAACCTTGCCGTCGTATTGGATGACATTGAACAAGGTATAACAGAGGTCGTACGCGGCGCGGATTTAATCGAACCCACTGGCCGACAGATTGGCCTATATCAGTTACTGGGCCAGCAAGCGGTTAGTTACTTGCACCTACCGCTGGCAGTGACTGAAAATGGTAATAAACTGTCGAAGCAAAATCATGCGCCAGCGATCGATATAGCCAATCCAAAACCCGCACTCATTCAAGCGATGCACTTTCTTGGGTTATCGCCGCCCGATGACTTATTCGCGTCAAATATCGAAGATATTCTACGCTGGGGCATCGAAAATTGGCAAATTGAGTGCTTACCAGAGTCAACTGCGATCACGCTAGGATTCTAAAATGCTTTGCTGTGATATATGATATGCGGCTGTTTGTTGAACCCGAACCACATAAATGAGGTGTATTATCTTTAATCGAGTAGCCAGCTTTTGCCGTAAGGTATTGAATCGCGATAATAGTACGCTCGACACCGAGGAACTCGCCTTGCAAGTTTATCAGCGCCAAGAGCACGGTATTTCACGTAAAGATATCAGCGAAAATGCGCTGAAGGTCCTTTATCGCCTAAATAAAGCCGGTTACGACGCTTATTTAGTCGGCGGGGGGGTTCGCGATCTCCTACTGGACAAACAACCGAAAGACTTCGACATTGCGACCAACGCAACACCAGAAGAAATTAAGCAGCTGTTTCGAAATTGTCGCCTAATTGGCCGACGTTTCCGCCTCGCTCATATTCTTTTTGGTCGCGAAGTGATTGAGGTTGCCACTTTCCGTGGGCACCATGCAGATGCAAAACCGAGCCTTAAAGACAAAAAACAGGTTTCGGCTCAGAGCCAAGAAGGCATGCTATTGCGTGATAACGTCTATGGCACTATCGAAGAAGATGCTGAACGTCGTGATTTTACGGTTAATGCCCTGTACTACAGCATTAAAGATTTCAGTGTCACTGACTATGTTAATGGCGTTGAAGATCTTGATAACCGTATTGTTCGCCTGATCGGTGACCCTGAAACACGCTACCGTGAAGACCCGGTACGCATGTTACGTGCCGTTCGCTTTGCTGCGAAGCTCGATATGACAATCGAAACGAAGACAGCAGAGCCGATTGCACCGCTGGCTAGCCTTCTGCAAGACATTCCATCCGCGCGTTTGTTTGAAGAAAGCCTGAAGCTACTGCAATCAGGCGACGGATTCGCAACCTATAAGCTGCTACGACAGTACAATCTTTTCCAGCAACTGTTCCCGCTACTATCAGAGCACTTTACTGAAGAGCAGGACAGCCAAACGGAAGTGATGATCGAGCACATCCTAAAAGCAACGGATAAACGCTTAGCTGAAGACAAGCGTGTTAACCCTGCATTTATGTTTGCGGCCATGCTGTGGTACCCAATGGTGACTCGAGCAGAAGAAATCTCGTTTGCTAGTGGGTTGTCGTACTACGATGCCTTCATGGTAGCGTCAAACGATGTACTGGATGAGCAAGTCAAAAGCATTGCTATCCCACGCCGTTTTACCACAACTGTACGTGATATCTGGCAGCAGCAAATGCGCTTTAGCCGCCGCAGTGGTAAACGCGCCTTCAAAATGATGGAACACCCAAAGTTCCGTGCGGCTTACGACTTCCTAGAGATGCGTGCCAACTTTGAAGGGGATGATATTGTAGAGCTCGCGCAATGGTGGAATGACTTCCAGTATGGCGACCGCAATCAGCGTGGCAAGATGGTACAGGCAATAAACGAAGGGGGGGAAGGAACACCCCGTCGTCGTCGCCGTCGTCCAACCCAGCGTCGTAAAAAGCCACAGGCTAAATCATCATGACCCGTGCCTATATCGCTATTGGCAGTAACCTGAGTGATCCCGTCACTCAGGCAAAGAGCGCCATTGAGATATTGAAACAACACCCTGACCTTACCGTGGTTGGGGTGTCATCACTCTACAGCAGCACACCGATGGGTCCTCAAGACCAACCGGATTACATCAACGCTGTTGTAGCCATCGATACAGCACTTACGCCACTGGCGTTACTTGACTGTACACAGGCAATTGAACAAGAGCATGGCCGCGTTCGCAAAGCAGAACGCTGGGGGCCGCGCACACTCGACCTCGATATTGTTTTATACGGCAATCTTGAGCATCACTGTGACCGCCTAACCGTGCCACACTACGGCATGAAAGTACGCGAGTTCGTACTTTACCCACTTGCTGAAATTGCACCTGAGTTGGTACTACCAGATAACACCGCCTTGCAAAGCTTGCTGGCAGAGGTAGACCGTAATGGCCTGACTATTTGGTCAAAATAAGCCATTGCTTCGGTATTAAGGGAGAGAAAATGAAAAAAATCACGATTAACGACCTAATGAAATGGAAGCAAGAAGGTCGTAAGTTTGCATCTGTAACCGCTTATGATGCGAGTTTTTCCCAGCTTTTCGAGCAACAGGGTATGCCTGTTATGCTTGTGGGCGATTCATTGGGAATGGTATTACAAGGTAAACCAGATACTTTACCAGTCAGTGTGGCAGATATTGCCTACCACACACGCTGTGTACGCGCTGGTAGCCCGAACTCACTTTTAATGGCCGATATGCCGTTTATGAGTTATAGCACCCCAGAGCAAGCTTGTGAGAGCGCAGCCGAACTCATGCGTGCTGGTGCTAACATGGTGAAACTGGAAGGCGGCGCTTGGCTTGCTGAAACCGTCACGAAGTTAACTGAACGTGCGGTACCTGTGTGTGCCCACCTAGGCTTAACACCTCAGTCAGTCAATATTTTTGGCGGCTATAAAGTGCAAGGACGTGACTCTGACCACGCTGAGCAGATGGTAAAAGATGCTATCCTGTTGAAAAATGCAGGCGCACAAATCATCTTGCTTGAATGTGTACCAGCAAGTCTTGCAGAACGCATCACGAAGGCCGTAGAAGTCCCCGTGATTGGTATTGGTGCAGGTAATGTCACCGATGGGCAAATCCTTGTCATGCATGACATGTTCGGTATTTCAGCAAATTATATGCCTCGTTTTTCCAAAAACTACTTGGCAGAAACTGGCGAGATGCGTGCAGCTGTCACTAAATACTTAGAAGATGTCGAGGCCGGCACATTCCCTGGCCCAGAACATACCTTTGAATAAGGAATAAAAATGCAAACATTCGCCGAGATTGCCCCGTTAAGAGAACAGATCCGCAGCTGGCGCCGTGAAGGCCGCCGCATTGCATTTGTTCCAACCATGGGCAACCTACACGAAGGCCACCTGACGCTGGTTCGCAAAGCACGCGAACACGCGGATGTGGTTGTAGTCAGCATTTTTGTCAACCCAATGCAGTTTGACAAAGCAGATGATCTGAACAGCTACCCACGTACGATGGAAGATGATCTGGCTAAGTTAAACGGTGAAGCTGTTGAAGTGGTGTTTACACCAACACCTGAAATCATGTATCCAGATGGCCTTGATCGTCAAACATGTGTTGATGTACCAGGCTTATCCACCATGCTAGAAGGTGCATTACGTCCAAGCCATTTCCGAGGCGTATCAACCGTCGTCACCAAACTGTTCAATATTGTTCAGCCGGATGTCGCCTGCTTTGGTGAAAAAGATTACCAGCAGCTTGCCTTGATCCGCCAAATGGTTATCGACATGGCGATGGATATAGAGGTCATTGGCGTACCGACCGTACGTGAAATGGACGGCCTTGCGATGAGCTCTCGTAATGGCTACCTCACGGTTGACGAGCGTCAACGCGCACCAGTCCTTGCCCGCACAATGCGCTGGATCAGCAGCCAAATGCGTGGTGGCCGTAACGACCTTTCAGAGATCATTGTCGATGCCAATGACCAATTGCGTGCCGCTGGGCTACAACCGGATGAAATCTATATTCGCGATGCCAACAGCCTGCAAGCAGTAACTGAAGAAACACAGCAAGCTGTGATTTTGATGTCGGCGATCTTAGGAAAAGCCCGCTTGATTGATAATCAAGTTGTTGAGCTTACGCCACCATCAACGGCGACAGAGGAATAACCGCCCTTTACCGTTGAAAAAAATCCCAGCTTCGGCTGGGATTTTTAGTTTCAGGGATCATTTCCGGTTACGAGCGCAATCCGATACCACGTGATATCAAGAAAAATACAACGGCATACAAGGCGACGGTAAACATCCCAAGCACAGCAAACGAGGTACCGATACCCACATCAGACACGCCAAGAAAGCCATAGCGGAACGCATTGACCATGTAGACAATTGGGTTCAGCTTCGACACGCCTTGCCAGAATTCCGGCAATAAACTTAATGAGTAAAACACCCCGCCAAGGTAAGTCAGCGGTGTCAGTACGAAGGTCGGAATAATACTAATATCATCGAAGGTCTTGGCAAATACCGCATTGATCAAGCCGCCCAACGAAAACACCACTGATGTCATAAACACTGTCGCGACAATCACACCAAAGTGGGCAATTTGCAAATCAACAAAAAACAATGAGACAACAGAAACGATCAAACCAACGCCTAAGCCACGTAATACACCACCACCTACAAAACCCGCAATAATGATGTAGTTAGGAACAGGCGCAACAAGTAGCTCTTCAATGTTATGTTGAAACTTTGCACTGAAAAATGATGAAGCGACATTGGAATATGAGTTAGTGATCACCGACATCATGATCAAGCCAGGCACGATATACTCCATGTAGCTGAAGCCGCCCATTTCACCAATCCGGCTGCCGATCAGGTTACCGAAAATAATGAAATACAATGTCATGGTGATCGCGGGTGGCACCATTGTTTGTACCCAAATACGAGCAAAGCGATTCACTTCTTTGGTGATCAGGCTTTTGAAGGCAACCCAATACTGCTGATTCATGATTGCGCTCCTTGTCCTGAATTCACACTCTTACTATTGGTTACGAGGGTAACAAACAGCTCTTCCAGACGGTTGGCCTTGTTTCTCATCGATATCACATCAATGCCCTGTTGTGTTAGCTGGGAAAAAACATGATTAAGACTCCCACCCTTATTAATATCCACTTCCAAGGTGTGATTATCAGGTAATTTCCACTGCACCCCGTCAAGTTCAGGCTTGTTGCCATTCAACTTAATATCGAGAATAAAGGTTTCCACTTCCAGCTTACCCAAGAGTGCTTTCATTGAGGTGTTTTCAATCAGTTCACCATTATTAATGATCCCGATATTACGACACAGCATTTCCGCTTCTTCTAAATAGTGAGTCGTTAGAATAATGGTGACCCCTTGACGGTTGAGCTCACGCAGAAAATCCCACATTGAGCGGCGAAGCTCAATATCAACCCCTGCAGTAGGCTCATCCAGTATCAGTAGCTTAGGTTCATGCATCAGCGCTCGTGCGATCATAAGGCGGCGCTTCATTCCCCCAGACAACGTACGGGCACGATCATTGCGCTTTCCCCATAGATCGAGCTGTGAAAGATACTTTTTAGCACGCTCTTTGGCGAGAGGACGATCAACGCCGTAATAACCAGCCTGGTTAACAACAATTTGCTCAACCGTTTCAAATGGATTGAAGTTGAACTCTTGTGGCACCAATCCCAATTGCTTCTTCGCCTCGACTTTTTGTCGGTCAAGATCATAGCCAAAAACATTAACAGAGCCCGAAGACTTATTTACTAATGAGCTAATTATGCCAATTGTGGTTGATTTACCAGCACCGTTTGGGCCTAGTAGCGCGAAAAAATCGCCCTCTTTAACACATAGACTCATGTTTTTCAGTGCATTAACGCCACCTTTATAGGTTTTGTTTAAATTTTTTATTTCCAATGCGTTCATAAAATGCGATCTTTATGTTAGAAATTTCACCGGAGGACTACTCCGATTTGCTAGCCAGCCAACTTGTGTATAGTGAAGCCGGTTTTCATATTTATCAATCTTATCATTTAGTGCTGATACATATGTGAATTGGTCGTACCCAACGAGTAATCTGAAGTGCCAACTTCAATCACTACTCCTTTGGTATACGAATGTATCAAATAAAGGCATTATCATGGCAGATATTAAGCAGCTATTCGCAAATAACGTTTCTTGGTCTGAAAATATCAAGGAAGAAAAGCCAGAGTTTTTTACCCATCTCGAAAAAGCGCAGCACCCAGAATATTTATGGATTGGGTGTTCAGATAGCCGCGTTCCCGCGGAGCGCTTAACTGGCCTCGACTCCGGTGAACTCTTCGTTCACCGAAATGTAGCCAACCAAGTTATACATACCGACCTAAATTGTTTGTCCGTTGTTCAATACGCTGTAGACGTATTGAAAGTCAGGCATATCATTGTTTGCGGTCACTATGGCTGTGGGGGTGTAACGGCAGCTATCGAAAACCCACAACTTGGCCTGATCAACAACTGGCTATTACACATTCGCGATCTGTACTTAAAACACCGCTCCGATCTTGGTCAGCTAGCCCGCGAGGAATGGGATAACAAACTGTGTGAAATCAACGTTGCTTCACAGGTCTACAACCTGGGTAACTCCACGATTATGCAACAAGCCTGGGAGCGAGGACAGCAGGTGAAGATCCATGGCTGGATCTACGGTATTGGTAATGGCGTTTTACGTGATCTTGGGGTAACAGCAACAAGCCGCGAATCACTCGAGATCAGCTACCAATCGGCAATGAGTGACATTCTACCTAAATTAGAGAAAAACCTTAGCTAACGCTCTGACATAAAAAAAGCGACCTTAGGTCGCTTTTTTTACAACTAAGAAAGATTAACCTTCTAGCGGGATCACTTTGCCGATAAATGGTAAGTGACGGTATTTCTGTGCGTAATCGATACCCACACCAACGACAAACTCGTCAGGTATTACAAAGCCATACCAATCAACATCAACGTGAACTTCACGGCGCTCAGGCTTATCAAGCAGCGTACAAATACGAATTGAGTTTGGTTCACGTAAAGACAAGATTTCTCGCACCTTATTCAAGGTATTACCCGTATCAATAATGTCTTCTACCAGCAAAACATCTTTACCTTTGATATCGTCATCCAGATCTTTCAGGATTCGAACATCACGGTTACTCTCCATCGTGTTGCCATAGCTCGATGCAGTCATGAAGTCGACTTCATGAGGAAGATCAATCGCACGTGCCAAATCAGCCATAAATACAAATGAACCGCGTAACAGTCCAACCATTACCAGATCATCCGAGTCTTTATAACACTCGGTAATTTGCTGTCCTAGCTCTTTTACTCGTGCCTGAACATCCTGCTCAGAAATCAATACTTCAACTGTATGCTTCATCTTTATCTCCATCAGAACGACTACACCAGTCGCCTGTCGGCCTACGGTAAAATGGACGCTTATTCTAACACTCATTGATGCGAATAGTTATTTTATCGCTTCTGTCAATTATATGACACACATTGAGTAAAAGCAGTTTGAATACACCCTGTTGCTCCTGTAAAGTTATCTGATAATCACTAATCATAAGTAAAACAAACACTTTAAAGCTAGGGAATAAGCGATATGGATACGATCGTAAAGAAAACCAGAACCCGTCTCTCTCCAGAAAAGAGGAAACAACAACTGCTTGACTTCGCGCTTGAAGTCTTCGCTCGTCGTGGCATAGGCCGTGCCGGTCATGCCGATATTGCAGACATGGCGAATGTTTCAGTGGCGACGGTCTTTAACTACTTCCCAACTCGAGAAGCATTAGTTGAGCAGGTACTTTCTCAGGTAGAAGCTCACTTCCACCAGTTATTGAAAGAAAGCCTTGATACTACACAACCTGTTGAAAGCCAGCTCACAACACTTTGCTATCGTTTAATCGATGATGTGATTGAGCAGCAGGACTGGGTAAAAGTATGGTTTGAATGGAGTACCTCGGTACGCGATGAAATTTGGCCTTTGTTCACCAGCAGTAATCAGAAAAACTTCGATCTTTTCACTGCATTGTTTGAACAAGCTGAACCACACGCGTCACTTTCTGCCAAAGAACAAGCTTGGCAATTCCAAGGTTTGTTCTATGTACTGTACCTACAAACCAATATCTCTCCTAACGGCGAACAAATGCAAGCACAGGCTGATACCCATATCCGTGCACTATTGCCTCGTCATTAGCCTCACCGCACAAACAACAAAGGCCGGTAAAATACCGGCCTTTGTTGTTTACTGAAGAGCATTCCTTCAGGCTTAACTTGCTGTAGCAAATACCACAGGCGCGTGCGGTTCTAGCTCCACTGCCACCTTGTCACCCACGTTTAAAATCAAATGTGAATTCACAATCAAACTGTGCCCTTGATAGTCAACGGTATAACGGCAGTTATCACCCATAAACAGTCGTTCGGTGATCGTACCTAACCCGTTAACCTCCAGCTTTAACTTTAAGTTCTGCGGGCGAAGCATCCACTCGACCTTCGATTCGGGCTCGTAAGGTAAGTCGTTACTGACATTAATCGCACCAAAAGGTGTCGTCAAACTCCCGGTGCCGGTAACCTGTGCTGGCAAATAAGAGCCTGTGCCAAGAAATTCAGCCACAAAGCGACTGCTTGGTTGATAGTACAATTCTGTCGCACTACCAAACTGCTCAATTACGCCATTATTCATCACCGCCATACGGTCAGAAAAAGCAAACGCTTCTTCACGGCTATGCGTAACAAAAATCGCTGTCACGCCTTGTGCCTTAAAAATTCGGCGGATCTCTTTGATAAGCCCATGTCGAACCTGTGTATCAATATTCGAGAAAGGCTCATCAAGTAAAATTAAATCAGGTTCACAGGCTAAAGCCCTCGCAATTGCCACACGCTGCTGCTGCCCACCTGAAAGTTGATGTGGATAACGCGTATCAAGCCCTGTTAAATGCACAAGTGTCAGCATTTCCTGAACTTTTGCCGTCACTCGCGCTTTGTCCCAATCTCGTAAGCCGAAAGCGATATTCTCAGCCACCGTCAGGTGGGGAAATAGCGCATAGTCTTGAAAGATCATCCCGATATTACGTTTTTCGGGCGGTAGCCATGTCGTGCTATCGGCGATTGTACGATTGTTAATACTAATTTCGCCACTCTCTAGTGGCAACAGCCCTGCTATCGCCTTTAACAGCGTTGTCTTACCGCAACCACTCGCCCCCAATAAGCAGACGATTTCATTGTCTTTGACTGGCAGTGATAGATTCTCCAGCACCGCCTGACCGTTATATTTACACGTCAGGTTAGTTACAGATAATGCATGATTCATCAGTGTTTCTGCTCCAAAGAACGGTTTACGATAACCAGAGGGATCAGGCCAACGAAAACCAATAAAATCGCAGGGAGTGCGGCTAGCTCAAGCTGCTCATCAGATGCGAAGTTAAATACATAAGTGGCCAGTGTTTCGAAATTAAATGGACGCAACAACAAGGCCGCATTCAACTCTTTCATTGATTCGATAAACACCAGTAGTCCGGCAATCAGGCAGCCACGGCGAATTAAGGGTAAGTGCACTCGACGCAACATTGGTAAAGAGGCATATCCCATGGTTTTTGACGCCATATCCAGCGATGGGGGAATTTTCGCAAGACTACTCTCGATACTACCAATCGCCACCGCCGCAAAACGAACGACAAAGGCAAAGATAATCGCAAACATAGTGCCAGAGAAAATCAAACCAGGACGACCAAGTCCATGAGCTATAGTAAAATCATTTAATAAATGATCGGCACTGGTCAGTGGGATCATGACGCCAATCGCTAGCACGGTTCCCGGTACGGCATAGCCCATAGACGAAATGCGTAGCGGTATCGCCGTCATGCTACGGCCATCAAGACGGCGGTAGAAGTTGACGATGAGTGCCAAAATCACAGCACAGATTGCCGCAATAAGCGAAACCTTCAGGCTATTAATACTGTATTGCTGGAACTGACTCGTCCAACTCTCACCGAAGTAGTGCCAAGCGTAGTAACTTAATTGTGCAAGAGGAAGCAAGAAAGCCATCACCACTAACCCCCAACACCAAACCAGAGCCGCAATTTTCTTGCCACCGGTCAAGGTGTAACGAATATCATCACCATGCTCGAACTCTTGCTGGAAAAGCTTTTGCTTTCGACGACTAAACCGCTCTGCACTGATCAATAAGAAAATAACCATCAACATAATCGCAGAGATTTTCGCTGCAGCATTGAGGTTAGAGTAACCTAGCCATGTATCATAAACCGCAGTCGTCAATGTATTGATGGCAAAGTAGCTCACCGTACCAAAATCGCCCAGCGTTTCCATCGCCACCAATGACAAACCAACCGCAATAGAAGGTCGAGCTAAAGGCAAGGAGATCCGGCGGAAGCTGTCCCACGGTGAACAACGCAATAAGCGGGCGGATTGCAGCAAGCTGGTGCTTTGCTCCATAAAAGCAGCTCGTACCAACAAATAGATATAGGGATAGAGTACTAACGCCAAGACAAAGCAGGCTCCTCCCAAAGAACGGATATTGGGGAACCAATAATCTTGCACCGTTTGCCAACCAAATACATCGCGAAGCAGGATTTGGACAGGGCCAGCATAGTCAAACCAGTCGGTGTAGATATAGCCAATGATATAGCCGGGCATAGCGAGAGGGAGCACCAATGCCCACTGTAAAACTTTCTCTCCCGGTAAACGGCACATCGCCATGATCCAAGCCGCAGGAAGGCCAAAAATCACCGATAACAGCAATGTCCCCCCCACCAGCAAGAACGTATTCATGGTGTAAGTTGGCATGACGGTGCCCATGAGGTGTGCAAACACCTCATCTGACGCGCCCATTGCGGTATAAAAAATAGCTAGAATCGGCAAAACCAGCAATAGGGAAAGCCCCCAGCCGCTGGTCTGCCAGAACATAAATTTTTCTTTCATTGCCTACTACTTAGTACTTTTTGCGATCAGACTGTGTTACCACGGCCTCACTACCATGCCAGAAGCACAATAAAAACCCTTTAATTATTAAGGAGTGAAGCTACCACAACTCATTGGAAAAAGTACTGGGCTTTAAACAAAAAATGGGGCGTTTAGCCCCTTTTTTTGTAAAAACTTATAGATCAAACTTCACTTCATCTAAAAGCTTGATTGCTGCGCTGTGATATTCTGCGACTTTATCAAGAGACAGTTCATCGGCATCGAAGTCACCCCATGATGCTACTAGCTCAGAGCGTTTAACACCGTCTTTAACTGGGTATTCGTAGTTAACTTCAGCATACATTTGTTGTGCTGTATCGCCAGTTAGGAATTCCATTAACTTCAGCGCACTGTCTTGGTTCGGTGCGTACTTAGCCATCGCCATACCGCTGACATTAACATGTGTGCCGTTGGCTTTTTGACCAGGGAAGTTAATCACAACCGCTTCAGCCCAAGACTTCTGCTTCTCGTCATTAACCATCTTACCTAGGTAATAGCTGTTACCCACCGCAAGATCACATAGACCTTCTTTAACGGCTTTCACCTGAGCGCGATCATTACCTTGTGGCTTACGCGCAAGGTTGTCCTTGAAGCCTTCTAGCCACTCTTTAGTTTCTGCTTCGCCGTAGTGGGCGATCATCGAAGAAACCAACGAAATATTGTATGCATGTTTACCTGAACGCGTACAGATTTTACCTTTCCACTCAGGTTTCGCGAGATCGATGTAATCGAACTCTGCCGGCAATGCACCAATACGATCTTTTGATGAGTAAACATTTCGCGTACGTAACGTTAGTGCAAACCACTCATCTTCATTGTCACGGTATTGAGCCGGTACATTTTGGTCAATAGTTTTGCTATCGACAGCTTGAACTAAGCCTTTGTCAGATAGTTCAACCAAACGGCTAATATCTGTTGTTAGCACGACATCTGCTGGGCTGTATTGACCTTCTTGCTGAAGCTTTTCTGCTAAACCGTCTTTCGCAAACATAACGTTTACTTTAATGCCCGTTTCTTGAGTAAACTCTTTGAACATTGGTTCAACCAAGAAAGGCTGACGGTATGAGTAAACATTTACTTCTTCAGCCGCCATAGCCGCTTGAGGAGCAGCCAGACCAAATAGGATTGCCGATGCCAACAGCTTTTTCATTATTCTTCCCTTAACGCAAAATGTAATTGTAATGATAACACTTATCAATATCACTGCAATTATACTGTGGCATCTCTGTAAAACAATGCGCAAAGACAATAAAAAGAAAAAAAACGCCACTAACAAGTGGCGTTCTTTAAAAGATGTGAACTGGATGTATGTTACTAATTTCCTAATCACATGATGAATACAACCAACGCATTCCTTGGTCGATAAACATGCTTATTTCACACTGACAAACTCAGGGTAAGCATCGATACCACAGTCATGTAAGTCCATTCCAGCTAGCTCTTCTTCTTCGTTTACACGGATACCTACGGTGTATTTCAATACAGCCCACACAGCAAGGCTCGCACCAAACACCCAAGCAAAGATAACCGCAGCGCCGAGTAATTGCGCACCAAAGGTCGCATCAGCATTGCTAAACGGAACGACCATTAAGCCGAAGAAACCACACACACCGTGTACTGATATTGCGCCTACTGGATCATCAATTTTAATTTTGTCTAGGCCGATGATACTAAATACAACCAAGGCACCAGCGATAACACCGACACCAACAGCGGCTAACGGTGAAGGCGAAAGAGGATCTGCAGTAATTGCGACCAAACCTGCCAGTGCACCATTCAAAATCATGGTCAGATCCGCTTTGCCCCATGTCGTTTTACATACCGCTAAGGCTGCAATGGCACCCGCAGCAGCGGCGGCATTAGTATTCAAGAAGATTTGACCTACCGCAGTTGCGTTTTCAAAATCAGAAAGCATTAGCTGCGAGCCGCCATTAAAGCCGAACCAACCAAGCCATAGAATAAAGGTACCCAGTGTTGCAAGTGGCATGTTTGAGCCTTGGATTGGATAGATCTCACCATTCTTGCCGTATTTACCTCGACGAGCACCCAGTAGCAATACACCAGCTAGCGCTGCTGCTGCACCAGCCATATGAACAATACCAGAACCAGCAAAGTCACTAAATCCAGCTTCTGATAGGAAACCACCACCCCATGTCCAGTATCCTTCCATTGGATAGATAAAGGCCGTTAGTACCACCGAGAAGAGCAGGAATGACCACAGCTTCATGCGCTCTGCTACCGCACCTGAAACCACAGACATCGCGGTTGCAACAAAGACAACTTGGAAGAAGAAGTCTGACTCAAGTGAATGGTCTGCACCTTCAGCTTGCGTGCCGATTAATGCACCAATCGACGGTAGCCAGCCACCTTCGGAGTTACCGACGTACATAATGTTATAACCGACCACTAAATACGTGGTACAGGCGATAGCATACAAACAAAAGTTCTTGGTTAGGATTTCAGTGGTATTTTTCGAGCGAACCAAACCAGCTTCTAGCATGGCAAAGCCTGCTGCCATCCACATTACCAGTGCGCCAGATATCAAAAAGAAAAAAGTATCGAGTGCATAGCGCAACTCTGTAACGGTTGTTGTTAATTCCATAATCTCATCCCCTACTCATCTTATTCTTATAAAGCTTCTAAATCGGTTTCACCGGTACGAATACGTACAGCATGGTCTAGGTCATAAACAAAAATTTTGCCATCACCAATTTTGCCGGTTTGTGCCGCTTTTGAAATCGCATCAACAATGGCATCAAGGTTGTCAGCTTGCGTCGCTATCTCTAGTTTGACCTTCGGTAGGA
This sequence comes from Photobacterium minamisatsumaniensis, assembly GCF_050336695.1. Lineage (NCBI taxonomy): Bacteria > Pseudomonadati > Pseudomonadota > Gammaproteobacteria > Vibrionales > Vibrionaceae > Photobacterium > Photobacterium minamisatsumaniensis. Next base: position 129,230 of record NZ_JAKJSI010000013.1, on the reverse strand, counting down.
AGTCCACTTGATATTCTGCACCTCGGTACAATTCGGTATGGCCTTTCTGACGACCAAATCCTTTGACTTCAGAAACGGTCATCCCTTCGACCCCTACATCCGCTAATGCTTCGCGAACATCATCGAGTTTGAATGGTTTGATTATTGCGTTGATTAGTTTCATTGCCTGCTCCCCAATATACGAAGTTCCTTCCCGTTATGGTTATTTAACAAACAAGCAACGTGCCAACTTTTTTAATTCTTTATTTTCAGTGGTTTAATAAAATCCTCCTTTAAAAACACAAAAGGGCTGCACCAGTAAGGTGCAGCCCTTTCACTAAAAGGAAGCATTTATTCGATTAGATCGCGCCAATAATTAAAAACGCGTAACGAATGCCCGCCAAGCTTGCAATACCAACTCAAAATCCTCAAAGCCACACAGTGCTAAAGACTCTTCATCGTAGAAGTCAAAATCATCTTCCAGCTCAGTATCGTCTTGTGAAAACAAGAAATTAGCTTGTATCAACGCTTCATTATCTTGCAGGGTCAAAGTGAGTTCATCGCCAATTAAGCGCCATTCTTGTGTGCTATTTTTAAGTGCACCAAGCTGGAACATCACCTCATCCATGCGTTCAAAATTTTTGCCTATCTCTTCAAGCAGCCAGCGACCCAACGCCTCATGGCCCATTGAAAACGTGGCGTGATAGCTACCATCCAAGGTATTTTTCTTAAAATCGTAATCCATAGCTACCCTCTTGATTAATGCCGAACATACTGATCCCGATGGTGATAAACTGGTTCGATACATGCTATTACTGTCGGTAATTAGCGTAAGCGAAGCGCACATTGTCAGGATCTAAAATAGAAATGCAACTCAATGGGACTATCGCACGACAAATCGTCGAGCGTGCAATGAAAATCATTAACCATTCCGTCAATGTTATGGACGAATACGGTCGTATTATTGGCTCGGGCGATCCCTCTCGACTCAATGAGCGGCACGAGGGGGCAATTCTTGCTCTTAATGATAATCGAGTGGTTGAAATTGATCCTGCGACAGCCCTACAACTCAAAGGCGTAAAACCCGGCATTAACCTTCCGATCCGCTTCAAGCAACAAACCATTGGTGTCGTTGGGATCTCAGGGGATCCAACTGACGTGCGTAGTTACGGTGAACTGGTGAAAATGACAGCAGAGCTTATTGTCGAACAAGAAGCCCTTATGTCACAGATACAATGGAATAAACGCCACCAAGAGGAATTGGTTCTCCAGTTGATCCGTGGCAGTGAACTCAATGAGTCACAATTGCTATCCATTGCACAGAAACTCTCACTGGATCTTACCCAACCTCGCATTGCCGCTATCGTAAAAGTTAGCCCTTCCAAAGGTGAAAACCTATCCCTTGAGCACTTGCAGCGCATGGTGCATTTACTTGAGCATCCTGAACGTGACAACCTGGTAGGGATCACCTCTGTCTCAATGAATGAGATTGTGGTGTTAAAGCCTATCCACTTGACGAAAGAAGGCTGGTCACGCGAACTTGAACTCAAGCGCGTCAATAAACTCATGCGCCGCGTCGCAAAAGAAAGTCACTTCTCTATCAAAATAGCACTGGGGGAATATTTCACAGGACTTCATGGACTTGCTCGTTCATATCACACCGCCAAAGCAACGTTAGAATCGGCAACAAGCGATGATACTGTCCTGTTTTACCAAGATCACATCTTACCTGTGCTGCTGAGCGGCCTAAGGCAAGACCCGTGGCGCTACGAACAATTAAAGCAACCATTAGTGCAATTGCAACAGAGCGATCCGCGCGGCACCCTATTGAAAACGCTGCAGGCATATTTTGCGCAGAATTGTGACTTAGCTCAAACATGTGAATCACTGCATGTTCACCGTAATACACTCCGCTATCGCCTTGACCGTATAGAGCAAGAAACCGGCCTTTATTTCAATAACATAAGCGACAAGACTCGCTTGTACCTTGCCTTAATTAATTAAGCTGAAAAACAAAAACTGTGCAGCCGCACAAAATAGTCACGCAGTAGTGACTTCTTTTTGTTGCCTCGCCTAAAGCTAAACACTGCGAGTCGCAGTACATTCCATATCAGCAAAGTTTTTTGACGTATCCTTTTTCTCTGATCCCTGGAATAAAAAACATGGTAGAAGTATCAACACTGGGGGCATTGGCTGCTCTCGTTGTGGCCATTAGCCTGATCCTTAAAAAAGTCCCGCCAGCGTATGGCATGATCATTGGTGCCCTTGTCGGGGGTATTGTGGGTGGTGTCTCACTCACTGACACAGTGAACCTGATGATTGGGGGTGCTCAAGGCATCGTTACTGCCGTCCTGCGAATCCTTGCCGCAGGTGTGCTTGCTGGTGTATTGATTGAATCGGGTGCCGCGACGTCCATCGCTGAAACCATTGTCAAAAAGGTCGGTGAAACCCGTGCATTACTGGCACTGGCTGTTGCCACCATGATCCTGACGGCTGTCGGCGTATTTGTTGATGTTGCTGTTATTACAGTCGCACCCATTGCCCTTGCGATTGCCCGCCGCGCCGACCTGTCCAAAATGGCGATTTTGCTGGCAATGGTTGGCGGTGGTAAAGCGGGTAACATCATGTCACCGAACCCCAATGCCATTGCTGCTGCAGATGCATTCAATGTCCCGCTAACCTCGGTTATGGCTGCAGGTGTTATTCCAGGTTTATTTGGCATGGCTTTCGCCTACTTCATTGCGAAGAAGCTGGTTAACAAAGGCAGTAAAGTCCAAGAACACGAAGTGGTTGCCGTCGATCATAGCCGCCTGCCAAAATTTGGTGCTGCTATCGTTGCGCCACTGGTTGCCATCGCATTACTTGCGCTACGCCCTATTGCTGACATCAATGTCGACCCTCTAATTGCCCTACCACTTGGTGGCCTTGTGGGAGCAATGGTTATGGGCCGTTTCCGTGACACAAACCATTTTGCCGTATCTGGCCTGACTCGAATGGCACCTGTTGCTGTCATGCTATTAGGTACAGGTACACTCGCTGGGATCATCGCGAACTCCGGCCTGAAAGACGGCTTGATTGATATGCTTACCGCCTCCGGTTTGCCTTCATACCTATTGGCACCTATTTCTGGCTCGATGATGGCATTAGCGACCGCTTCAACAACAGCGGGTACTGCTGTTGCTGCCAGCGTATTTAGTACGACCATCCTTGAGTTGGGTGTACCCGCACTTGCGGGTGCCGCAATGATCCATGCTGGTGCAACAGTGCTTGACCACATGCCACACGGTAGCTTCTTCCATGCGACGGGTGGCGCTGTTCACATGGATATCAAAGAGCGTCTTAAGTTAATCCCTTATGAATCTGCAGTCGGTTTATTAATTGCTGTTGTTTCAACCCTTATCTTCGGTGTATTTGGCTTCTTCGTTTAAGGAATAGAACTATGAAAATTGTTATTGCTCCAGACTCGTACAAAGAAAGTTTAACAGCCATGGAAGTGGCGAGCGCAATTGAAGCTGGCTTTAGCCAAGTGCTACCTGATGCTGAATACATCAAGCTGCCAATGGCTGACGGCGGTGAAGGTACAGTGCAGTCACTGGTGGATGCAACCAATGGTGATATTGTCGAGTGTACGGTAACCGGCCCCCTCGGTGAGCAAGTTAATGGTTTCTATGGCCTAATGGGTCATGGCAAAACAGCAATCATTGAAATGGCGGCAGCGTCTGGTTTACACCTTGTTGAACCCGCACTACGTAACCCGCTAAAAACCACAACATTTGGTACGGGTGAATTGATCAAAGCTGCACTCGATAACGGTGTTGAACATATCATTGTGGGTATTGGCGGTAGTGCAACCAATGACGGCGGCATCGGCATGGCGCAAGCATTAGGTATTCGTCTGCTTGATGAAAAGGGGAACGATGTTGGTTTTGGCGGCGAGGCGCTGGCTAAAATCAAAACCATTGATAATAGCGGTGTCGATCCTCGCCTTAGCCAAATTAAACTCGAAGTTGCATGTGACGTTGATAACCCATTGTGTGGCCCGAAAGGTGCGTCACATATATTTGGCCCGCAAAAAGGGGCGACACCAGAAATGGTTGAACAGCTTGATGCCGATCTCGCCTACTACGCAGACCTTATCAAGGCTCAGCTAGGCCGCGATATCAAAAACACTTCAGGTGCCGGTGCAGCTGGTGGACTTGGCGCGGCATTGCTTGGCTTACTCGACGCCAGTTTACGCCCTGGTATCGAGATTGTGATGGATGCAGTGAACCTTTCACAGATAGTATCTGATGCTGACTTGGTGATCACCGGTGAAGGCCGTATTGACAGCCAAACCATCCACGGTAAAACCCCCATTGGTGTTGCCCGTGCCGCTAAGCAATTCGATGTGCCGGTGATCGGTATTGCTGGTAGCCTGTCGAATGACTGTAACGTGGTTTATGACCACGGTATTGATGCCGCATTCAGTGTCGTTTCGGGCGCAATGACACTACAAGATGCGCTTGACGGGGCTGCATTCAATGTACAAGCCACCGCACGAAATGTGGCTGCTGTGATGATGTTGGCTAAACGCTAGTCTAGAATTAAGTTGTTATCAAAGAGGCAGCATCGCTGCCTCTTTTTTTATCTGTGCCATATCCCTTCCGCGCTGCATTCGATCGATGTCACGATCTTTACTTCCAGCTCACTTTTATCCGCAATATTCAGGTTAGAGTCATCCCGTCAACCGTCTAATTATGTTTAGCTAAAGCGATGAATCATTCCCTTATAACCCTGAAACTCACAGGAGTGCAGCCATGAATAAATTACTCTCTCTGCTTACTGGCCGTAATGGCTCACACCGACTTGAAGATATACTACTGCTTTTACTTCGCCTTGCGATTGGTGGTGCAATGCTGACCCACGGCATTGGTAAAGTAATGAACTTTAGTGAACTGGCTCCTACGTTCATCGATCCGCTTGGGATTGGCAGTACCCCGAGCCTTGTGCTTGCCATGTTGGCAGAAGTTCTGGGTTCTATTGCTTTACTGCTGGGCGCAATGACACGCCTAAGTGCGTTGGTATTACTGTTTACGATGGGCATTGCAGCTTATTCAATCGGCATGCTAAAAGGTTGGGCTGGCGCAGAGCTCGCATTCATTTATGCGTTGGTTTACCTGACATTAATGATCCAAGGTGGTGGACGACTTAGCCTAGAGCATTTTTGGCTGAAAAAACGCATCAAACAAAAGCAAGATCTTAAAACGGCTTAAACAATTGATTGATAACATATAAATCAACCATAAAAAACGCCTCCAATCTGGAGGCGTTTTTGATCAACTTAAGCGTTCACATCAATAAGCTTATGCGGGTTGTTGAACAATCACATCATCAGCTTTTTTGGTGTACTGCTCCATACGGTGGAAATTGAGGTAGCGGTAAGTATCTGCCGCTGTCGCATCAATTTGCTGCGCGTACGTAAGGTACTCTTCCTTAGTCGGAATTCGACCAAGGATCGCACCAACTGCAGCAAGCTCAGCAGACGACAGGTAAACATTCGCCCCTGTACCTAAGCGGTTCGGGAAGTTACGGGTCGATGTCGACATTACCGTAGCCTTATCTGCAACACGCGCCTGGTTACCCATACACAATGAACACCCAGGGGTTTCAATACGTACCCCTGCTTTGCCGAAGATGCTGTAATAGCCTTCTTCGGTTAGCTGATCTCTATCCATCTTGGTTGGCGGAGCCACCCACAAACGCGTATCGAGAGTACCGCCAAACTTCTCAAGCAACTTACCCGCCGCACGGAAATGGCCAATGTTGGTCATACAAGAACCAATGAACACTTCATCAATCTGCGTACCCTGAACATCAGATAGCAAGCGTGCGTCATCTGGATCATTTGGCGCACATAGAATTGGCTCATTAATCTCAGCCAAATCGATTTCGATCACATGGGTATATTCAGCGTCGTTATCGGCTTCCATCAATTCTGGGTTAGCCAACCACTCTTCCATTGCAGTAATACGACGTTCAATCGTACGACGGTCACCATAGCCTTCAGAGATCATCCACTTCAGCATCACAATGTTTGAGCTTAGGTATTCAGAAATCGATTCTGGCGATAGCTTAACCGTACAGCCCGCAGCACTACGCTCGGCAGACGCATCAGACAGCTCAAAGGCTTGCTCAACACTTAAGTGCTCAACACCTTCAATTTCCAGTACTCGGCCAGAGAATTCGTTGATCTTGCCTGCTTTTTCAACCGTTAACAGCCCTTGCTTGATACCGTAATACGGAATGGCATGAACCAAATCACGCAAGGTAATACCTTCTTTCATCTCACCCTTGAAACGAACAAGGATAGATTCCGGCATATCAAGTGGCATCACGCCAGTTGCAGCAGCAAAGGCCACCAAGCCAGAGCCTGCAGGGAATGAAATACCTAGCGGGAAACGGGTATGTGAATCACCACCGGTACCTACGGTATCAGGCAGTAGCATACGGTTAAGCCATGAGTGGATAACACCATCACCCGGACGCAGCGATACACCACCACGGTTCATAATGAAATCTGGCAATGTATGGTGAGTATTTACGTCGATAGGCTTAGGATAAGCTGAGGTGTGACAGAACGACTGCATAGTCAATTCAGCAGAGAAGCCCAAGCAAGCTAAGTCTTTTAGCTCATCACGGGTCATCGGCCCAGTCGTATCTTGAGAGCCAACCGTGGTCATTTTCGGCTCACAATATGTGCCTGGACGAACCCCTTCAACACCACATGCTTTACCGACCATCTTCTGGGCTAAGGTGTAACCCTTACCTGTATCTTCAACCGCAACTGGGCGACGGAAGACATCCGATGATGGAAGACCTAGTGACTGACGAGCGCGATCGGTAAGACCACGTCCGATGATTAACGGAATACGGCCACCAGCACGTACTTCATCAATCAGTACGTCAGTTTTCAGCTCAAACGTTGAAACAACATCATCGCTATCAGTGCGACGAACTTCACCTTTAAACGGGTAAACATCAATCACGTCACCCATGTTTAGTGCAGTGACATCAACTTCAATTGGCAATGCACCAGCATCTTCCATCGTATTGAAGAAGATTGGCGCAATTTTACCGCCAAGTACGTAACCACCAGCACGTTTGTTAGGTACGTTCGGGATATCATCCCCCATAAACCACAGCACAGAGTTAGTCGCTGATTTACGAGAGGAACCGGTACCGACTACATCACCCACATAAACGAGTTGATGGCCTTTTTCTTTTAACGAATCAATTTGCTTGATCGGGCCAATAGAACCCGGCTGATCTGGTTCAATACCTTCACGTTCATTTTTCAACATTGCCAAAGCATGAAGTGGAATATCAGGGCGAGACCATGCATCAGGTGCTGGCGATAAGTCATCGGTGTTAGTCTCACCCGTGACTTTGAAGACAGTTAGCGTGATTTTTTCTGCGAGTGCAGGCTTCGATAAGAACCACTCGGCATCAGCCCAAGACTGGATCACTTGCTTGGCAAATTCATTGCCTGCTTTTGCTTTTTCTTCGACATCATAGAAAGAGTCGAACATCAGCAAAGTATGCGATAGTGCTTTTACAGCGATAGGTGCAAGCTCAGCATCATCAAGCAGAGAGATAAGTGGTTCAATATTATAACCACCCTGCATGGTGCCAAGCAGTTCTGCTGCTTTTTCTTTACTTACGATAGGGGAAATGGCATCACCCGTCGTGATTGCAGCAAGAAAGCCCGCTTTGACATAAGCGGCTTCGTCTACGCCAGGGGGAATACGATTTTCTAACAGATCAAGCAGTACAGATTCTTCACCCGCTGGCGGTGTTTTTAACAACTCAACGAGAGCAGCAACCTGCTCAGCATTTAATGGCTGAGGGACAACTCCTTCTGCAGCACGCTCTTCGACGTGTTTACGGTAGGCTTCAAGCACGACATATTCCTCATTTTTGGTTTAGCTTTTATTAACTAAACATCCTTGGAAGTGATTGATCCCCTATCACTCATATCAGCACGGTTTGCTGCTTCATTCATCACAAACACGAACCAAAATAAGGCAAAGGAGACCAAAACCGTTCAAACACCATACCATTTTTAACTTAAAATTAAAATCCGCCCGACTTTTACAACATTCACAAAATGCGCATAAAATCGTGTTTATCTGGTAATAACCTTTCTATAAAGCACCACCGAAGAAGACATAAAAAGCCTGGTTATCTTGTTCTGTTCGACCATAAGCAAAAAGTAGAGGGCCAAAAGGAGTAGTGATCCCGGTATATAAACTACCTGCTGTATATAGCGGTATGTCATCGAAGCTCAGATCAATATCGTTATACACACCGCCATATTCGATCGAGCCACCAATGTAGATAGATGAATTGAACAGACCAAAATCGGTATCCGTTAGGTGGTAACGGTAAATGCCGGCAGTAAATATTTTATTATTTCCCGCGAGGCTATTCTTCGGAATACCGGAAAGGTTAAGGAAGCCACCAATCTCTTTGGGATCGAGCCTTAAATCGAGATCTGATTCGACCCTGCCATACTCCGCCGTTCCCACCAACGTATGACGCCCTATGGTGTAAGCCCCTTTCCATTCAGCATCATAACGCAATGAAACGTCATCATACTCTTGACCAAGGCTACGTAGAGTATCATCTGAGGCCGCCATCTCGAGTTTGAGATAGTTACCACTTTTAGGCAGCATAAAGTCATCAAGCGTATCGAGGTTATATCGAATGTAGGCAACTCGGCTTTCGCGTTTATCGGTACCGATATTCAATATTCCCTGAAACTCGGTTTCACCAATAATATACCGTGCACCAAAACGAAATTCATGCCACAACTCCGGTTGCCAGCCAAAAGAACCGTCAAAGATCATATCGGTATACGTTGCTGGAATGAACAGGTCAATATCCTCTAGGCTTGGCTCATCATCAGGCAGCGGTAGGTTTTTATCGGCAATTGTATACTCAGCCGAAAGTAGGCTAAAAAAGTTTTGGTTTTTAACGAATGGCAGATATACCCCTGTCGCAATGCGACTATCAGAGCCATACTCCAGCTCTGTCCGCCACTCCGCACCAGCTCGGCTCAGCCCGGTAACATTAAACGCCAGCCCCAACGAATAATCGGTGCTATTCTCGAAATCATCTTCAATGGCGAAACGTAAATCAATAAAATTAGGGCCCCAACTTTTCTCTTTCACCTCTAATAAGATGTTATTTTCACCCTCTTGATGCTCAATCCGGTAATCCACACGCTCAAATCGATCAAGGGCGTACAGACTACGAACACTGTCCGCCAGTTCTTCAGATGATATTTCATTGCCAGCTTCTAACTGTAACCGCTCTAATAACACATCATCAGAGTAGGTGCTGTTATTCACTAAGGTAATGTTGTCTATATTGATCTCATCAAGGTAGCGTAGCCCACGACGACGCTGTTGCTTTCGCTCAATATAAGCTTGGAATGCGGATGCTCCGCCCAACGAAGCAAGCCCATCATCCATGTTTAAGGTATGAACATAACCGCTTTCTAATGCCAGGGGCATACGGGAAAAATCAGTGGTTTTGATACCGCGAATATTGGGACGAATCAAAAAATCTTGATCAGTAAGCTCGGTAATTTGGCGATCCGCATTATCCCTCACCATAAAATCGGTAAGTTGATCCATGACCGAAAAATAATTATTCAGCTCGTCCCTAGTTTTGAAATCATTGCTGATATCCACCGCAATAACAATATCTGCACCCATCGCCTTAACGACATCAATTGGCAGATTATTGGTGATCCCACCATCAACCAGCAATTTATCATCTAGCTCCATCGGGGGCAGCAACCCTGGAATTGACATACTGGCTTGCATTGCTTCTGCCAAGTCGCCTTGGTCAATAATGACCGGGGTTAACGTCTCAATATCGGTCGCCACAGCGCGGAAAGGAATGGCTAACTGATCAAAGCTGTTGAAAGCAGGCAAATTACCAGACGTTGACCTTAAAATTGCCCCCATCGTCTGCCCTTGCACAAACCCGCGAGGCACTTTTAATTGCAATAAATCAAAGCCAATTTCACCCGTAAATTGAAATCGGTCTTCCTGCTGCTTATCACGAACTCGCCGCTCGCCCCGCTTAACCCGATCTTGATAGCCCTCTTCCCAGTTAACCGTGGTGAGTAAGGCTTCAATTTCGCTGGCACTCATACCTGTGGCATAAAGACCACCAACATAAGCCCCCATACTGGTACCCACAATGTAATCGACAGGGATCTGAAGCTCTTCAAGTGCTTTTAATACCCCAACATGAGCAGCACCTTTGGCCCCGCCGCCACTAAGTACCACACCAATTTTGGGGGCTTCGGATGCAAATACAGGCGCTGAAACGGAGCTGATAATTGACACTAAATGCAAAAAAGTGATCTTTCTCACTAAAGTTATGCAATAGCTTGGCAGATAACATAGCCACCTAATGGTTCGAACTGGGGACAATCGTCGAGTCATTCTGAATATATCCAAGAACGGGTAACACGTTCATTTATTAATTTTTAGCAGAAAAGAATTATGAAGCTCAATCAATTCACTATAAAGCAAAAGCTTATCCTAGCGATAGTTATCGCAGTACTTGCTTCAACCTTACTCGTTGGCGTGATCAGTCAAAAACAAGCAAGAGAAGTCGTCGAGAACCGCTTATTGGAGTCAGAACTCCCTGCCACTTTAATGCAAATCCGCAATAACATTGATAAAGAAGTATCGCTGATGCAGGAAGCTGCCAAGCAACTTGCGACTAATCGCTTTATTACTCAAATGTATACCCCTGAGCGTACTGCTGCAGAAGAAACACAAATCACGCAACAGCTGAACGACATTAAAAATCAATATCGCCTTTTTGATGCCTCTGTTGCCGACCGCTCTACCGGGGATTACTGGAACCAAAACGGTTTTCTTCGTCGCCTTAACCAACAACAAGATGGCTGGTTCTACGGCTTTACCCAAAGTGGCCAAGCACAATCACTGAGTATCTTCCGTGAAGCCAATGGCGAAGTAAAACTTTTTATAAATTATCAACAACTCAATGGCAAAGGCATGGCTGGCTTATCAAAGTCCATGGATGAAATGGTCCGCTTTGTAAACCAATTCCAGCTTGAAGATACCGGTTTTGTTTACCTTGCAGATAGCGATGGATTGATCCGCCTCCATAAAAACAACAGCCTTATGGGTAAGCGTGACTTAGCGGCCATATATGGCACTGAGTATGCCCAAAAGCTGCTATATAAAGGCGACTTTAACGTTACTCAGGCCAACTTAAACGGCCAAGAAACGCTGATCGCCACCACTTACATCCCTTCAATGGATTGGTACGTAGTGGCTGAATTACCGCTTGAAGAAGCCTTTGCTGAACTAAACACTGCCCGTCAACAAATCATGCTATGGACTGCAGCGATTGCGGTGTTGTTTGTTTTACTGGCAATCTGGCTCGGCAGTAATATTACCCGTCCAATCGAACGCCTAGCGCATATCTTTAAAGATTTGGGTCAAGGTGACGGCGATCTTCGCCATCGCATCGACATTAAAGGCAATGATGAAATTGCACAGCTATCAGAAGGCTTTAACAGCTTTATTGGTAAAATCCACTACTCTGTCAAAGAGGTCGCGGAAACCGGTAACTCACTACGCGAAGCCGCAGAATCCGTTGCTTCCCAAGCACAAGCGACACTGGATAACAGCCATAGCCAACGAGACCGCACACTTCAGGTTGTTACCGCCATCAATGAAATGGGCGCAACGGTCAATGAAATAGCCAGCAATGCCGCCTATGCCGCAGAAGCGGCACATAATGCCGAATCAGAAACCCAGAGTGGTCAGCATGTTGTCGGCCAAGCTCGTGACACGATTAACCAACTATCGAATGACGTAGAAAAGGTGAGTGAAGTGATTGGCTCACTCGCAAACAACACGCAAGCCATCGGTAGTATTCTGGATGTTATTCGCGGGATCTCGGAACAAACCAATTTACTCGCATTAAACGCTGCCATTGAAGCCGCTCGCGCCGGAGAGCAAGGCCGAGGGTTTGCTGTGGTCGCAGATGAAGTACGGAGCTTGGCAAGCCGTACCGCCGACTCAACTGACGAAATCCAGTCAATGATCAATCGTTTACAAGAAGAAGCAAGTGATGCAGTCAGCGCAATGGTTCACAGTCGCCAATTGAGCAATGAAGGGGTGTCTGCAGCCGATGAGGCGTCTGGCGCATTAATTTCAATTTCAGATCGTATCACTCTGATTTCCGATATGAATACGCAAGTGGCAACCGCGACTGAAGAGCAATCTACAGTGGTGACCGATATCAACTGCAATATTGAAGAGATCAACGAAACGACCCAGCGTACGGCTGATACTGCAACCGAATTGGCAAGCGCCAGCCAAGCACTGCGTGAGCTATCTAAGCGCCTTGATGGCATGGTTGGCACATTCAAGCTGTAGCGCATACACCACGCTTCGATCGCTATTGATTTGATAGTAATAGAAAAGGGAGCTTAGACTCTCTTATTTAATGGGGTATTTTTAATCCCAAAAGCACGTTGTTTCCTATGCCCAAGATATAAAAAAAGCGCCCTTAGGCGCTTTTTTCTTAGGTCGAAAAACGTAATTACTTACGCTTAACAGCCTTTGCATTTGGAAGGTCAGTGATTGAACCTTCAAATACTTCAGCAGCAAGACCAACAGATTCGTGTAGCGTTGGGTGTGCGTGGATAGTTAGCGCGATATCTTCGGCATCACAACCCATCTCGATCGCTAGACCGATTTCACCCAGTAGCTCACCACCGTTAGTACCAACGATAGCACCACCGATCACGCGGTGAGTATCTTTGTCGAAGATCATCTTCGTCATACCGTCAGCGCAGTCAGAGGCGATTGCACGACCAGAAGCAGCCCAAGGGAAAGTCGCAACTTCGTAGTTGATACCTTCAGCTTTTGCTTCTTTCTCAGTCTTACCAACCCACGCAACTTCTGGCTCAGTGTACGCAATTGAAGGAATTACTTTAGGATCGAAGTAGTGCTTCTTACCAGAAATAACTTCCGCAGCAACGTGGCCTTCATGCACACCTTTGTGCGCAAGCATTGGCTGGCCAACGATATCACCGATAGCGTGGATGTGAGCTACGTTAGTACGCATCTGCTTATCAACGTTGATGAAGCCACGCTCGTCAACTTCGATACCCGCTTTTTCAGCGTCAAGAAGTTTACCGTTTGGTACACGACCAATAGCAACAAGTACAGCATCGTAACGAGTCGGCTCAGCAGGTGCTTTCTTGCCTTCCATTGAAACGTAGATACCATCTTCTTTCGCTTCAACAGCTGTTACTTTAGTCTCTAGCATCAGGTTGAATTTCTTCTTGATGCGCTTAGTGAAGACTTTGATGATGTCTTTATCTGCAGCAGGGATCACTTGGTCGAACATTTCAACAACATCAACCTGAGAACCTAGCGCGTGGTAAACCGTACCCATTTCTAGGCCGATAATACCGCCACCCATAACAAGTAGCTTCTCTGGTACTTCTTTCAGCTCAAGCGCGTCAGTAGAGTCCCAGATACGTGAATCTTCATGCGGAATAAATGGTAGCTCGATAGGACGAGAACCTGCCGCAACGATCGCGTTGTCGAAGCTAACAGTCGTTGGACCGTCTTCGCCTTCAACCACGATAGTGTTAGGACCAGTAAACTTACCGTAGCCGTTAACAACGTTAACTTTACGCATCTTAGCCATACCGCCAAGACCGCCAGTTAGCTGGGTAATTACTTTGTCTTTCCAAAGACGGATTTTGTTGATGTCTGTCTGTGGTTCGCCGAAAACAACACCGTGCTCAGCCATAGCTTTTGCTTCTTCAATAACTTTCGCTACGTGAAGCAGAGCTTTTGATGGGATACAACCCACGTTTAGACATACACCACCAAGTGTGCTGTATTTTTCAATTAGGACTGTATCCAGACCTAAATCTGCGCAACGGAACGCCGCAGAGTAACCTGCAGGGCCTGAACCCAACACCACTACCTGGGCTTTAATTTCTTTACTCATCATGACCTCGTTGTAAGTCTTATATCCCTAACAGGCTATCAGGCAAGTTCTACTTTCTTGTTTCAGTTAGCCAACAAGTTTACAGACCTGTTAACAAACTGAAAAGTAAATTGCCATAGCCTGTGAGCTACGCAACAATTCCATGCCTGCTTTTGCAGGCATGATCGCTACGAAAGGAAAATCTAAAGCACCAAACGGCGGATATCAGATAGACAGCCGTTTAGGTAAGTAATGAAGCGTGCACCTTCAGCACCATCGATCACGCGGTGATCGTATGATAGAGAAAGTGGAAGCTGTAGACGCGGTTCAAACTCTTTACCGTTCCACACTGGCTTCATTTCAGACTTAGATACACCTAGGATACCAACTTCTGGCGCATTCACGATAGGTGTGAACGCAGTACCACCGATGCCACCAAGGCTTGAGATAGTGAAACAACCGCCCTGCATGTCAGAAGCAGTAAGCTTACCTGAACGTGCTTTCTTCGAAATTGCTTTCAATTCATCAGACAGCTCGTAGATACCTTTCTTGTTAACGTCCTTGAATACAGGAACAACAAGGCCGTTTGGCGTATCTACTGCGATACCTACGTTCACGTACTTCTTCAGGATCAGGCTTTCACCGTCGTCAGATAGAGAAGAGTTGAATGCAGGGAACGCTTCAAGTGCTTTCGCTACTGCTTTCATGATGAACACAAGTGGAGTGATCTTCATGCCAGTATCTTTCTTCGCTTCGATTGCATTCTGTTCTTTACGGAATGCTTCTAGCGCAGTGATGTCTGCGTTATCCCACTGTGTAACATGCGGGATCATTACCCAGTTACGGTGCAGGTTAGCGCCAGAGATCTTCTTGATGCGAGACAGCTTTTGAACTTCAGTTTCACCAAACTTGCTGAAGTCTACTTTCGGCCAAGGTAGTAGGCCAAGCGCTGCGCCATCGCCTTTGCCAGATGCTGCTGCACCAGACTCAAGGCGCTTAAGTGCATCTTTAACGAAGTTTTGAACGTCTTCTTTTTGAATACGGTTCTTACGGCCAGTACCTTTAACTTTCGCAAGGTTTACACCGAACTCACGCGCAAGACGACGAACAACTGGAGACGCATGAGCGTAGTCGTTGTTAGCTTCGAATTCGCCAGTTGCCGCTGGAGCTGCCGCTTGTGCAGGAGCTGCCGCCGCTGGAGCTGGAGCCGCCGCCGGAGCCGATGCTGCTGCAACTGGTGCAGGTGTTGCGCCAGCGACTTCGAATACCATGATTAGAGAGCCAGTAGACACTTTGTCGCCAGCTGCAATCTTGATTTCTTTAACCGTGCCCGCGAATGGTGCAGGAACTTCCATAGAAGCCTTGTCACCTTCAACAGTGATAAGAGATTGCTCTTCTTCCACTGTATCGCCAACCGCAACCATGATTTCAGTAACTTCTACTTCATCACCGCCGATGTCTGGAACGTTCACTTCTTTCGCTGCAGATGCTGCTGGAGCAGCCGCTACAGGTGCCGCTGCTTGAGCTACAGGAGCAACTGGTGCGCCAGAGCCTGCTACTTCAAAGATCATTACTAGAGAACCAGTAGAAACTTTGTCGCCAGCTGCAATTTTGATTTCTTTTAGAACACCAGCGAAAGGTGCTGGTACTTCCATTGATGCTTTGTCGCCTTCAACCGTCAGAAGAGATTGCTCTTCTTCGATGCTGTCGCCGATAGCAACCATGATTTCAGTAACTTCTACTTCGTCACCGCCGATATCTGGAACATGTACTTCTTTTAGCTCAGCCGCCGCAGGAGCTGCAGCAACAGGTGCCGCCGCTTCAACTACAGGTGCTGGCGCAGCTGCTGCGCCTTCTGCTTCAAAGATCATGATTAAAGAACCAGTCGTAACCGTGTCGCCTTCAGCGATTTTGATTTCTTTAACGATACCCGCCTGAGAAGCTGGTACTTCCATAGAAGCTTTGTCGCCTTCTACAGTGATCAGAGACTGCTCTTCTTCAACCTTGTCGCCAACGCTAACAAGAATCTCAGTTACTTCAACCTCGTCTGCACCAATGTCAGGTACATTAATTTCGATTGCCATGTTTTATTGCCTCTTACGCGTATAGCGGGTTCGTCTTGTCTGCATCGATGTCGAATTTAGCGATTGCTTCTACAACCACAGATTTTTCGATATCACCACGTTTTGCCAGTTCAGTTAGTGCTGCAACTACAACGTAGCCCGCGTTAACTTCGAAGTGACGACGTAGGTTCTCACGGCTGTCAGAACGACCGTAACCATCAGTACCAAGAACTTTGAAAGACTCAGACGGCATGAATGCACGTACTTGCTCTGCATAGTTCTTCATGTAATCCGTCGCAGCGATTGCTGGCTCAGTACCCATTGCAGTTGTAATGTAAGGTACTTTTTGCTCAGCTTCTGGGTGCAGCATGTTGAAACGCTCAACATCTTGACCATCACGTGTAAGTTCATTGAATGAAGTTACAGAGTAAATGTCAGATGCAACACCGTAATCATCGCTTAGGATTTGAGCAGCTTTGCGTACTTCATTCATGATAGTACCAGAGCTCATCAACTGAACTTTGTTGCTACCTGCGTAAGATTCTAGCTTGTAGATACCCTTACGAATGCCTTCTTCAGCGCCTTCTGGCATTGCTGGCATTGCGTAGTTTTCGTTCATTACCGTTAGGTAGTAATAAACGTTCTCTTGGTTCTCACCGTACATGCGACGGATACCGTCTTGCATGATAACCGCTAGCTCGTAAGCAAACGTTGGGTCGTAAGAGATACAGTTTGGAATTGTATTCGCTAGAACATGAGAGTGACCATCTTCGTGTTGAAGACCTTCACCGTTAAGCGTTGTACGACCAGCAGTAGCACCTAATAGGAAGCCACGTGCTTGTTGGTCACCTGCTAGCCATGCCATGTCACCAATACGTTGGAAACCGAACATTGAGTAGTAGATGTAGAATGGGATCATTGGCAGATCGTTGGTGCTGTAAGACGTTGCAGCAGCAACCCAAGAAGCCATTGAGCCTAGCTCATTGATACCTTCTTGTAGAACCTGACCAGATGTCGCTTCTTTGTAGTAAGACACTACACCGCGGTCTTCAGGTGTGTATTCTTGACCGTGTGGGTTGTAGATACCAACCTGACGGAACAGACCTTCCATACCGAATGTACGCGCTTCATCACAGATGATAGGAACAATGTTCTTACCAATGTTCTTATCTTTAAGCAGGATGTTTAGCGTACGTACGTAAGCCATCGTCGTAGAGATATCACGCTTCTGCTCACCCAGTAGAGGTGCGAATGCGTCTAGCTCTGGAACCTTAAATTCTTGTGTAAATTTAGGCAGACGCTTAGGCGTGTAACCGTGTAGCGCGTTACGACGTGCGTGCAGGTAGTTGTACTCTGCAGAACCTTCTTCTAGCTTCAAGTAAGGCAGTGACTTCATTTCTTCATCAGAAATAACATCTTGTAGGCCTAGACGATCGCGTAGGTGTTGAACATGTGTCATGTCCATTTTCTTCACACCGTGCGCAATGTTCTTACCTTCTGCAGCTTCACCCATGCCGTAACCTTTAACGGTTTTAGCAAGGATTACTGTTGGCTTACCATCTGTTTCTTTTGCATTGTTGAATGCAGCAAATAGTTTCGAAGAATCGTGGCCACCACGCTTAAGTTCGAAGATTTGCTCATCAGTCATGTCAGAAACAAGCGCAGCTGTTTCAGGGTATTTACCAAAGAAGTGCTCACGTACGTAGGCGCCATCTTTAGATTTGAATGTCTGGTAGTCACCATCGATAGTTTCGTTCATTAGCTGAAGAAGCTTACCGGTAGTGTCTTTTGCTAGTAGCGCATCCCAGTTGTTACCCCAGATAACTTTAACAACATTCCAGCCAGCACCTTTGAATAGGCCTTCTAGCTCTTGAATGATGCTACCGTTACCCATAACAGGGCCATCTAGGCGCTGTAGGTTACAGTTGATTAGGAAGCATAGGTTATCTAGCTTTTCACGTGCAGCGAAAGAAATCGCACCGCGTGATTCTGGCTCATCCATCTCACCATCGCCCAAGAACGCGTAAACACGTTGAGCAGAAGTATCTTTAAGGCCACGGCCGTTAAGGTACTTCAGGAAGCGAGCTTGGTAGATAGCAGAGATAGGGCCTAGACCCATAGAGACAGTTGGGAACTGCCAGAACTCAGGCATTAGTTTAGGGTGCGGGTATGAAGGAATACCTTTGCCATCAACTTCTTGACGGAAGTTATCTAACTGCTCTTCAGTTAGGCGACCCTCAACAAATGCGCGAGAATAGATACCTGGAGAGATGTGACCTTGGTAGTAAACCAAATCGCCGCCATCAACTTCGTTTGGTGCACGGAAGAAGTGGTTGAAACACACTTCGTAGAAAGCGGATGCAGACTGGTAAGAAGCCATGTGGCCACCTAGGTCTAAATCTTTCTTAGAAGCACGCAATACGATCATGATTGCGTTCCAACGGATAATGGAACGAATACGGCGCTCAAGCGTTGTATCACCAGGGTATGCTGGCTCTTGTGCTGCTGGAATCGTATTAACGTAGTTCGTAGTAATGCCCGTAGCCATATCTACGCCATCTAAACGCGCTTTATCTAGTACTTGCTCAAGCAGGTACTGTGCACGTTCTACACCTTCTTCACGAACGACTGATTCAAGAGCTTCTAGCCACTCTTGAGTTTCAAGTGCGTCAACGTCATTTTTCATGACTTCAGACATGCGATCTATCCTTTCGTTGATAATCTACAAAACTAACAATGTCGCGACTGTTTACTACCACCCACGGCTTATTTTAGGGGTACTAATCCAGCCCGTCCTTGCGTTGTTGAATCCGACGAAGAGAGCGTTCACGTCTGCTATCTTCACGCGATAAATCCAACAGGGTTTCCTCTATATAAGCCAAATGTGCATGCGATGCTTCACGGGCCGTCTCAGGCTCACCTGAAACAATCGCTTGCACAATATTGGCTCGATGCTTTCGCACCTTCCCCGCCACTTCTGGGCGGCGGTTCAGGAGCTCAAAGTTTTGTAATACGTTTTGCTCTAGCAATGGGGCAAGGCTACGAATGATATGAAGCAAGACTACATTATGCGCAGATTCTGTGACTGCAATTAGGTATTGCATCACTGCGGTAGCTTCGGCTTCTAAATCACCTTGTTGCTGAGCGTCCTGTATCCGCGCATGGCAGTCGCGAATACGGTTAAAGTCGTCTTCATTGCCTCGCAGAGCTGCATAGTAAGCAGCTAGCCCCTCTAGGGCGTGGCGAGATTCCAGCAAATCTAGCTGGGTTTCTGGGTGGGCGGCTAATAGGTCTAACAGTGGTTCAGAAAAACTCTGCCATAGTTTTTCAGTCACGAAAGTACCACCACCCTGGCGGCGTGTTAGTAGCTGTTTGGCTTCTAATCGCTGGATAGCTTCACGAACAGAAGGGCGAGAAACATCGAATTGCTTAGCCAGCTCACGTTCTGGCGGCAACTGCTGACCTGGGGATAAAATTCCCTCAAGGATCAGGCGCTCCAGTTCTTGCTCTATTGCATCAGAGAGCTTAGGTTGGCGAATTCGTTTATAAGTCATTTTTATTATGCTTCTTACACTTATAGCGTTCTAGAAAATTCCGGAGTGCGGATAATTGGTATTACCAATTTAACTATGCGAAGAAAGTTTACAGAAATAATTGAAGATGTCCACTGACAACTTGACAGAAATCATAGAATGAGAGTGGTTTTAACAAAAATTTCATCTTATGAAAACTTGTTAAAACATGTTCACTACCAGTATCCAACAGGGTTCAAGCGAATTTGAGGCGAAAAAGCACATAATGGTCTGACCAATTTGCTTACATTTTATAACCGCGTATACCGAAAGGGTATGTATCGAAGTTATGCATCAAAGCCATGTACTATTTTACTAGTAGCGACTTATAAGCAAGCCAATCAAACGCTAACCCAGGATCGGTTTTCCGCCCTGGGGCGATAAACTCATGACCTGTGATACGGCTTTGAATAATTTGAGGGTAACGCGTAACAATAACCCGTGTGAGCGCAGCCAGTGTTAAGTACTGAGCTTGGGTATATGGGAGGGTATCCGTTCCTTCCAACTCTATACCGATAGAGTAATCATTACATTTATCTCGATCGGCGAATTGCGACACACCAGCATGCCAAGCACGGCAATTAAGTGGGACAAACTGAATGATATCGCCATTTCGTCTAATTAAACAGTGCGCAGACACACGAAACTCGGAAATTAACTCGAAATAGGGATGTTCGTCAGGGTTTAGCTGCCCGGTAAATAGCTGTTCAATGTAAGGCCCACCAAAGTCACCCGGCGGTAGGCTAATGTTGTGGACCACCAGCAACGAAATATCATCACTATCAGGCCGTTGGTCATAGAAAGGAGAAGGAACATGCTTGACGTTTTCCAGCCAATGCTCTGAATTAATGGTTAAGGTCATCACTAAATCCTGTGCGTCATCATATCAACAGACTTCATTAAGCTTACAATTGTATCAAACATTCATTTTACTTTATTCATAACGCCGTGCTCTCGCTAGGATCTCACCTCATCTCATTGTATGATCCCTGCTATCCCATTGCGGGGCTTCCCACGACGTAAGCCCGCAATAATAAGCAGCTCAACCCATGCTACGGAATTGTCATGACTCAGATGGAAAAGAAGCACGACAGCGAATCGCGCTTAAACTACCTTAAACAGCAGTTACCCCTTGAAATTACCCGAGCCGTCGCCGACACCCTGCGGGAAGACTTAGGCGGCGAGATCGATGCCAACCGTGATATCACGGCAAGTTTGATCCCAGCCGACAGCCAAGGTGTGGCAACCATCATCACCCGTGAGCACGGTATTTTTTGTGGCCAGATGTGGGCAGATGAAGTCTTCAAGCAGCTTGGTGGTGGCGTGGCTATTGAGTGGCATGTGCAAGATGGTGACAAGGTAGAGCCAAACCAAACGCTGTGTACCTTATCTGGCCCATCACGCATGCTGTTAACTGGCGAGCGTAACGCCATGAACTTTATCCAGACGCTATCGGGCTGTGCGACTACCGTAGCCCAATACGCCAAGCAACTGGAAGGAACGGGCTGCCGTCTACTTGATACCCGTAAAACCATTCCGGGCCTGCGCAGTGCATTGAAATATGCGGTGACTTGCGGTGGCGGTTTCAACCACCGTATCGGGGTGTTTGACGCTTACTTAATCAAAGAAAACCACATCATTGCCTGTGGCGGTATCGAACAGGCAATTTCAACGGCCAAACAGCTAAACCCAGGCAAACCGGTTGAAGTTGAGACTGAAAGCCTTGCTGAACTGCAGCAAGCGATTGATGCCGGCGCTGATATCATCATGCTCGATAATTTCACCACCGAGATGATGCGTGAAGCGGTAGCACTAAACCAAGGCCGTGCGGCATTGGAAAATTCTGGTAATGTAACCCTAGAGACAATCCGCGAGTTCGCTGAAACCGGTGTTGATTACATCTCGGTCGGGGCGCTGACCAAACACTTGAAAGCCATGGACCTGTCAATGCGCTTTAAGTAAGGCGTACCTTCGCACTACTGATATAACCCTACGCGATGGCTTCGGCTATCGCGTTTTTGTATCGAACCTTTCAGCTAATCTTCTCCCTGCCCTCCCCTATTTACCCGTTTCCAGCCTTATTAACCATTCCCTTAGTAAAAAAGCGGATAATCAGTCGCAGCCTTCATTGTAACCTCTGCAACAACAACATTATTAATCACGACTGCGCCGAGCAATCATTTCCAGCCAATTCAGACAGTTGCAGCAAAACCTTATTCTGAGCTTACCAAAAACATTTTCAGTGGTTAGTGATTGACCCATATAAAGAAATAAGGATTAAAAGATGAAAAAGCAAAATGGCTTTACGTTAATTGAATTAATGATTGTGGTGGCCGTCATTGGAGTACTTGCGGCAATAGCAGTTCCTCAATATCAAAAATATATTGGTAAGTCTGAGGCTGCCAACGCTTTAGCTTCAATTACTGGACACCGCATAAATGTAGAATCATATGTTTTAGACGAAGGGAAGTTTCCGACTAACGGAACAGACCTTGCTATACCTTCAGCAGCCCTTGGAGCAATTACATACGATACCCCTGTAAGTGCAGCAGGTAATATCTTATTTACATTC
This sequence comes from Photobacterium minamisatsumaniensis, assembly GCF_050336695.1. NCBI lineage: Bacteria > Pseudomonadati > Pseudomonadota > Gammaproteobacteria > Vibrionales > Vibrionaceae > Photobacterium > Photobacterium minamisatsumaniensis. The sequence continues at coordinate 106,992 of NZ_JAKJSI010000013.1, read as the reverse complement.
AAAACCAGTGGTGTAAGTCCAGAAACAGCAGGTAAAAATGTAAAATTAGCTCGTGATTCTGCAGGTACATGGACTTGTACTTCAAGTGTAAGCGCTGAAATCAAACCAAAAGGTTGCTCATAATAAATGCACTCCAATCTCGCCTCTATTCTGCACCAAGCTAATTTACTCAGCGTGGTGCAGCAGCAACAAGTGGTGGATTTCGCCCAAGCAGAAGGCACGTCAGTGCCTTCTGCTTTGGTGCAACAGGGGATCATGGGCAGCACCGAACTCGCCCGCCAACTTGAATTGATTTTTGCCATCGCACTGGTTGATGTCCACCAGTACGATTATAGCGAATGCTGCAAATCGTTAAGCCAGCGAGACTTAGTACTGCAACACAAGGTGCTGCCACTGCAAGCTAATGACCATACCATCTTCATCGGCTTGAGCGACCCTACCCAGATGAACGCGTTGGATGAATTGCGTTTTGCCACTGGCAAAAACATCGAACCGATGTTGCTTGATCATAAACAGCTAGAAGCAGCCATTCGCCGGGTGTATGGCAGTGATATTAAAGGGGCCGATCAACACCAGCGTAGTGTTAGTGATGCCGATTTGGTTGAGCTGGTTGATTTGAGCGATGGCGAATTACTCGATGATGCCACCGATATCACCCAAGACAGCGCCCCCGTTACTCGCTATATCAACCAAGTCTTAATGGATGCGGTGAGAAAGAAAGCCTCTGATATTCACTTTGAGCCGTACGAGGAAACCTTTCGGATCCGCTTTCGCTGTGACGGTATCTTGCATCAGCATGCCACCCCACCCGCTCACCTTTCGCGCCGGCTATCGACGCGGCTTAAAGTAATGTCGAAACTCAACATTGCCGAGCGCCGCCAACCACAAGACGGGCGGATCAAACTCAGGCTCTCGGCAACACTGGCGATTGATTTACGGGTTTCAACCCTACCGACATTATGGGGTGAAAAGGTGGTATTACGGATTTTAGACAGCTCCAGTGCCAACCTCGACATCGACCTCTTGGGCTACAACGACAAACAAAAGCAGGACTACTTAGCCGCGCTGCAGCAGCCACAAGGCATGATACTAATGACCGGGCCTACGGGTAGCGGAAAAACCGTGTCACTCTATACCGGCCTGAATATCATCAATACCGATGAGCGCAATATTTCGACCGCCGAAGATCCGGTAGAAATCAATTTACCGGGGATCAACCAAGTTCAGATCAACACCACCGTGGGGCTGGGCTTTGCCGAAGCATTGCGATCGTTTCTTCGTCAAGATCCCGATATTGTGATGGTTGGGGAAATCCGCGATCTCGAAACTGGCGGCATTGCGGTTAAAGCAGCACAAACTGGCCACCTGGTGCTTTCAACCCTGCACACCAATTCTGCCGCCGAAACCATTACCCGTTTGACCAATATGGGAATTGAAGACTTCAACCTTGCATCATCCCTTAGCTTGATCATCGCCCAACGGCTAGCACGTCGCTTATGCCCGCATTGCAAACAAGAACATGAACTCGATAATTTCATGCGCGATAGTTTGATGATCCCAACAACAGCCACATTGTACCAAGCCCATGCTCAAGGCTGCGACGAGTGTAATAAGGGATATATGGGACGCGTTGGCATTTATGAAGTCATGCCATTCTCCCGTCAATTGTCTGAAGCACTAATGCGTGGGGCAAGCACGCTTGAGTTAGAAGACATTGCTTGCCAGCAAGGAATGCAAAAGCTGCAACAATCAGGTATCGAGAAGTTATGTAACGGGGTCACCAGCCTTAACGAGTTACAGCGTGTATTGCACTTTAGCTAGATATCTTCCCCCCACCTAACAAACCACCGAGAAGGACAATGTTATGGCACAAGCCAGTAAAATTCGCTATTACCACTGGCGCGGTGTCAATCAAGCCGGTAAAAAACTATCTGGGGTGATCCTCGGCTTTCAAGAGCAAGAGGTTAGGGCTAAGCTCAGCGAACAAATGATCCAAGTAAAAAAGATCAAACATCGCCCCCCCTCTTCATTTAGCAAAATGAGAAACCAACTGACACCAGCCGACATTACTGCTTTAACCCGACAATTGTCGACCATGATCGCCTCTGGTGTCCCAGTTGTTCAATCGTTAAAACTGATCGCAGAAAGCCACCACAAAGCAGAAGGTCGGGCTACTTTGTCACAAATTACCATTCAAGTTGAATCCGGCGCCTCCCTATCCCGCGCCATGCGCAACAGCTCACCGTTGTTCGATAATTTTTATTGTGATTTGGTCAATACTGGTGAGCAGACCGGTCACCTTGCCGAAGTGTTTGACCGCATCGCGACCTATCGTGAAAAAAATGAAGCAATGCGCAAGAAGGTGATCAAAGCTATGATCTACCCCACCATGGTGACCCTAACAGCCGTCGGGGTGACGATAATGATGTTGGTGTTTGTGATCCCGCAATTTGCCAGTATCTTTAGCAGCTTTGGTGCAGAGCTACCTTGGTTTACCCGCCAAGTGATCATCGTCTCTGACGGGCTGATCAATTACGGGCTCTACCTGAGTATCGCTCTTGCCCTCATGCTATTTTTGTTTAGTTATAGCTATCGACGTTCCGCTAAAACCAAGCTCACGATCCACCGGCTCAACCTGAGCATCCCAATCATTGGGACAGTATTGCTAAAAGCAACCATTGCCCGATTTGCCCGCACCCTTGCCACGACCTTTAGCGCCGGTATCCCACTGTTAGACGGCCTCCATGCAGCAGGCAAAACCGCTGGGAACCGGTATATCGAGCAAGCCATGTTGGAAGCCCATGCCAGTACAGCGGCGGGCATGCCGTTACACATTGCACTCCGGCAAAGTAATGTGTTTCCAGAGCTGATGTTACAGATGACCATGATTGGTGAAGAGTCAGGCTCACTGGATGACATGCTCAACAAAATGGCCAATCTCTATGAAAGTGATGTCGACAATACCGTTGATAACCTAGGGAAAATCCTCGAACCACTAATTATCATCTTTTTGGGTGGTTTAATTGGTGGACTGCTGGTTGCGATGTATATGCCGATCTTCAAGCTAATGAGTGTCATCGGCTAAACAGCGACGTATATAGCAAGGCCATTGCACAATAATGGCAAGACAAGGTAAAAGCTAAAATATACGCCAAACATATACTCTTTATCGGAACTAGGGCTTAGGTTCTAGGATCTGATCGAGGATTCCCCTACAATAACCTCAATGATTTATATGAGATACCATTCATGGAACTACTGACATTTTACCCTTGGCTATATCCTGTTTTGGCTGCTGTTTTTGGCCTTCTCGTCGGTAGTTTTCTTAATGTTGTCATTTACCGCCTTCCCATCATGATGGAGCGGGAATGGAAGTCAGATTGTGCTGAATGCTTTCCTGAATTTGGTGCCGTTGAAACCACATCGACCTTTAATTTAAGCGTACCACGCTCACGCTGCCCGCATTGCCAACATCCAATAAGTATGTGGGAAAACATTCCAGTGATCAGCTGGTTAATCCTGAAAGGTCGCTGTAAACATTGCCAAGCTAAAATCAGTGCCCGCTACCCTGCCGTCGAGCTATTGACCGCCATCATTGCAACCACGGTTGCTGTAATGCTGCCAATGTCAGAATGGTCAATCGCCGTTATTCTCTTTAGTTTTGCATTGATCGCTTTAACCTTTATCGATATCGATAAAATGCTGCTTCCAGATCAAATTACCCTGCCGTTGCTTTGGGCTGGTTTACTTGTTGCGCTGCTCGGTTGGTCTCCGGTTTCTTTACACGATGCCGTTATCGGTGCAATGGCCGGCTACCTCGCCCTTTGGAGTGTCTACTGGCTGTTTAAGTTATTGACGGGTAAAGAAGGCATGGGCTATGGCGATTTCAAATTACTTGCCACATTAGGTGCTTGGTTAGGCTGGCAATTACTACCGTTTGTTGTACTACTGTCTTCATTGGTTGGCGCTATTTGTGGCATCATATTAATGCGAGTACAACAATCTGATAGCCAAACCCCTTTCTCTTTTGGCCCTTACCTAGCAATTGCAGGCTGGATAGCCATTTTATGGGGCGAACCTTTGCTCAACTGGTATCTAACTGCGTATGTGGGGCTTTAACTTATGACAATCGTCATCGGATTAACAGGCGGGATCGGCAGCGGTAAAACCACTGTAGCCAACTTATTCGCCGACTACAGTATTGATATTATTGATGCTGATGTGGTCGCAAGAGAGGTCGTTGCACCTGGTTCTGCCGGATTACAAGCGATTGAAGAAAAATTAGGCTCTGACATACTACTGACAGATGGTAATCTAGACCGCAGTAAGCTAAGAGCAGCAATATTCAGCGATGATAATTTGAAGCATTGGCTCAATGAGTTACTGCACCCGATGATCAGACAAAAAATGCAGGCTGATATTAAGCAAACAACATCACCTTATTGCTTACTCGTTATTCCTTTAATGGTTGAGAATAACCTTCAAACAATGGCTAACCGCTTGCTGGTTGTGGATGTCGATGAAGACACCCAGATAGCACGAACGACTCAGCGTGACGGTGTTGATATTGAGCAAGTCAAAAGCATCTTAGCTTCTCAGGCTTCGCGACAAGAACGCTTAGCCGTTGCTGATGATGTCATTAGTAATAATGGTGACAGTGCCAGCCTTGATGAACAAGTGCTGGCATTACACCAGCAATACCTAGCGATGTCTCAATCGTCGCCATCATAACAAACCCATACCTACGCAGATCGATTGCGTAGCAACGTCAACTGTCATTTAGGTAATTGCTATGCAAGTTAACCGTTTTGAGCATCCACTTAATGAAAAGGTTCGCATTTACCTTCGTCTGGAATATTTAATTCGTCAGATGACGCATGCCAGCCAACTCAATGATCAGTGGCAGCACCAAATTTTCTTCCGAGCGTTATTCGATTTACTCGAAATCCTCGATCAGATCCAGCTCAAAGCAGAGCTCGCCAAAGATCTTGATAAACAGCGAAGTAAATTGAAAAACTGGTTAAATATTGAAGGCGTCGATCAAAGTGCATTACTTCAGCTGCTTGATAAGCTCGAGGCCGCTCAGCACCAATTACTCACGGCCAACCGTTTGGGACAAGCATTACGGGAAGATCGCTTTTTAGGCGGTATTAAACAACGGTTTTCAATCCCTGGCGGCAGCTGTTGTTTCGATTTACCCACGCTTCACCATTGGTTACACCTGCCTTTAGCCCACAAGCAAAGCAATATGAAAGGTTGGCTTCTGCATATTGATGAACTGACTGTCGCGTTAAATTTGTGGCTAAGGCTGGTACGGGAATCAAGTCATTACCAACCTCAAATCGCAAGAGGCGGTTTTTTTCAGCATGATGCCGAAGATGCCTGCTTACTGCGATTAGATATTTGCCCAAGCCATGGCGTTTATCCTATGATATCGGGTCACCGCAGTCGCTTTGCTGTTCGCTTCTTACCATTTGAGGAAGGGGCAGCTATCGCTGAAACAATTGAATTTAAATTAGCTATTTGCTGAGGTTCCCTGTGACGCAATCATCTACCCCTTCAACGAAAGTCACTATTGTGAAGTGCCCAACCTGCCAAACCGAGGTTGAGTGGGGAGAACAAAGCCCTTTCCGTCCATTCTGCTGCAAGCGCTGCCAGCTTATTGATCTTGGTGAGTGGGCGGAAGAAGAAAAGGCCATTCCAGGTGCGCCGGATATGTCCGACTCAGATGGCTGGTCTGAAGATATGGGCTACTAGCCATTTCCTGACGCCAAGATCCATCGATTCGTTTACAAGGATCTTGGCTTTAGATTATCGTCAATGCCGACGATTAACCTGCCCTTCTCTATCATCGCGACATCAATTTCTGCAACACGACATTATTTGCTTCAGGGAAAGCATACTCAGAGAGTGCCGATAAGGCGACCCACTCACCCGGCTGACCTTCTTTACCAAATGCTTCGCCTTCGAAGGCTTTAACCAAGTAAAAATCGAACTTCAGTGCTTTTTCAGGGTAGTCATGTTCTAGCGCCATAAAGTGCTCTAACGCCGTAGCATGAATGCCAACTTCTTCCTGAAGCTCGCGGATCACCGCCTGCTCGGCTGTCTCACCAGCTTCCACTTTACCGCCCGCAAACTCCCAAAAACCACCTTTATGGGCTTTTGCCGCACGTTGGGTAATAAAGACTTGATCTTGTTCAGCATTGAGGATGATCCCTGCTGATATCCATATTTGTTTCTTTTCCAATGTATAACGCCTATTTTTCTACTATCAATCAGAATAAGTAAATGATCATTCATTGTGCAGGATAAATCAGCACCAGCAAGAAATAAAAAAATACTTACTTCAATTATAAATACACAGATTTAAAAAAGGCCGCTAAGCGGCCTTTTTAGAGTAACAACAATGCTGTTGATCAATTAGTTGATCTTACCGTGACACTGTTTGTACTTCTTACCAGAACCACATGGGCAAGGTTCATTTCGACCCACTTTGCGATCTTCTCGCTGGTAAGGTGCAGACTCATCGTCTTGCTCTGTGCTTTCATCTGCAATTTGATTATCAGCATTTTGGTGTTGGAATTGCTGACGGCGTGCAAGCTCTTCTGCTTGACGACGACGCTCTTCTTCCACACGTTCAACTTCTTCTTGCTGCTGAACTCGTACTTTACTCAAGATAGCAATTACATCAGATTTTAAGCTTTCCAGCATTTCTTCAAACAGTTCAAACGATTCGCGCTTGTATTCCTGTTTCGGGTTCTTCTGTGCATAGCCACGTAAGTGAATGCCTTGGCGCAAATGGTCCATTGCAGCAAGGTGTTCTTTCCAAAGCGTATCAAGGTTTTGCAGCATTACCGTCTTCTCGAAGTTACGCAGTACTTCCGCACCAACGACTTCTTCTTTCTGACGATAAACGCTTACTGCTGTTTCTACGATACGCTCACGCAATGCTTCTTCGTAAAGCTTATCTTCAGTGTCTAGCCACTCTTGGATTGGTAATTCCAAGTCGTAATCCGCTTTTAGACGCTCTTCAAGACCTTGGATATCCCACATTTCTTCCAAAGACTGCTGAGGAATATAGCCATCAATCACCGACTGAATCACATCTTCGCGATTCTGCTCAATCATATCGCTGATATTATCAGCATTCATCAGCTCATCACGTAGCTCATAAACCACCTTACGCTGGTCATTGGCTACATCATCAAACTCAAGTAACTGTTTACGAATATCGAAGTTACGGCCTTCAACTTTACGTTGTGCATTCTCGATAGCTTTCGTTACCCATGGGTGTTCAATGGCTTCACCTTCTTCCATACCCAGCTTCTTCATCATGTTTGATACACGATCCGAGGCAAAGATACGCATCAGGCCATCTTCCATCGACAGGTAAAAACGTGAAGAACCTGCATCACCCTGACGACCAGAACGACCACGTAGCTGGTTATCAATACGACGAGATTCATGACGCTCGGTACCAATGATATGCAGGCCACCAGAGGCTAGTACGGCTTCATGAGCCACTTGCCATTTAGCTTTAATCTGAGCAATTTGATCATCAGTCGGGTTTTCAATCTTCGCAATTTCACTCTGCCACGCACCACCAAGTACGATATCCGTACCACGGCCGGCCATGTTAGTAGCGATTGTTACCGCACCTGAAGAACCCGCTTGAGCAACAATGTCTGCTTCACGCTCGTGGAACTTAGCATTTAGTACTTCGTGCTTAATGCCTTGTTTTTTCAGTGCATTAGACAAAAGCTCTGATTTTTCAATCGAAACGGTACCCACCAAGACTGGCTGACCTTTCTCGACACGCTCTTTAATGTCTTCGCTAATCGCAGCAAACTTCTCAAGCTCTGTCATGTAAACCAAATCACCCATGTCATCACGGATCATCGGTTTATTGGTTGGTAGAACAACCGTTTCCAAACCATAAATTGATTGGAATTCAAAAGCTTCTGTATCAGCGGTACCAGTCATACCTGACAGTTTGCTATACAGGCGGAAGTAGTTCTGGAAGGTAATAGAAGCTAAGGTTTGGTTTTCGTTCTGGATCTTCACGCCTTCTTTGGCTTCAACCGCTTGGTGAAGACCTTCAGACCAACGACGCCCAGGCATAGTACGGCCTGTGTGTTCATCAACAATAACCACTTCATCGTCTTTAACGATGTAGTCAACGTCACGCTCAAACAGTACATGGGCACGTAGGGCTGCGTTAACATGGTGCAGTAGACTGATGTTGGCAGGTGAATACAGGGTATCACCCTCTTCCATCATACTGTTTTGCTTAAGCAGGTCTTCAACAAACTCTTGACCATTTTCTGTCAGGTGAGTTTGCTTCGATTTTTCATCAACCGTGTAGTGGCCTTCGCCACGGTACTCTTCACTGTCTTCCTGATCCTGTCTCACCAGTTGCGGGATCAAGGTATTGATCTTGGTGTATAGCTCTGAGCTATCTTCAGCAGGACCCGAGATAATTAGCGGGGTACGCGCTTCATCAATTAGGATGGAATCGACTTCATCGACAACGGCAAAGAAACGCTCACGCTGTACGCGATCTTCAGCACGGAAAGCCATGTTGTCACGCAAGTAGTCAAAGCCAAACTCATTATTTGTGCCGTACAAGATATCAGCTTGGTACGCTTCTTTTTTCGCCTGAGGTGCCATGTTTGGTACGTTGACGCCAACCGACATCCCTAGGAATTCAAACAAGGCACGGTTAGTTTCAGCATCACGCGCAGCCAAGTAGTCATTCACCGTTACAATGTGAACGCCTTTACCGGTCAAGGCATTCAAATAAGCCGGTAAGGTTGCTGTTAGGGTTTTACCTTCACCTGTACGCATTTCTGCGATCTGGCAGTTGTTCAATACCATACCGCCGATCAGCTGTACGTCAAAGTGACGCATACCGAACACACGCTTAGAGGCTTCACGAACCGTTGCAAAGGCTTCAGGTAAAAGTAGGTCAAGGTTCTCACCTTGTTCTATGCGCTCACGGAATTCAACCGTTTTGGCTTTTAACTCTTCGTCTTGGAGGCTGTCGAATTGAGGCTCGAGCTTGTTGATTTGGTCAACAATTTTGCGCATACGACGCAGTGTGCGGTCGTTACGGCTACCGATAACTTTGGTCAGTAGTTTTGATAACATGGCTATGCCGTTTTCTCTTTGTTATTTCAGCTACAGTAATGGCTGAATCGCTTAATCTGAATTTTTCAACCGGGATTGTACCAAACCAAGCTATACACTTAGTTAAGACTTCTACATCCCTGTCCCGTCTAAATCCGTCACGTAAGTGACAACGGAAGCCGATCCGAAAAACTGTGGTTAAAAATGATATTGTGGTTTTACCCGACAATTTCAAGGGGGGTATGAAAACAATCCTAGAGTTTGCAATACATCGCTATCCATTTTTGAACATTCTAGCCTTGCTAACAGGAGGCACTCCCCGCCAGACTTGATATAATAAGCCATATTGACAGTGTCGCCTATGGCAAATCCCGTAGGTAGACTTACCATATGTGAAAAATTAGAACTTAACCCCTACTTTTTGCTCAGGAACGATTAGCTATGCGCGATCATCGCCCTCAAACAACAGCAGACTTGCTCGATGACAGCCAGCTTGGCAATATCCAGCAACGTGCCATTGCTTTAAGTAAGCTCAACAAAGCCGTTAAGCAACACCTCGATTGTGCTGAGTTCTGCCGCGTTAGCAATTACCGCCAAGGGATACTGATCATTGAAACGGCATCAGCCGCTTGGTCAATGCGACTGAACTACGAGCGCAATACCTTGATCAATAAACTACGCGAAAAGTTACTGCCTAATTTGGCGCGCATCGACATAAAAGTGAATCCCGAGTTGGCCGCAGTCATTGTCGTTAAAGAAGATAAAACGCCCGATATTGTCCGTAAGCCTATCTCACCATTAGCCGCTCAATACTTATTGCATACCGCACAAGATGCACCAGATAAAATCAAAAAACGACTTGAACGTATCGCGGCACTATCGGCAAAGAAAAAATAAGTCAAAAAAGCACTAGCCCTGAAATACAAAAACGCCGAACAAAGTTCGGCGTTTTTTAATTCTGTTGGCAACACTACCTATTCGATTTAGGCAAGTACCATTCCTGGCTGAGCAAATGTCACCGGCACTTCATGTTCTTCGTTAAAGGTCGACCATTCGTAAGCTTCTTGATCAGCTAGTACTGCTCGCAGTAGCTTGTTGTTCAAGGCATGACCTGATTTAAACGCGACCATTTCACCAATGATATTGTGGCCACACATGTACAAGTCACCGATAGCATCAAGCACTTTATGTGTCACTAGTTCATTGTCGAAGCGTAAACCGTCATCATTCAAAATACGGTAATCATCTAATACAATGGCATTATCAAAACTGCCGCCCAGTGCTAAGTTCTGAGACTGAAGGTATTCGATATCTCGCATAAAGCCGAATGTACGGGCACGACTAATATCTTTAACGAAAGACTGGCTAGAGAAATCTAACACTAAACGCTGCTGCTCTGATTCAATCGCCGGATGATTAAAGTCGATTGCGAAATCAAGGCGGAAACCGTTATGAGGACGGAGTTCTGCCCATTTGTCGCCATCTTCAACGCGAACAGTTTTCTTGATACGTAAGAATCGCTTAGGTGCATTCAACGTATCAATACCAGCAGACTGAAGCAGGTAAATAAACGGGCTGGCGCTACCATCCATAATTGGAATTTCAGGTGCATCCACTTCGATAATAACATTATCGATACCCATACCTGCTAATGCAGCATTTAGGTGCTCAACAGTTGAGATACGTACACCATCCTCGTTAACCAAGGCAGTGCATAACATGGTGTCGCGTACAGAATCGGCGTTTGCTGGAAAATCAACAGGCGGATTCATATCTGTACGACGGTAAATAACACCCGTGTTGGCAGCAGCCGGACGAAGAATAAGCGTGACTTTACGCCCTGAGTGAAGTCCCACTCCGGTCGTTTGCACAATGCTTTTCAAAGTACGTTGTCTGATCATCTGCTTATCTCAACTATTATTTTGCCAATATGTCGCCTTTTACCCTGCAATAACACGGTAAAAGGTCGGACATGATATCACTTTTTAACCAGTTTCCCAACTTATTTACGCAGGCTAGTCAGCTTGCTTGCGTAAAAATGCAGGGATATCAAGGTAGTCGTGATCTGCTTGAGGCTTCGCTTTTGCTGCCGTGGACGCTGATGCAGGCTGAGAAGCTGACTCTGTCACTGGCGCAGATTGCGTCAGTGGAGCAGGCTTTGCCTCTTCCATTGCTGGAGTGGACGTTGCTGACTTCTCTTGAGCAACAGCTTGAACCGGCTTCGACGTTGTTACCAACGTAATATCAGGCTTAGACTCTTTGCCAATACCTGTCGCAACAACCGTTACACGCAGTTCATCAGACATTTCAGGATCAAGCGATGTACCAATAACTACAGTCGCGTTGTCTGAAGCAAACGCCTTCACTGTGTTACCCACAGTTTCAAACTCGTCTAGGCGCATGTCCATGCCGGCTGTAATGTTAACAAGCACACCACGAGCACCAGCTAGATCGATATCTTCAAGCAGTGGACTAGAAATTGCCATTTCCGCCGCTTCTTCTGCACGATCATCACCAGTAGCCATACCGCTACCCATCATCGCATGACCCATTTCAGACATTACTGTTCGAACATCTGCAAAGTCGACGTTGATCATACCAGGGCGAGTAATTAGCTCTGCAATACCTTGAACAGCATTACGCAGTACGTCATTTGCTTTCGCAAATGCGTCTAGCAAAGTAATGCCACGGCCAAGTACTTTCAGTAGCTTCTCGTTAGGTATAGTGATTAGAGAATCAACATGCTTCGACAGCTCTTCAATACCTTGCTCGGCAAACGCCATGCGTTTTTTGCCTTCAAAGCTGAATGGCTTCGTCACAACCGCAACGGTTAGAATACCTAACTCTTTTGCTACTTCAGCAATGATTGGTGCCGCACCAGTACCGGTACCGCCCCCCATGCCTGCAGCAATGAAAATCATATCAGAACCTTGAAGCTCTGCTTTGATTGCTTCACGATCTTCCAGTGCAGAATCACGCCCCACTTGTGGGTTCGCGCCAGCCCCCAGACCTTTAGTGATATCACCACCGATCTGGATTACTGTACTTACACTACTTTTACGAAGTGCCTGAGCATCAGTGTTTACACTGATGAACTCAACGCCTTCAATCGACTCACGTACCATGTGATCGACAGCATTACCGCCGCCGCCGCCAACGCCAATGACCTTAATTACCGCTTCATCAGACATTTCCATCATCGGTTCAAACATTTGTTCTCTCCGTTCATCCTGTTCGCATCAGGTTTTAAAATTCTTTTCTTAGCCAACCACTAATCTTAGTGAAAATTCCTGTCACCGATCGTTTCGGTTCCAAATCACTATCATCAAATGTTTGACTGTCCTTTCCGTAATGCAGCAATCCTACTGCAGTTGCATAACGCGGAGACTGAACATGCTCAGTCAGGCCAGATACTTCCAAGGGAAGCCCTACCCTTACTTGGTTACGGAAGACACGCTCTGCGCATTCAACCAAACCTTCCATCTGAGCAGCACCACCTGTCAGGACAATGCCTGCAGCCAACTGGTGCTTGACGCCCGCATTACGCAATTGTTCTTGTTTTTCTATCAGCTTCTGATTAACCAGCCCAAGCAATTCGCTATAACGAGGCTCTATCACTTCCGCCAATGTTTGGCTTTGTAAGCTTCGCGAAGGTCGACCACCAACACTCGGTACATCAACCTTTGCGTCCTTACTCACCAGCTCGCTCAGTGCACAGCCATATTTCACTTTAATCTCTTCAGCATCACTTGGAGGTGTACCGAAAGCATAAGCAATATCACTGGTTACTACGTTGCCGGCATAAGGGATAACTTCAGCATGGCGCAATGCACCACCGGTCCATATCGCGAGATCCATGGTGCCACCACCGATATCAACAACACAAACTCCAAGTTCTCTCTCATCAGCCGTTAGTACTGCATGACTGGCCGCTAACCCTGAAAAAATCAGGTGATCAACTTTCAAATCACACCGCTCTACCGCTTTAACGATATTACGTGCCATGTCGTTATGGCAAGTAATCAAATGAACACTCGCTTCCATCCGTACACCTGATAAACCAACAGGGTTTTTTATTCCCTCCTGATAATCAATAGCAAATTCCTGAGGAATTACATGTAAAGTTTTATGTTCATCGCTAATTTTTACTGACTTCGCTGTATGAATAACATTGTCAACGTCGTCTTGCGTTACCTCTTTGTCAGAGATTGGCACCATGCCTTTCTCGTTCTGGCAACGTATATGCTTACCGGATAATGACAAAAATACCGAGGAGATCTGGCAGTCGGCCATCAATTCAGCTTTATAAACCGCACTCTGAACTGACTTAACAACGGACTCAAGGTCATTAACCCCGCCTTTGTCCATACCACCTGATATGCTGCTGCCTTCACCAATGACGTTCACACCGCCATCAGGCAACACTTCCCCGACCAAAGCACAGACTTTGGAAGTGCCAATATCTAGGCCTACTATCAGTTTTTTATCTGTCGCCTTCGTCATTAGCGCACGCTCTTATTGTTCGACTCGGCCAAACAGCCCGTCAATAAAGCCGAGACTATTTAGTTTCGTTTTGCTCTGGATCGTCTGTCCAGCCAACAGCAGCCCCTGTATCGTAACGTAAGTCTACGTACTCAATGGCTTTTCCTTGCTGCTCCAATTCTGGGTATAAGCTAATAAAGCGGTTAAGCCGCTCCATTCTTGCTTCACGTCCCAGTTCAAGCCTGATGCCGTTTGTTAACCAAACTCGCCAGGCTCGACGTTCGTTTAATGCCAGCGTAGCAATTTCAAAGCCCGCAAGCTGTAATCTTGGTTGCATTTCGTGCATCGCGCTCAATACTTGCTGACTTGAGCCTTCTGGTCCTGCCAAGCCGATAAATGACTTACCCGCTTGTTCTAAAGGCGCATAAAATACATCGCCACTGGTGTTAACCAAATACTGCTCATTCCAGAACGCTACTGGCTCGTGTTCAACCAAAAAAACTTTCAGCGTTTCTGGCCACTGCTTACGAACTGCAGCTCGGGCAACCCATGGCATCGACTCTAGCGCATGCTGAATGTCATCGACATCCTGGGTCATGAAGCTGCCCAATTGCTCTAGCTGTAAGATCCCATCTCGCACATCGTTTGGCGTGAGGTAGCTTAATTCACCCTGTATCACAAGTTGTGACAAGGGGAGTCGATTTGCATCTGTCATCCAGTTTATTGCTGCACTAAAAATCCAAGCAACAAAAACGATAACAAAGACAAAAAAAGCCAATCCCCCCCAGCGTCCAATCGCAACTGCAGGTGATCGTGGTATTTTATTTAAGACACTATCAGCCATAAATAGTTTTTACCTTTACCAAAATAGCCGATATTTCCCGAAAAAGTGGGTTCTATCCTACCTTTTCGTATCGAGAAGCGAGCAACTTATTGAGCAAAGTTGGACGATTATACCGACCAACCAGCAGCACTCCAACACCTGTTACTCGATTCCTTGCACATCCTGAGAGCAAGACCTAAGAATTTGGCCAAAAACAACCAAGCTTACAATATCGCTAAGTGTTCGTATAACTTAGTTTTTCTGATTTTTTTAGAGTTATCAACCAAGCACAATTAAACCATTATTGACTCTGACGCATTTCAGCAATATTTAACTTCATGTCAGCCAATTGACGCGCAATTTTGCCTACATCTCCGGCACCTTGTGTCAATAACAGGTCGTCATTCTGCAAAATATTGGCAAGGGCTGATGGTAATGCGTCATTATTTGATACAAAAATCGGGTCTATTTTGCCACGCCCACGAATCGTACGACATAGTGCACGGCCATCCGCACCTGCGATGGGTGCTTCACCTGCCGAATAAACATCGAGCATCACTAAAACATCAACCTGCTCTAACACGTTAGCAAAATCATCATATAAGTCACGCGTTCGGCTAAAGCGGTGTGGCTGGAAAATCATCACCAAACGCTTTTCATCCCAACCGGCACGAGCTGCCTGAATAGTCACGTCAACTTCACTTGGATGATGGCCGTAGTCATCAACTAACATGACTTTACCATTTCCGGTCTCAAATTCACCCAGTTGATCAAAGCGACGTCCCGTCCCTTCAAATTCGACCAAGGCGCGTATAATCGCGTCGTCAGCAACGCCTTCTTCAGTTGCAGCAGCAACGGCAGCCGTGGCGTTAAGTGCATTGTGCTTACCAGGAATATTCAATTTCACTTTCAGCGCAGGCTTACCTTTACGCAGGATTGAGAAATGTCCCTGTTGGCCGTACTGACAATAATCAACCAACCGAACATCGGCATCTTCAGAAAAACCATACGTGATCACCTGACGGCCAATCTTCGGTAGTAGCTCACGTACAACCGGATCATCGATGCACATAATCGCCAGCCCGTAGAATGGCAAATTATGTAAAAAATCAATGAAGGTCTGCTTCAGTACTTCAAAGTCACCGCCATAAGTATCCATATGATCAGCTTCAATGTTAGTTACGACACAAACCATTGGCTGTAAATGCAAGAATGAGGCATCACTTTCGTCGGCTTCTGCAATTAAATAACGGCTTGAACCTAAGCGCGCATTCGTGCCTGCACTTTTCACTAAACCGCCATTCACAAACGTTGGATCAAGACCCGCTTCTGAATAAATCTGGGTCATTAGTGCTGTGGTCGTCGTTTTGCCATGCGTGCCTGCGATTGCGATACCATGGCGGTAGCGCATCAGTTCCGCCAGCATTTCAGCACGGCGAACCACAGGAATACGTAGCTCGCGAGCTGCGACAAGCTCAGGGTTGTCTTGTGAGATTGCCGTCGATACCACAACCACACTGGCCTGCTCAACATTCTCGCTATGGTGACCAAAGAATACCTCGGCCCCTTTGCTTTCAAGACGGTTCGTTACCGCGTTCGGCGCAATGTCAGAACCGCTGATCCGATAGCCTTCATTGACCAAAACCTCAGCAATGCCACTCATTCCGGCACCACCGATACCAACAAAGTGAATACGCTCAACACGGCGCATCTCTGGCACCATAGTTCTAATTTTTGCTAATTGCTGGTTATCCAGTTTACTCATCACTTTGTCTCATCTTATTGTTTAGCCAACGATTTAATCACTTCAGCAACTCTGCTATCAGCATCTAGGATCGCCGCTTCCCGTGCAGCAAGTGCCATTTCGGTAAGCTTGTCACGGTTTAATTGGTCTATTTCTTGAGCCAAACCTTGTGGTGTCAGCTCTGGTTGTTCAATCATTTTTGCCGCGCCACATTGTACTAAGTGATCGGCATTCAAAGCTTGCTGGCGATCTTTATGCATAAATGGGACAAAAATAGCCCCAATGCCAGCCGCTGATAGTTCAGAGACCGTCAATGCCCCTGAACGGCAAACGACAATATCCGCCCAAGCATAAGCTGCGGCAATATCGTCAATAAACTCAGTTACGTTATGCTGTGTTTCTGTATTTTCCCGGTAAGCCTGCTCAGTGTCTTGCTGTGCGCCTTTACCAGCCTGATGCCAAATCGTCACTTTATCACACAAGATAGCGGCCACTTTAGGCATCGTCTGATTTAAAATGCGGGCACCTTGACTACCACCCATAACCAATACACGGATTGGCCCTTCACGCTGTGCAAAGCGCGCCGCCGGCTCTAGTAGCTCAACGACATCCTGACGCACTGGATTACCCACTACTTCACGGTCTTTGAAAGCGCCAGGAAACGCCTGCAATACACGAGCAGCTATTTTAGATAACCACTGGTTTGTTAGGCCCGCAACTGCATTTTGCTCATGTAAAATAACAGGTACGCCAGAGAGCCAAGCTGCAACGCCACCCGGTCCACTTACGTAGCCCCCCATGCCCAATACGGCATCAGGTTGCCAAGCTTTGATATATTTTCGAGCTTGGAAAATAGCGTTAACAATCTTGAAAGGGGCAGCAAGCAAACGCGCGACACCCTGACCTCGTAGGCCTTTTACTTTAATAAAATCAATCTCGATACCATGCTTTGGTACCAGTTCAGCTTCCATTCTATCTGCGGTGCCCAACCAGCGGATTTCCCAGCCTTCTTGTTGTAATTTTTTTGCGACTGCCAAGCCAGGAAAGACATGTCCCCCTGTGCCACCAGCCATCACCAGTAGGCGCTTACTCTTGTTCATTGTCATCATCTTCTGTGTCATTAATCAGACCATACTTAACCGCAATACGCTGCTCGTAATCAATCCGAATTAATATCGCAACCGCCGTTGCCATAATAAATAAACTCGAACCACCGTAACTTATCAGTGGCAATGTCAGTCCTTTTGTTGGCACAATACCCGCAGCCGCGCCGACATTCACCAGAGTCTGGAAGGCAAACCAAAACGCAAAACCAAAGGCCAGAAAACCGCCAAAAAGTTGTTGTGTCTGCAAGCATTTACGCCCAATAAACATGGCCTTAAACACCAACGCAAATAGCAATAGTAGTACAACCGTTACCCCTATTAGCCCAACTTCTTCGGCTAATACGGCAAACACAAAGTCAGTATGGGCTTCAGGAAGATACTCAAGTTTCTGAATCGAATTTCCTAACCCTTGGCCAAACCATTCACCGCGTCCAAACGCCATTAGCGACTGCGTAAGCTGATAACCACTACCAAACGGGTCTTCCCATGGATCCATAAAGGACGTTACTCGGCGTAATCGGTATGGTTCAAAGACAATCAGTAAGATGATCCCACCAATTGCAGTAACCAACATGACCATGAACTGCCATAGTTTGGCGCCAGCAATAAATAGCATGCCAACCGTAGTAACAAACATCACTACAAATGACCCCAAATCAGGCTGAGCTAACAGCAACAAAGCTAATAAACCAAGCACTAGCAATGGTTTAAAGAAACCAAGGAAACTTTCTCGTACCTGTTCATACTGACGAACAAGGTAACCGGATAAGAAGATAAATAGAGACAGTTTTGCAACTTCCGCAGGCTGTAAATTAAAGATCCCAAGCGGGATCCAACGAGCAGCACCATTCACCGAACGGCCAGCTACCAATACAACAACTAATAAAGCGAAAGAGATCAATAACATTGGCACGCTGAATTGGCGCCATTTTTCGAGTGGGATCATCACCACAAAGCTTGCGATCACAATTGAGCAAACCAGAAAAAAGCCATGACGGAATGCAAAGTAGAATGGCATATCCGTTAAACGCGTCGCAACGGGCACCGACGCGGAGGTAACCATAACGAGCCCTGTCACCATCAACGCCAAGGCAATCCAAACCAGTTGTCGATCATACATGCTCGGTGCTGCAGGGCGAGTCAACCAAGCAGATAACGAGGCAATCCCTTCACGCAGAGCACCCAGCATTAGCTCCCCTTACCGACTTGGTGCTGTAACGTTTGAGCTAAAGCGACAAAGGCGTCACCTCTAGCCATAAAGTTTGGGTATTGGTCAAAGCTCGCACAGGCTGGAGACAGTAAAACCATATCACCCTCGTTTGCGATACTGGCCACCATTTCCATCGCTTCAGCCATGGTTTCAACGGCTACTGACTGCTCAGTCAAACCTAAGAATAAATGACCATCACGCCCATAGCAGTACAACTGAACATCCAGAGGGAGCAGTACCGATCTCAATGGCGAGAAATCCGCCCCTTTACCGTCACCACCAACCAGTAAATGCAATTTACCTGGCATATTCAAACCATCGAGTGCCGCCAGCGTACTGGCTACATTCGTGGCTTTTGAGTCATTGACCCACTTCACACCGTGCTGATCCGCTACCAACTGGCAACGGTGAGCAAGCCCGTTATAACGGCGCAATGCACGACATGCTGATTCACGGTTGATCCCTACAGCATCTGCCAGTGCAAACGCAGCAAGGCTGTTGGCGACATTGTGTCGACCCACTAACGCAATGTCAGCACTTGGCATCAAAGGCTCGCCCGCATAAGCTAACCATTCCACATTATCTACGATGGTCAATCCATACTGCTCGCAGTCAAAGCCAAAACTGGTCATCTCACCAGTAAAGTCAGGACGGGTTGCTAGATCATCACGGTTGTACACTGCTAATGCGGCGTGATGGAAGATCCGCATTTTTGCTTGGCTATACTGCTCTAGACCTTCTGGATAGCGATCCATATGATCTTCTGACAAATTCAGGTAAACCGCAGCATTAAGGTGTAACGTCGAGGTGGTTTCAAGCTGAAAACTTGATAGTTCAAGTACATATAAGTCATGCTCTTGAGCCAGCAGATCAAGTGCTGCAAAACCAATATTGCCACCGACGCCAACATTGATTCCGGCTTCTTTTGCCATCTCACCAACCAAGCTGGTGACGGTACTTTTACCATTCGAACCAGTGATAGCGACAACAGGTTTATCGACAGCACGGGCAAACAGCTCAATATCACCAACAATTTCAATACCGGCATTGGCGGCTTCTAGCAATGCGGGAGTGGCGAGTGCAATGCCTGGGCTAGCTACGATAAGATCAGCCGATAGCAGCCATGCCATCTGCCACTCACCGCTGCACAACTCAACGCTTGCGGGTAATTGTTCTTGGCCAGGAGGCGTATCACGGGTGTCAATCACCTTGATATCCAGTGATTGCGGCAACCGCAATAAGTGGTTAATAACCGATAGGCCTGTCATTCCAAGTCCAATAACAACAACCTTTTTCACGCCATCCAAGCCTTTCATTTATCGAACCTTTAGTGTTGCCAGTGCAATCAATACTAGCATTAAAGTGATGATCCAGAAGCGAACGATCACACGTGGTTCTGGCCAACCTTTTAATTCATAGTGGTGGTGAATAGGCGCCATACGGAAAATACGTTGGCCTCGCAGCTTGTACGACCCTACCTGCAAGATCACCGACACAGTTTCCATCACGAAAACACCACCCATAATAACCAGTAGCAATTCTTGACGAACTAATACTGCAATCGTACCCAAGGCGCCACCTAATGCTAGGGAGCCCACATCGCCCATAAAGACCTGTGCTGGGTAAGTGTTAAACCATAGGAAACCAAGACCCGCCCCTACAATCGCAGTACAAACAATGACCAGCTCACTGGCATCTTTCAAATAAGGAATATGCAGGTAGTTAGCAAAATTAACGTTGCCTGTTGCCCAAGCGATGAAGGCCATACCGCCAGCAACCATAACTGTCGGCATGATCGCGAGGCCATCAAGACCATCAGTCAGGTTTACTGCATTACTGGTGCCAACAATCACAAAATAAGTAAAAATAATATAAAACAAGCCAAGTTGTGGCATGACATCTTTAAAGAATGGAACAACTAACTGGGTTGCGACCGTATCTTGGCCGTGCACATACAGAGCAAAAGCAACACCAAGTGCAATGACCGACTGCCAAAAGTACTTCCAACGCGCAATCAGTCCATCGGTATTTTTACGAACCACTTTACGGTAGTCATCAACGAAACCCACCGCGCCATAGCCAAGCATAACGACTAATACGGCCCATACATACGGGTTACTCAGATCGGCCCACAGCAATACCGTAATGGTTATTGCAGCAAGTATCATAATACCACCCATAGTTGGGGTACCACGCTTGCTAAAGTGTGATTCTGGGCCATCATGACGTACCACCTGACCGATCTGCAGCATTTGCAAGCGGGCAATGAGGCGTGGCCCCATCCATAACGACAGTACCAGTGCAGTTAAGATGCTGATAATGGCGCGGAACGTCAGGTATTCAAACAGACGGAAAAAAGGGAATGTGGATTCTAGTAAATCGGCAAGCCAGTAAATCATTAGTTGTTTTCCTGCAGTGCGGCAATGACATCTTCCATGCGGGAGCTACGCGCCCCTTTTGCTAGCACTGTCACTTGGGTATTATTTTCATTGTATTGCGGTTGGTCTAACTGCTGTTTTAGCAGCTCAATCAATGCGGTTTTATCGTCAAAATGCTGACCATTATTCAGCTCACTCACCACTTGGCTTGCTTTACCGAAGGTCAATACTTTATCTAGTGTTTTGTTCTGTGCATATTCTGCAACCTCGCGGTGCAAAGCTGCACTATCTTCGCCCAATTCAGCCATGTCACCGAGCACGAACCAGCGCTGGCCAGCAAAACTTGCCAATAGATCAATGGCAGCTTTTACGGAGGCAACACTCGCATTATAAGTGTCATCAATTAAGCGCAAGTTAGCCCTCGGCTCAGTGATATCAACTCGCCCTTTGACGTTTTCGACACAACCCAAACCAGCGATAACCTGCTCTGAGGTTGCACCAATCGCCATCGCTAACGCTGCGGCAGCAAGCGCATTTGCAACATTATGCGCGCCAGCCATCGTCAGGCGAACCGGAAAAGCACCACTTGGGGTGCGCATTGTAAAACAAGCCAGCCCTTGAGCGTTAATAATTATGTCGTCTGCGGAATAATCCGCTTCATTTTGTGTTGCCGAGAAGGTAACCAACTGGTGTTCAGCCAATAGCGGCTGCCAGGTCTCCAGCGAGTGCGAATCAAGGTTAACAATCGCCACGCTTGGCTGTTCCAATGAGGTCAGCCCTTCAAAGATCTCGCCTTTCGCTTTCGCAACCCCCGCTAAAGAGCCAAACCCTTCAAGGTGAGCCGCGGCCAAATTATTAATGAGAGCAACCTGAGGCTTGACAAGGCTCGTGGTGTAAGCGATTTCTTGCTGATGGTTTGCCCCTAACTCGATAACAGCAAACTCGTGCTCAGGCTGAAGTCGAAGCAGCGTTAAAGGCACTCCGATTTCATTATTGAAATTACCTGCTGTCGCCAAAACGTTACCTTTCTGGCTCAATATAGCCGCAACCATTTCTTTCACAGTGGTTTTACCACAGCTACCGGTTAACGCTACGGTTTTCAAACCATGTCGACTTTCCATTTCAGCCTTTAACCAAGCACCTAATAACCCCAATGCTTTAAGCGTATCTGCAACAACAAGCTGCGGCAAAGCAATAGGTAAGTGTTTACTTACCAATAATGCCTTGGCACCGTTATCCATTGCGTTTTGACAGAAATTATGGGCATCAAAGCGCTCACCGATCAGTGCAACAAACAGGGTGTTGGCACCAATAGTACGGGTATCCGTCGATATATCAGCAATGCGCGTATCGTCGCCTGTGAATTCCGCGCCAAGGATAGCCGCTAATTGTGATAGCTGAACGTGTATCATCCATTCGTCTCCAATAGTGTCCGCACGGTTTCACGATCAGAATAATGGATCGTGCGACCGGCCAACACTTGATAATCTTCGTGCCCTTTACCCGCAACCAGCACAATATCATCTGGGGCGGCATGCGTGGCTGCCCACAAACACGCTTGATAGCGATCATGATGGACAACGGCTTGATCTGGTTGATTTAGACCCGCGAGCATATCGGTCATAATTGCGGTAGGATCTTCTGTTCGAGGGTTATCATCGGTCAGGATAATATGATCCGCTAATTGCTCGGCAATACGTGCCATCATTGGCCGTTTGCCTGTATCGCGATCACCACCGCAGCCAAAAATACACCATAGCTTACCAGTGCAATGCACCTGTAAGGCTTGTAGCGCCTTCTCGAGAGCATCTGGTGTATGAGCATAATCAACAACCATCATAGGTTTGTCAGGCTGCTGAAAAACTTCCATCCTGCCCGTCACGGCTTGCAGGTGCGGGGCCGTCGCCAATAACGCCTGCAATGAATGCCCTGTCGCAAGCAATGTTGCCAACGCCAGCATCAAGTTCACCACATTAAATGCCCCAACCAGTGGTGCAGTAAACTGTCCTTTCCCCCAGCTGGAGTCAAAACCAATGGTGACACCCTGAGTACTGTACTCAACGTGCTCTAGCCACAGTTTTTGACCTTGATGCTGTACGAGGTTGTCATGTACTGTCGCAACAGCAACCGCGCTGGGGAGACAGTTAAGCCACTCTCGTCCAACAGGATCATCAGCATTTATAACGGCAACACCCGATTGATGATCCGTAAACAGCGTTTTCTTGGCATCTGCGTAACTGGCCATATCACCATGGTAGTCCAAGTGATCTCGGCTTAGATTGGTAAAAATACTGGCAACAAACTGTAATGACTTTACTCGGCCTTGCACCAAGCCATGAGAAGAGACTTCCATTGCGGCATAATTTGCGCCAGCATCCACCATTGAGGCTAATACCTGTGGAATCTCGAGTGCACTACCCGTGGTATTGACTGCTGGTTGAACGTCATCAAGCAAGCCGTTTCCAGTCGTCCCCATTACGCCAGCCCGGTAGCCTATAAGCTGTGCCCATTGTGCCAAAATCTGGCTGATCGTGGTCTTGCCATTGGTGCCCGTGACCGCAACCAAGTTCAATGCTTGGTCGGGAGAACCATAGAATCGCTTTGCTATTTCAGAAAGGTTAGCCCCCAAATCAACGAGCGATATCACCGGAACACCATCTTGCAACCTAATTGAAGCCTGAGCCTCTTCCGCTTCAGCCAAGATGGCGGTCGCACCGGCTGCAATCGCAGCAGGAATAAACCGGCGGCCATCAACCGCATGTCCATTTACAGCGACAAACAGCTCGCCGCTTGTTATGTTACGGCTATCTAACGACATGCCTTGGATCGTTTGCTCTGCCACTGACGCAGGCAATTCAATATCATCTAGCCACGGTGAGAGAAGCTCACCCAGCTTATTCATTTGTTTAAGTACCGGCATTTGCCTTGTCTCTACGGTTCACAATATTTAATTCTTCGCGGGTGCCAGCATCTGGCGGAATGTTCAATATTTGCAGCGCACTTTTCATTACTTCAGAAAAAATAGGTGCCGCAATTAATCCCCCGTAGTATTTGTCACCTTGAGGTTCATTCACTACCACCACCATCGCCAAGCGGGGATCACTAATCGGTGCTAAGCCCGCTGTCATCGCGATGTATTCATCACTATAACCACCCGCAGCGGCTTTTACAGCAGTACCTGTTTTGGCGCCAACACGATACCCAGGTACTGCAGCACGAACCGCACTGCCGCCTTTATGGGTAACCGTTTCCAGCATATTAAGCAGCTTTCGGGTGTTTTCTGTCGACACGACCTGACGCCCAGGCACCACATCTTCCGTTTTCAAAATTGAAAGAGGACGGTTTACCCCCATAGCACCCAACGTGGCGTAAGCACGCACTAACTGGATTGGGGTAACAGATATGCCATAACCAAATGACAGGGTTGCACGCTCAAAATCTGACCATCGACGCCTGTCGGGGAAGAAGCCCTGTGCTTCACCAATCAGGTTTATCCCCGAGGCATCACCAAGCCCAACGCTGCTATACATGCCTAATACAGCATCGATTGGCATGGCAAGCGAAAGTTTACTCACCCCGATATTACTCGATTTCTGGAGGATTTTGCTCAGATTGGCTTTACCTACACGTGAAACGTCACGGACTCGGCTACCGCCGACTTGCATCAGGCCATTACCAGTATCAATAATGGTATCTTCGTCTGCCACGCCATTTTCCATTGCAGCTAAGACAATAAACGGCTTGATCGTCGAACCCGGCTCCATCGCATCGGTAATGGAGCGGTTACGCATCCGATAATTCTGCAATTGTGCGCGATTATTCGGGTTATAAGATGGCGCATTAACCATGGCAAGGATTTCACCAGTCTGCACATCAGCCATAATAATGGTCGCAGATGTTGCTTGATAGTCAGTGATGGCCTGTTTTACCGCCCGGTAGGCCACAGCCTGCAAACGCTGATCAATACTTAAATTCAATGGCTTGCCTGGTTCACGCTTTTGAAGAGAGATATTTTCAACAACCCGTCCATAACGGTCTTTACGTACCGTGCGTCGGCCAGGCTCGCCAGTAAGCCAACCGTCATAAGTTCGCTCAACGCCCTCTAAACCATGACTATCAATACCCGTCACTCCAATCAAATGGGCACTAACCTCACCAGATGGATAAAAACGCCGGGATTCATCTTTTAAGCCAACACCGGGTAACTTGAGTCGACCAACATAGGCAGCCATAGCTGGGCTAACTTGCCGCTGTAAATATATAAAGCGACGCTTTTTGTTCTGCTCTAAACGTTCGAGTAATCTTTTACGATCAAGCCCCAACACATCAGCAAGTGCATGCCAGCGTTCGGTTTGTGTAATACCGCCATTTTTATAGATCTGAACCGGATCAGCCCACACCGCCTGGACAGGTACACTAACGGCAAGTTGCTCATCATTTCGATCAGAAATGATGCCGCGAGCAGAGGGCATCGCTTTAACCCGTAAAGAGCGTAAATCGCCTTCTTGGATCAACTTGCCCGGCTCTAATACTTGGATATATGCCGAACGGCCAATCAGCGCGGCTAAAGCCAACATAATACAGGCGCATATAATACCAAAGCGCCACGGAATAAATGCCGGTGGCGCTTTCTGGCGACGTTGGTTCTGTTTGGCTGAACGTTTAAATAAATTCATCAAAACTCGTTACTGCACTATGACTTCACTGTCTCTCGATGGTCGTCTCATTTCCAGTTCTTGCTCTGCCAATCGCTCTATACGACTATGTTCAGCAAGCGAGTTCTCTTCCAGAATTTGATTACGCCATTCAATATCGAGTTGATCGCGCTCGATCAACAACAGTTCCTGCTGAGCGATTAATTGGCGAGAGTGGTGGGTAATTAACACCACTCCCATAGCCGAGGTTAACACCAGAACCAGTAACACCAAAGGCACACGCCCAACAGACAATAAATCGTGTCCTATCAGGTGGGCAAGATTTTTGGTCGGTTCCGGTGTTTGGCTCATACCCGTTCAGCCAAGCGTAGAACTGAACTACGAGAACGCGCATTGCCGCTCACTTCACCCTGAGAAGGCTTAATGGCTTTGCTTATTGTTTTCATCGAGGCTGTGCCCAATGCCTTAATTTGATCCTCAGTCAAAGGAAGACCGGCTGGTACTTCAGGCCCTTTACTCTGCTTACGGATAAAACGCTTAACCATACGATCTTCCAGAGAATGGAAGCTAATCACAGATAAACGCCCTTCAGGTGCAAGTACGTTCATCGCACCATGAAGTGCAGTATCAATCTCGTCCAGTTCACTGTTGATATAAATACGGATCGCTTGGAAGCTACGTGTAGCAGGGTGCTTATGACGATCTTTAAACGGTGAGACTTCCGCAATCAGTTTTGCCAATTGGGTTGTACGGGTCAGTGGTTCATTCTCTGGGTTTTCACGATGAGCAACAATGCCACGGGCAATACGTTTCGCGAAGCGCTCTTCACCAAACTCTTTCAGTACCCATGCAATGTCATCAGCTTCAGCTTCTGCTAGCCATTCCGAAGCGGGAATACCGGATGTTGGATCCATACGCATATCTAGTGGGCCGTCACGCATAAAGCTAAAGCCACGCTCTGCATCATCTAACTGCGGTGATGATACGCCAAGGTCAAGCAGCACACCGTCAACACGCCCGATAAGATCGCGTTCTTCCATGTACTTTTCCATGCCCGAAAAAGGGCCGTGGATGATACTAAAGCGAGGATCATCGATGGTTTGCGCTTCTGCTATTGCCTGTGGATCGCGGTCAATACCATAAAGACGCCCATTTTCTCCGAGCTGAGACAGGATCAGACGGCTATGACCACCACGGCCAAAAGTACCATCAATATAAATTCCATCAGGTTTAATGGCTAGGCCATCCACTGATTCATGAAGTAAAACCGAGACGTGCTCAAACTGTTCAGACATAACTATTAATTCAGCTCTAGTGAAGCTAGCTAAAACCCTCTACAAATAGCGAGAGCATTTCAGCACAAAAATGTATTAGGAAGGAAATTCATCAACTTATGCTATTAAGACAACGTTCTCACAGCATTTTTCAAAAATCCCACCGCAAAGTGTACGTATTTGACAAAAAAGATGTCAAGCAGGAGACCGCATTTCTAACAATCAATTGATATTGGCGCAGTTCAATATCAGTCTTTGAGGCCAGTATTGCGGTAAATCCCCAACATCAACTTACCTGATTGATCTTAGAATAGAAGCCTGTTGAATATAACACCAAACTTACTGAAACCTGATGTGACAGGCATCTCTTCATCTTTTGTATCGGTATGTGGTGCAAAAATGGTTGCCCAGAAACGACAAAAGGTGATGCGATACAGCAAAATATGCAGTACCACATCACCTTTTATACTTAAGTAGGGGAGTTGGCCGATGAGCCGGGTTCTGTCCCGCTTACGCGGTGGTAACCATTCATCTAGGCCTGCAATCGCTCACAGGCTCAAGCAACCTACCCGTCCCCAACGCGGGCCACGCCATTAGGGACCTATTTGGTCTTGCTCCGGGTGGAGTTTACCGTGCCACGAACTATTACTAGTCGCGCGGTGCGCTCTTACCGCACCCTTTCACCCTTACCTGTTCTCGCAAGCGAGCCATCGGCGGTTTACTCTCTGCTGCACTGGTCGTGGGCTCGCGCCCCCCAGACGTTATCTGGCACCCTGCCCTTTGGAGCCCGGACTTTCCTCCCCTCCATCAATACCCCTAGAGATATCGATAAAGCAGCGATTACCTTGGCCAACTCCGGGGCAGATTCTATCTGACTCAGGTCACAGTTACCAGTGAAAAGTCTAACAACACTCAGGAGCGGTTAAAAAGTCAACAACCTGACTCAAACAGCAATGGTCGACAGGTCAATAGGCATACAAGCCCCTATCTTTATCATCGCAACCGCTTTAATCGAGGTTATCTAGGCCCCACTTGTATAGCGCATTTTTCTTTACACCATGGATTTCAGCCGCCAATGCCGCCGCTTTTTTAAGGGGTAGCTCTTTGACTAACAACGTCACGGTACGTAATGCATCAGCGGGCAAGTCTTCTTTTTCTGCACGGTGACCCGCAACCAGCAAAACCATCTCACCACGGGTACGGTTACTGTCTTCTCCCAACCAGTCAATTAACTCGCCAAGCGGTGCGCCATGAATTGTCTCGAACGTTTTGGTTAGCTCTCGCGCCAATACAACTTGACGTTCAGGTCCCAGTACCGCCAGCATGTCTGCAAGCGAATCTGTGATCCGGTGCGGAGATTCATAAAAAATCATTGTTCGCTCATCATCAGCCAGCGCTTGGAAACGATCACGTCGGCCTTTACTTTTTGGCGGTAAAAAACCTTCAAAACTAAAGCGATCTGATGGCAGACCCGCACCACTCAACGCAGTAATCACAGCGCATGGCCCAGGAAGAGGAACAACTTTAACACCCGCCTGACGACAACGGTTTACAAGGTGGTATCCTGGATCACTGATCAGCGGTGTACCGGCATCCGATACTAAGGCTATGCTTGTACCAGCTTGAAGTTTTTCGATCAGATAGTCAGCTTTTTGCTGCTCGTTATGATCGTGAAGCGCAAAGGTGCGGGTCGAGATCGAAAAATGGGTTAACAAGCGTGATGTATGGCGAGTATCTTCTGCGGCAATTAGATCCACATTTGCTAATACATCCAATGCACGCTGTGTAATGTCGCCCAAATTACCGATTGGTGTAGGTACGATGTACAAAGTTGCGACATCTACCGTGCATGAATTGGTCTCACTCATTTGTCTAAGATCTCATCTGCAATTAATATAGAGAGTAATTTGTCACAGTTGAATGAATTCAATGCTCAATTTTACCCATAAGCGTAAAAGTGTATCACGACTGTTAGCACCTGTAGCCCTTGCTGTGATTTTGGCTGGCTGTAGTGCGCCTAACCAACAGCAAGTCGTGGCCACTGATATTACAGCAGCTGCCTCTGAAAGTGCGGCTGATTATTTAATCAAAGCTGAAGCAAGTGAAGGAGCTGAAAGTGTTAACTGGCATATCTTTGCCTTAAAAGCATTTATCAAAGAAGGCCGGTGGGCCCAGGCAGAGCAACAAGCTAACCGCCTGAGTCGTATGTCGATGGATTCCCTTCAAATGGCTGAATGGCAACTCGCACGTGCTACGTTGCGTTACCAACAAGGCCAACCGAAGGAAGCTTTGGCAACACTTAACTTCCAACCATGGTGGACACTCGCTGACAGCCAGTACTTGCGCTATCACATGCTTCGAGCAGAACTGTATGCACAATCAGCTCAGCCACTCAAAGCTGCTCGAGAGCGAACAGCACTCGATCAGTATTTAAAGAGTGAACAAAAAGCAGCTAACTGGCAAAACGTGTGGCGTGATCTGGCTAATTATAACAATAATCAGCTACAAACGGTCACACTTAATGACAGTGAAACCGTCCTACGAGGCTGGATTCAGTTAAGTGTCCTAAAAAACACCTACTCCCAACGTCCAGCCAAACTTAAGACCATGGTTGAAGACTGGTTAGCAAATAACCCTTACCATCCAGCTAACCAATATTTACCCGCGGAGCTTGAGGCGATTATGGCGCTAGAAATAGCCCAGTTGAACAATGTTGCCCTACTTCTACCGCTATCAGGCCGCCATGAAAAATCAGGCAAAGCCGTTCGCGATGGTTTTATAAACGCGATGCTCGACGACAGTGGCCGTGACGCAAATACTGAACTTGCGGTCTACGATACAGAAGCCGAGCCAATTACCAGCATTATGGCTAAGCTTGAGCAAGATGGCGTTGAATTAGTGATAGGCCCGCTTCGTAAAGATAAAATTACGGAGTTCCAGCAAGTTAACCAAGGTAATATCACTTTGCTTGCGCTAAATGAGCCTGAGCAGACCAATATGACTCAGGGAAATGCGTGTTACTTCGCACTTTCACCTGAGCAAGAAGCCGAGCAGGCCGCCCGCCATTTATTCGCCAAAGGTCACCAATCACCGATGGTCTTAGCCCCGAGCAACAACTTTGGTCGACGGGTCGGCGATGCGTTCACTGAGCAATGGCAACAATTAACCGGTAAAACACCAACCAGTCAACAATTTAGCTCCCGTAAGCAAATCCAGCAGGAAATTGCTGCCGTCTTTGGCCTAACAGAAAGCCAGTCGCGGAACACTCAAATGCAACAGCTGCTTGGTATCGAACTTGAAGCTCAGCCTCGTAGCCGACGGGATACTGATGCGGTTTACCTCATTGCTAATATGAATGAGCTAACCTTGCTTAAGCCATTTATCGAGGTTGCAATAAACCCTGGAGTTCAACCACCAGCACTTTATGCAAGCTCGCGTAGCTACCCTGATCGCTCTGGCGATACCAGTGAACTGCGTGGTATTGAGTTTAGTGATATTCCACTTCTAATAAATGCCGACCATAACTTTATGTCGCATTATGATGAACTTTGGCCAAACTCTAGAAATACCGATTTGCGCCTTCATGCCTTTGGGATGGACGCGTATAAGATGATTGCGGAATTACCACAAATGCGTGTTGTGAATAACTACACAACGCAAGGTAAAACCGGTCAGCTAAGCCTTGATGAAGAATGCGTTATCCAGCGTCAACTTAGCTGGGCCGTTTTCTCAGGGGATGGGATTGAGCCAACTCAATAAGCGGCAGCAAGGACAAGCTTACGAAGCCATGGCAGAGCAGTTCCTCTGCCGCCATGGTTTAATTTCTTGTGCCAAAAACTTTCAATGCCGCAGTGGTGAAATTGACCTGATCATGCGCGATAAATCCTGCTGGGTATTTATCGAAGTAAAATTCCGTAAAAACAACCATTACGGTTCAGCCGCAGAAGCGGTAAACTGGCGGAAACAACAGCGACTAAAACGTGCCGCATTGTTTTGGCTGAAAAAAAATGGCCATGCCATTGAACACACTGAATTTCGATTTGATGTTGTCTCTATCGAAGGAGCACAACACCCTAAAATCGATTGGTTTACCAATACCCTAGTTGAAGGTTAATCCATGCTAGAGAGCATTAAAGAAAGTTTCACCGAAAGCATCCAAACCCAAATTGCCGCTGCGGAAGCTCTACCCGAGGTCATGTCGCAGGCAGCTCAGGTCATGGTGCAGAGCCTGCTCAATGGCAATAAAATCCTCAGCTGTGGTAATGGCGGCTCAGCGGCCAACTCTCAACATTTTGCATCATGTTTGATCAATCGCTTTGAGACTGAACGCCCTAGCCTACCCGCACTGTCGCTGACGGCAGATACCACGACGCTAACCGCTGTCGCTAATGATTATCACCATGATGAAGTCTTCTCCAAGCAGGTACGCGCTCTGGGTCAGGCCGGTGATATTCTTTTTGTGCTTTCGACCAGTGGTAACAGTAAGAACATCATAAAAGCCATGGAAGCGGCATTAACACGTGATATGACCATCATTGCCCTTACGGGTAAAGATGGTGGTGAAATGGCAGGCCTACTGGGTATTCAAGACGTTGAAATTCGGATCCCATCTCAACGTACTGCCCGTATTCAGGAAGGGCACCTACTCACCGTACATTGCTTGTGTGACTTAATAGATAAAGTCTTATTCCCTCAGCATGAAGGTTAATTAAACAAGGATAGTGGCATGAAAACGGTAAGCAGCATAAGTTGGCGTTCTTTTTTTATCGCATTTTTAGCCCTGACGCTTCAAGCATGCTCAATGATTAATCCCGCCGACACGCGGACAACCACCCAGCAATGGCATGACCAACAAATTGAAATGGAGATCGCCGGACTGGCCAATAAACCTCCATTTCAACAAAAAGCGCGAGTGAATACGGTTTCTGTAGAAGGTAAGGTGCTACTTGTCGGTCAGAGTGTTGATAAGGGCACAAGCCAGCAGCTCGAACAGCAGGTAAGAGAACTCAAGAACGTTAATACGGTTTATAACCAGCTGCAAATTCGGCCATTACCACAACTTGGCGAAGTCAGTAGTGATGGCTGGCTGACAACAAAAGTGAAGACACAGCTTATCGGTAGTAAACAATTACGGGATGCAACCATTAAGGTGATCACAGAAGGAAAGGAAGTGTACCTTCTGGGTTATATTACTCGAGAGCAAGCCGACATTGCCACAGAGATCGCTCGTAATGTGTCTGGGGTAAAAAAAGTGGTTAGGGTATTTGAGTATCCACAGTAAAGAATAAAATGTAATAACAGATAAAAAAAAACGCAGCCTAGGCTGCGTTTTTTATGCAAGAAAGCGATGAATGCTACTTCACAACTCTTAGGCTTGGTCGCCCGCGAGGTCGAGGTGGTTCATCGTCTGGCGTAGATTCTGAGATCACTTCCGTTACTTCCGCCACAGGCGAAAGTGTTTCTACCGGTTGTTCTTCAAAATCATCATCTTCACCATCAAACTCGACAATATCAGACATCTCTGTCGTATAAGCCGCTTCAGGTTCAAACATAGTACCTGCACCGTTTTCACGGGCATAAACTGCCAGAGCAGCATATAGAGGGACGATCACCGTATGCGGACGGCCACTAAAACGGGCACTGAAGCTAACAGCTTCATTGCCAAGTTCTAGGTTACCGACTGCACGAGGAGCAATGTTCAGCACGATCTGGCCGTCACTAACAAACTCCATAGGTACTTTTACGCCTGGCAAAGTGGCATCAACCACTAAATGTGGCGTCAAATCATTGTCCACCAGCCAATCGTAAAACGCGCGCAGCAAATACGGGCGGCGCGGCGTCATGTTTTCCATATCCATTACTTTCCAGCCAAACGCATTTCGCGCTCTGCTTCAGTCAGTGATGCTAAGAATGAATCGCGTTCGAATACACGAGTCATATAAGCTTTCACTTCTTTTGAACCTGCACCTGTTAGCTCAATGCCCATTTCAGGCAAACGCCATAATAACGGAGCAAGGTAGCAATCAACTAAACTGAATTCATCACTCATAAAGTATGGGAATTCAGCAAATACAGGTGCTAGAGCCAATAGTTCTTCACGAAGTTGCTTGCGCGCCTTCTCAGCTTCGTCTGCTGTACCCTTGTTCACTTTCTCAGCAAGGGTGTACCAGTTACGTTCAACACGGTACATCATCAGACGGCTGTTACCACGAGCAACAGGGTAAACAGGCATCAGTGGTGGATGAGGGAAACGCTCATCCAAGTACTCCATAATGATACTTGCTTGGTAAAGTGCAAGCTCACGGTCAACCAGGGTTGGCACTGAGTTGTACGGGTTCAGGTCAAGCAAATCTTCTGGCAAGTTGTTTGGATCAACCAGCTCAATTTCAACGCTAACACCTTTCTCTGCTAGTACGATACGCACCTGATGGCTGTAGATGTCCGAAGCATCAGAATACAGAGTCATCACAGAGCGTTTATTGGCAGCAACAGCCATTAACCCCTCCAGTATACTTAAATACATAAAAAGCAATGGGGGCGCCTGCCCCCATTGCGAGATCCTAACCCACTAGATTACCTGATCAGTGGACATCACGCCAATATTCTTTCTTCAACAGTAATGTTAGTACAAAGAACACAGCAATAAAGCCCAGTACCCAATAACCCATGCGCTGGCGTTCAAGTTTCATTGGTTCTGCTGAGTAATCGAGGAAATTAACAAGATCACGAACAACCTCGTCATATTCTTCTTTATTCAACTCACCAGTACCGTCTGACTCAATACCCACATACACCTGTGTTTCAACACCATCGATCAGACGCGTTTCATACACTTTAGTAGGTACACCTTGAAGCTCTTCCAATACGTGAGGCATACCGACACTTGGGAAAACAACATTATTTACCCCAAATGGTCGGCTTGGATCCGCATAAAAAGAACGAAGATAGGTATATAGCCAGTCAGTGCCTCGAACACGCGCCACCATGGTGAGATCCGGTGCTGGTGCACCAAATGAAGCGGCTGCATATTCAGTAGGAATAGCATTCAGCATTAGCTCACCGATTTTAGCCTCCGGGTTAAAGATCATATGTTCTCTCATAAGATCCGCCGGAATATCTAAATCCGTTGCAACACGCTCATAACGTTGATATTGCGTCGCATGACATGCAAAGCAATAGTTCATGAACGTTTGTGCACCACGCTGCAACGATGCCTTATCAGATAAATCATTGTTTGCCGCATCCAATGGTACTGCTGGGCCTGCCGCCATTGACAGAGATGGCAACAGGGCAAATAGCATTACAATCAATGTTTTCATTTGAATGTCACCCTCTCTGGTAATGGTTTGGTTGCTTCATTTTTACTGTAGAAATACAGTAAAACGAAGAACATGAAATAGCCCAAGCTGAAAATCTGCGCCATGAGGGTGTACGTTGGTGTCGCGGGTAGCGCACCTAACACACCTAAAGCAATGAAGCTGATAGTGAACTGAACAATGTTGATCAGGTGCAGCTTGCTACGGTAACGGTAAGAACGCACTTTACAGCGGTCGAGCCACGGCAGCAGGAATAGCACAACAATCGATGCACCCATGGCAACAACACCAAGTAACTTATCAGGAACAGCACGCAATATGGCGTAGAATGGTGTGAAGTACCATACTGGGGCGATATGCTCTGGTGTCTTTAATGGGTTAGCCGCTTCAAAGTTTGGTGGCTCAAGGAAATAACCGCCCATCTCTGGATTAAAGAACAGCACGTAGCAGAAGAAGAATAAGAAGACTGCTACCCCCACCATATCTTTCACCGTGCCATAAGGGTGGAACGGGATAGAATCGATGATGTCATATTTGCCGCTGTACTGCTTATGGAACGGGAATTGTGTCTTGTACCCCTCCCCTTTACTGCCTTTCGGTAGCTTAGTATCGATACCATCAGGGTTGTTAGACCCAACTTCGTGCAGTGCCAATACATGTAGAACAATAAGTAAAAGCAACACGATAGGCAGCGCTATAACATGCAATGCGAAGAAACGGTTCAGCGTTGCACCGGAAATAACATAATCACCACGAATCCATAGTGTTAAGTCATCACCGATAACAGGAATAGCACCAAATAGCGAAATAATTACCTGTGCGCCCCAGTAAGACATCTGTCCCCAAGGAAGTAGGTAGCCCATAAAGGCTTCAGCCATCAGTACTAAGAAAATCAACATACCAAACAGCCATAATAACTCGCGCGGCTTTTGATATGACCCATAAATCAGGCCACGGAACATATGCAGATACACAACAATAAAGAACGCAGAAGCGCCCGTTGAGTGCATATATCGCAACAACCACCCGTATTCAACATCACGCATGATGTATTCCACGGAGGCAAAAGCACCATCGCCAGATGGTACATAGTTCATGGTTAGCCAAACACCGGTTACTAACTGGTTTACCAGCACCAACATGGCGAGGGAACCAAAGATATACCAAAAGTTAAAGTTTTTTGGCATTGGGTATTCAGATAGATGCTTTTTATAAGCATCCATCACTGGCAAACGTTTTTCAATCCAACCGAGTAACCCTTCCATTAAGCTATCTCCTCATCGACACCAACCAGAATGGTATTATCATCCAGGAATGTGTGAGGCGGCACGACCAAGTTAAGTGGTGCCGGAACCCCTGCAAATACGCGACCTGCCAAATCAAACTTAGAGCCATGACATGGGCAGAAAAAGCCTGCCGTTACACCGCTGACTTGCTCATTAAAGGTGTCGGGTAAATAGGTAGGGGAACAGCCTAGGTGGGTACAAATCCCAACGGCTAAAAAGATTTCAGGTTTAACTGAACGATATTTATTTTGGGCATATTCAGGTTGCTGCGGTTCCGCCGATGACGGATCACGAAGCTGGCCATCATGGCCACCCAACTCTTCTAAAATTGCATCGCTACGGCGGACAACCCAAACAGGCTTCCCTCGCCACTCGACGCGAACCATCTGGCCATCTTCCAACTTACTGATATCAACTTCTACTGGTGCACCGGCGGCTTTTGCTCTCGCGCTCGGGTTCCAAGATTTGATAAAAGGCACGGCTACAGCGGCTGCACCTAAGCCTCCAACAACCGAAGTCGTCGCAGTTAGGAAGCGGCGTCGGCCGTTACTTACTGGCGCATTGCTCATCCAACATTCTCCCATGTGCTCCCGCTCTGGATTTTTATTATGTCCTTGTGCGTCCCTGGAGCTTACGGCTAACTTTCAACAGAAAAAAAAATAACAGATCAGGTCATTCTAAAACCGTTATTTATCGCACCAAATGATAAAGAAAAGCCCACTTTTTGACAAGATAAAGCTACCTTTTCGCAACAAATGTGAGAGGTATGTTCTTTTTGTTATTAATAACAACAAAACACACGGTTAATCGATGTGATTACAGGGGAATACGAGGGAGGGACAAGCAAATTTATAACGGGAATAGAACCCAACCTTGTTACTGGCTTGTGATAGAAATAACATTAAAAAGAGAGGCGCATAAAAAAAGCCCAACCCGAAGGTTGAGCTTTTTGCACACAGTTTTCCAGAACATACATTCTGGAGCGTAATATTAACGCTTAGAGAACTGTGGACGACGACGTGCTTTACGTAGACCGACTTTCTTACGCTCAACTTTACGTGCATCACGAGTTACATAACCCGCTGCGCGTAGTGCTGGACGTAGAGTTTCATCGTATTCCATAAGAGCACGAGTGATACCGTGACGGATAGCACCAGATTGACCAGTAATACCACCACCTTTAACAGTGATGTATAGATCTAGTTTTTCAATCATTTCAACTAGCTCTAGTGGCTGACGAACAACCATGCGAGCAGTTTCGCGACCGAAGTATTCTTCGATGCTGCGCTTATTGATTACGATGTTGCCAGTACCCGGTTTAATGAAAACGCGAGCAGCTGAGCTTTTGCGGCGACCAGTGCCGTAGTATTGATTCTCTGCCATTGTCATCTTCCCCAATTAGATGTCTAGAACTTTAGGCTGCTGTGCAGCATGATTGT
Organism: Photobacterium minamisatsumaniensis; assembly: GCF_050336695.1. Classification (NCBI taxonomy): domain Bacteria; kingdom Pseudomonadati; phylum Pseudomonadota; class Gammaproteobacteria; order Vibrionales; family Vibrionaceae; genus Photobacterium; species Photobacterium minamisatsumaniensis. The sequence goes on along the minus strand of NZ_JAKJSI010000013.1, from coordinate 70,150 downwards.
GCTCAGTACCTGCGTAAACCTTAAGCTTACGGTACATAGCACGGCCTAGAGGACCTTTAGGAAGCATGCCTTTAACAGCAGTTTCGATAACCATTTCTGGCTTCTTATCGATAAGCTTCTCGAAGCTGATTGACTTAATACCACCGATGTAACCAGTGTGGTGGTAGTACATTTTGTCAGTCTTCTTAGCGCCAGTTACAGCTACTTTTTCAGCGTTGATAACTACAATGTAGTCACCAGTGTCAACGTGCGGAGTATACTCCGGCTTATGCTTACCACGTAGACGAGATGCGATTTCAGTTGCTAGACGGCCAAGAGTTTTACCTTCAGCGTCAACAACATACCAGTCACGTTTTACAGTTTCTGGTTTAGCAACGAAAGTTTTCATGCTAATTATTACCCAAAATTAAATAGTTTCACTTCACAGGAGCGCCGAAGCGCTCCCTCTGTTCAGAGCCCAGTCATCACCCCTTCGAGCGGTTGGTGCTCCCGGCTTTCGCCGACACAGGTACGGTGGGTCGCAAGATTATAGGGAAGGGTGGAGAAAAAATCACCTTTTTTTCAAAAAAAAATGCGTTTTTTTCTCTTCTTTTGGTTTTAACCTTCATTCGCGTTTCTTTACTCCCCTCTTTTACTCTCTATTTAAGAGAAATAAAGGGGGTTAACCTAAATGTGGCAAGGCTAAATAGTCATGGCTTTGCATTTCCACCAACCTTGAGCAACAACGCTTAAATTCAAACGCCAACCGTTGCCCTTGGTATAAGTGCTCCCACCCGCTTTCCGCTGAAATAATGAGTTTGACGTTTCGCTCATAAAATTCATCAACTAATGCAATAAAACGACGAGCGGCATCACTCTCTTGTTCTCCCATCTGCCGAACATCTGACAACAGCACCGTATGGTAAAGCTGAGCGATCTCCATGTAGTCTGATTGGCTACGTGCCGTTTGGCATAACGTTGCGAAATCAAAATGGACCACCCCATCCGCCTCATGCCGGGTTGGCAGCATACGATGGTTGATTTCAATCGCCTTTCCTTCGGTTCTTGGCTCTACCGTGAGTTGCTCAAAGTAATGCAGCAGGTTTTGTTCGGCTTGGCTATCCAATGGAGAGTGATAGATCTCAGCCTGCTCTAATGTCCGCAACCTATAGTCAACACCTGAATCAACATTTACCACCTCGCAATGTGTGTTAATCAATGCAATAGCAGGAAGAAAGCGCGCGCGCTGCAACCCATTACGATATAGCTCGTCCGGCGGAATATTTGATGTTGCCACTAAGGTAATACCGCGACGGAACAGGGCATCAAACAGCGTACCTAAAATCATGGCATCGGTAATGTCCGAGACAAAGAACTCATCAAAGCAGATAATATCCGTTTCAAGCTTAAACCGATCTGCAACGACTTCCAGAGGATCGGCTTGCTGTCCCAGTTGCTGCATTTCATGATGGACTCGATGCATAAAGCGGTGAAAGTGCACTCGCATTTTTCGTTCGGTTGGGAGGCAATCGAAAAACGTATCAACCAAATATGTTTTACCTCTGCCTACACCGCCCCAGAAATACAGCCCTTTTTCGGGGGTGACAACGTCGGTGCTCTCTCGCTTAAACCAGCGGGAGAAAAGCGATTTTTGGGGAACCTCGGGAGGTAATAATAGGCGTTGATATAGATCTTCAAGATGGCGAACCGCCATGGCTTGCGCATTATCGGCATAAAAATCCGGGCGTTTGAGATCTTGCTGGTATTTTTGTTGCGGCGTCATCCTCACGTGCCTCATTATTCTCCTTTCCTTTGTTTCGATAGTACCACGCTAGCGATTGAGCATGTATAGTAACTATACAAATACGATTTATTTGGCGATTATTCAGCGCCAATTAATTCTCAATGGTGTACAACAAGGGTGTCATATATTGGCTATAATTCCCCCTCAGTTATGTCTGAGGAAATTAGCCTTCCCCTGTTTTTATTGAGTCAAAAGGAGTTATTCATGACTTGGTTTTATGCGCTTCTTATCTTTATTGTGGGTGCGGCTATCGGTGCCTTCGCTACTCGACTGGGCAATAAAGGTCTAAAACAGCAAAAAGAACTGAAAAAAGACTTAGAAAAGTCAAAATACGAACTTGAGCAATTCCGTCAGGATTTGGTTGATCACTTTGCACAAAGCTCTGAGCTTTTAGAAAATATCGCCAAAGACTACAGCAAGCTCTACGATCACATGTCAAAGACCTCTACCGAGCTAATGCCAAACTTACCTGAGCAAGATAACCCTTTCTCACCTCGAGTAAGTAAACTTTCAGCAGTCAAAGAGCTTGCTAATGAAGCTCAAGATCAGCCTCGTGACTACGCTAACGGTGCAACAGGCCTGCTTAAAGATGAGCCAGAGCCTGTTGTAGAAACCCCGAAAGCAAGCTAGCACATCGTTAATGTCTTATTTCTTATGAACTAAACACCGGTTTTCAAGTCTCACTTATAGCAGGCAATTCAGCTATCTAGCGATACCTGCTTTATGACTTGAAAATCGGAGTTTAGTAATAATGAAAAAACCTTTGCTTATATTCAGTGCCCTAGCACTCGGCATCAGTTCTGTTATTACCCCATTAACAGCTACCGCCGCCCTTCCTCAAATAGCGAATAATCAACAGCTACCTAGCCTTGCTCCAATGCTAGAACAAGTAACCCCTGCCGTTGTGACGATTGCAGTTGAAGGTAAGCAAGTCTCAAAGCAGCGCCTGCCCGACTCCTTCCGGTTCTTTTTCGGCCCAGAGTTCCCTGAAGAACAAGTGAGAGAGCGCCCTTTCCGAGGCCTCGGCTCTGGGGTTATCGTCGATGCTGATAAAGGCTATATCGTTACCAACCACCATGTGATTGGTGGCGCAGATAAAATCATGGTGCAACTTCATGATGGACGAGAACTTAAGGCAGAGCTGATCGGCAGCGATAAGATGTCAGATATTGCATTACTCAAACTTAAAGAAACAACCAATCTCACCGAAATAAAACTAGCCGATTCCGATCAGTTACGTGTAGGGGATTTTGCTCTCGCCATTGGTAACCCGTTTGGTCTTGGCCAAACAGTCACATCCGGTATTATTTCAGCCCTAGGCCGAAGTGGCTTGAATCTCGAGAACTTCGAAAACTTTATTCAAACCGATGCGGCTATTAATAGCGGTAACTCTGGTGGTGCACTCGTCAACCTTAATGGTGAGCTCGTTGGGATAAACACCGCTATTCTTGGCCCAAATGGCGGTAACGTCGGGATCGGTTTTGCCATCCCCGTGAATATGGTACGTAACCTCACAGAGCAAATTTTAGAGTTTGGCGAAGTCAAACGAGGCGTACTGGGTGTGCAAGGTGGTGAATTAACCTCTGAACTCGCAGAAGCCTTTGGTTATGAAACTAACCTCGGTGCATTTGTCAATCAAGTCATGCCAGCATCAGCAGCGGAAAAAGCAGGGCTAAAGGCTGGTGATATTATTGTCTCGGTTAACGGGAAGCAAATTAGAACGTTTGGTGAACTGCGTGCAAAAATAGCGACACTTGGGGCAGGCAAACAAACCACACTTGGTTTAATTCGTGATGGTAAAGAGAAAACCGTTAAGGTAACACTACAAGAAGCCACCCAAAATAAAGTTAAAGCCGATAACCTTCATCCAGGGCTTGCGGGTGCGGAGTTCAGCAACACAACTGATACAGATGAAGTGAAGGGAGTAAAAGTCACCAGCCTACTAAAAGACTCGATGGCAGCCCGCTACGGCTTACTCAAAGACGACATCATTCTCGGCGTCAATCGCCAAACCGTCAGTAATTTAGGCGAGTTAAGGAAAGAACTTGAAGCGCAACCGAATGTACTTGCCCTTGAAGTTCAGCGTAATAACAGCGTACTTTACTTGATAATTCGCTAACGTTTGATCATTTGCTGGGCCAACGTGCCCAGCCATTTCCCCCCACAGCACCTCTTCCCCCTGCATTCAACAAAATACAACGAAATTTGGTATCTGGTGATGGTAATGATACCCTCACAATGATACTAGGTGGTTTATTTCAGGGGTGCGTTCATGCTGGCTTTTTTTCGTCGATCCATCATTATTGGTGTCGTCACAGCCATTGCCTTGCTTGTTCTGTTTCCCAACCTCCGCACTCAGGTGCTCCATACCCCAGCAGTACTCACGCCATTAGAGCCAGCTCAAACTCAAATCTCGTTCAATTATGCCGTACGAAGAGCATCACCCGCAGTCGTTAATATATACAACCGCCGTTACAATGCGGAAGACCGGTTAAAACTCAGCACTCAGGGACTGGGCTCTGGTGTGATCATGAGCGATAAAGGTTACATCATGACGAATTATCATGTTGTTGCTGAGGCCGATCAGGTAATTGTTGCATTACAAGATGGTCGAATTTTAACCGCTCAACTTATCGGTAAAGATCAACGCACTGACTTAGCAGTACTTAAAATTCAAGCTGACAATTTGCCTGTCATTCCTTTGAATCCACAATATAAACCTGCTGTCGGTGACGTCGTATTAGCTATCGGCAACCCGTACAACCTAGGACAAACAACCACTTACGGCATAATTTCTGCCACTGGTCGCTCTGGTATGAGTTTTTATGGCCGCCAAGATTTCCTGCAAACCGATGCGGCAATCAACGAAGGTAACTCAGGTGGTGCACTGGTCAATACCCGAGGTGAACTCGTTGGGATCAATACGGCTTCTTTTCAACAAGCAACAGATATCGAAACCTATGGCATCTCATTCGCGATTCCGTATGAATTGACGCATAAAATCATGAATAAGTTGATTGCCGATGGGCGCGTCATTCGCGGCTACATTGGTATTGAAGCGCGTGATATCAACCCCGTAATGGCCCGCCTTTATGATGCAGACCAAGTTAGCGGAATCATTGTGATGGGCATGGATCCAAATGGCCCCGCTGCAGGTGCAGGCTTTAAAGTACAAGATATTCTTATCGAAGTAGACGGTAAACGTGTCACTGACCGCCGTAATGTACTCGATATCGTGACAGAGCTACGCCCTGGTACCAACGTGGAAATGAAAGTATTACGTAACGGCCAGCCCGTTTCGCTAACCGTGTTGATAGGTGATGAACCTAATGATTATTAATTAACGGGTCAAACGTATAAAAAAAGCCTCGCAATGCGAGGCTTCTTATAAACACGTTAGCAAGAACGGCGATTAATCGCGAAAGCGTTCAATCTTCATACCTAGGGCGCTGAACTTATCTTCAATATGTTCATAACCACGGTCGATATGATAAATACGATCAACAATCGTCTCACCTTCTGCGATGCTACCAGCAATCACAAGGCTAGCCGAAGCTCGTAAGTCTGTTGCCATCACTTGTGCACCACTTAAACCGTCAGTATCACCACAAATCACGGTATTACCTTCAATTTCAGCATGAGCGCCCATACGGATCAACTCAGGAATATGCATAAAACGATTTTCAAAAATCGTTTCAGTAATGATCCCAGTGCCTTTTGCCATCAAATTTAAGAGTGAGAACTGTGCTTGCATGTCGGTCGGGAAACCTGGGTGCGGCGCGGTACGGATATTCACCGCTTTAAGCTCACGATCCGTCATATCAAGGCTGATCCAATCGTCACCAGTCTCAACTTTTGCTCCCGCTTCCTCTAGCTTAGCCAGAGCAGCTTCAAGCAATGAGGGGCGCGTGTTACGACAAACAATCTTACCGCCAGAAACTGCAGCAGCAACAAGGAATGTCCCCGTTTCAATACGGTCCGCAACCACTTCATGGTAACCACCACCTAAGCGCTCAACACCTTCAATTGTGATGGTGTCAGTACCCGCTCCCGTGATTTTCGCACCTAACGTATTCAGGAAGTCTGCCGTGTCGATGATTTCAGGCTCACGCGCAGCATTCTCAATCACTGTCGTGCCTTCAGCTAGGGTTGCTGCCGACATAATAGTAACTGTCGCGCCAACGCTGACCTTGTCCATAACAATATGTGCACCTTTTAGGCGCCCATCAACCGAAGCTTTAACGTAGCCTTCTTCCAAGGTGATTTCTGCACCTAATTGCTCTAGGCCATGAATGTGTAAATCAACTGGACGAGCACCAATGGCACAACCACCAGGAAGCGATACTTGGCCTTGGCCAAAACGAGCCACTAGTGGCCCGAGCGCCCAAATCGACGCTCGCATGGTCTTAACTAAGTCGTACGGCGCACAGAATTCATTTACTGGTCCCGCATCGACATGCACAGAGCCATTACGAGACACTTTCGCACCTAAACGGCTCAGTAGCTCCATCGTTGTATCGATGTCACGCAACTGAGGAACATTTGCTACCTCGACTGGCTCTTCGGCCAGCAGAGCAGCAAACAGAATTGGCAATGCTGCATTCTTAGCACCAGAAATAGAGACTTCGCCGCATAATGGGCCACTGCCCTGGATTCGAAACTTCTGCATCATTAACCTCTTAGGACAGTGACATCAACTTTTTATCGCGCGCCCATTCATCAGGCGTAAATGTCTTGATGCTTAACGCATGAATATCGTTAGCAGCAATGTGTCCCATCAGTGGACCATAAATGGCCTGCTGTTTTTTAACACGGTTCATACCGTCGAACATGGTGCCAACCGCGATGACTTCGTAGTGGCTGCCATCGCTTTTTACGATGACTTCATCAAGTTCTAAAGCATTTTCCAGAATTTGTTTAATTTCTGAGATTTCCACAAGCTATCCTCTTTGCTGCTCAATCAACACAAGCAGCTAACATTGTTTCGATATGGCTCAGGCGTAGCAAAGTTATTAGCTGTTCTGGCACATTCAATAATGTCAGCTCGGCGCCATTTTGGCGGAGCTGTTGGTATACATGCAGCAGCATCACCATACCGGCAGAATCGACCCGAGTTAAAGCTGCTAGATCGAGCTTAACCTGAGAATCCTGGGGCATCCATTCATGATTTTGCTGCCAAAAAGCTGGAACTGTGTCACGTTCCAATATTCCTGACAAGCAATAATAGCCATTTTCCTGAACTCGCCACTCAATCTTTGGCTTACTCATTGATTTTCTGTCTCACGGCGAATGGGTTTGGCTGCTAGCACTTTTAAATCTTTGGTTACAGCATCGACACCGTGATTACGGAGTTGTCCACTCCATTCACTTTGCTTGGTCGAGATCATACTGACTCCTTCGGCAACCATGTCAAATCCCTGCCATTCATTGGATTTTTTATTTTTGCGTAGCTTAAAATCCAAACGAATAGGCGGTCGCTTCGTATCAAGAATGTCGACACGCACCGAAACAATACTTCGATCGGCTGGCACCGACTTTGCTGATTCCACTTTAATATCTTGATCCGTATACTGAGTCAGTACCTGAGCATAAGAAGCGACCAAATAATCAGAAAAAGCAGCAACAAAATCATTACGCTGCGTTTTACTGGTTTTCTTTAAATTCGGCCCCAGCACTTTATAAGCGGCATAGCGTGTATTGATATAAGGGAGCAACTCCTCTTTCACAACACGTCGTAGTGCCTCAGGGTTTTGCTGAATTTGTGGCTGCTCAGCTTTAATTCGCGAAAATGTTTTTTCAGAAACAGCCTTGATCATTAAATATGGATCACTTTGGTCTACTGCCGCAACTGAGAACAACGGCAAGCAAGCCAACAACACCATTACGTAACGCACAAACTTCATCTTAAGTCTCCTTACTCGCCATCACCACCAATGCTATAAAGCACTTGGCCAATCATATCTTCTAAGACTAATGCGGATTTCGTATCTTCAATAAGATCACCGTCCCCCAGCATTTCAATATCATCATCAATAAAGCCTGGATCAAGGCCTAGGTATTGCTCGCCCAAGAGCCCTGATGTCAAAATCGCGGCAGAGCTTGTTTCCGGGAAATAGCCGTACTTTGTCTCGATTGACAGTGTTACAACCGGTATATAATTTTCAGTATCAAGCGTAATGTCCGTGATTTTACCGACAGTCACGCCACCAACTTTAATTGGAGAGCGTACTTTCAAACCGCCAATATTATGAAATTGCGCTTTCAGTTGATAAGAGTCATTACCACCTAGGTTTTGAACATCCGCGACCTTAAATACCAAGACGAGCAATGCGGCGATACCTGCTAAGATAAAGCTACCCACCCATAATTCTAGTTTTTTTATTTGCTGCATCTTAACTTCCCTAACTTTCAAAGCCTTAAGGCCTATTTAGTTACCAAACATCAAGGCTGTCAGGACAAAGTCCAACCCCAAGACTGCCAATGACGAGTTCACGACCGTTCGCGTTGTCGCCCGGCTGATCCCTTCTGATGTCGGTACGGCATCATAGCCGTTAAAGACCGCTATCCATGTCACTGTAATGGCAAATACCACTGATTTTATAATGCTATTGCCGATATCGTAGCCAAGCTCAACAGATGACTGCATCACTGACCAAAAGCTACCGTAGTCAATCCCTTTCCAGTCAACCCCGACCAGCTGCCCGCCCCAAATACCTACCGCGCAAAACAACATCGTTAATAGCGGCATCGAAATCACGCCAGCCCAAAAGCGGGGGGCAATGACCCGACGAAGCGGATCGACCGCCATCATTTCCATGCTAGAAAGCTGCTCGGTGGCTTTCATCAACCCGATTTCAGCGGTTAAGGCAGAGCCTGCCCGCCCAGCAAAGAGCAAAGCCGTTACTACAGGCCCAAGCTCTCGTAATAGTGACAGAGCAACCATTTGACCTAGGCTGGTCTCTGCCCCAAAGTCGACAAGTACGATATAGCCTTGCAGGCTTAAAACCATACCGATAAATAACCCTGATACTAAGATAATCGCAACAGACAGCACACCAACGGAATACAGCTGCTTAAGTAAAAGGGGGAACATTTTTTTAGGCTGCGGACGACTCACCAGCGCCCCATATAATAATAGGGTTGCCCGCCCCGTCGCTTGACACTTTTCGATGCCCCAACGCCCTTGCTTGGCAATAAAATCCAATATCATTAATCCGCTACCTTGTTTCTGTCGCTCTGCTCATCACCATAAGAGCCAGTCAATCCAAACAGATCGGATTCAATCGGCTGGGCTGGAAATTGGAACGGTACGGGGCCATCTGCATCGCCATCAAGAAATTGGCGAATTTTCGGGGCTGGGTTTCGTTGCAGCAGCTCAGGCGAACCTTGACCGATGATCTTCCCTCCTGACAGCAAATACACATGATCGGCAATGCTCATTACCTCTGGCACATCATGGGATACAATCACCGATGTAATACCCAGCGCTTGGTTCATGTCCTTTATCAGCTTAACAAGCACCCCCATCGTGATAGGGTCCTGCCCAACAAAAGGTTCATCGTACATGATCAATTCTGGATCAAGCACAATCGCACGGGCAAGTGCTGCACGCCGAGCCATGCCGCCAGAAAGCTCATTTGGCATCAGTAATGCGGCGCCACGTAATCCCACAGATTCTAATTTCAGCAAGACTAAAGTGCGCAGCAAGTCTTCCGGTAAATCGGTATGTTCGCGCAATGGGAATGCCACATTGTCGAATACATTCATGTCTGTAAACAAAGCGCCAGACTGAAATAGCATGCTCATTTTCTTCCGGGCCTGATAAAGCTCTGCCCGCTTTAAGGCTGGAATATTGCCGTCTTCAAACCAAATTTCACCACTATCGGGTTGAATTTGCCCACCGATTAAGCGCAACAACGTTGTTTTCCCGATGCCTGAAGGGCCCATAATGGCGGTAATTTTACCTTTGGGCACATCCAGAGAAACGTCATCAAATATTTTTCGCTCCCCCCGTGAGAAGGTCACGTGCCGGATCGACACCAGCGCATCCGTATGCTTCATAGTCCCCCTACATAGCTCTTTAGACTCTAGCTTCGCTTTCAGCAATAAAAAGGAATAATTAGTATAATTAATAATTTAACAGCTTTTAATTGATCATAGGTAGATTATGCAACCAACTCAAGAGATTGACGGTAAGAAGTATGTTATTTCTTACTACGATGTGAAATCGTTCCCTATGGAACCGCCTCGCAACACTCCTAGTTATCACCCATTTTCGAGTCATTACTGACGGGTTTGTTGGCAACAAAAATCCAGAAGAAAAAAACAGCTCGCTCTGATGAATTAATCACGCCTTTTGCTTTCTTTTTTATGGCTGAACCGTCAAAATTAGTCTCTTAACTTAAGATTAACCTCATTGAATCACCAATAGATTGGCAGCAAAGCCATGATGTTTTAATTCAATCAATATAACAAAGATAAGGGATAACCATGCTCGAAGCCATCGTGTTGCTTTGTATCGGATTAGCATTACTAGTATGGAGTGCAGACCGACTTGTATATGGTGCTGCAGCACTTGCAAAGAACCTCGGGGTCGCCCCTCTGGTTATCGGTATGACCATTCTTGCTATGGGGTCATCGGCACCTGAAATGATGGTATCAGCCACCGCAGCCCTTGAAGGTAAAACCGATACCGCCATTGGCAATGTCTTAGGATCGAACATTGCGAATATCGCCCTTATCTTAGGCCTAACCGCCATGCTAAAACCGCTGTCTATTAGCTCGGGGATCATCCGACGTGAATTGCCATTAATGATGGCCGTCACCTTAATCGCAGGTGCATTACTGTGGGATAGTTACCTTGGTTTCTATGAAGGGGTGCTTCTGGTTATTTTATTTATCATCTTCTTGCTCGCCATGCTCAAAATTAGCCGCCAAGCAAAAGCCGAGGGTGATCCTCTGGTTGAGGAACAAGAATCAGAAATTCCTGAGGGTGTAAGCAACAAAGCCGCATTAATTTGGGTCGCTATTGGTATTGTCTTACTGCCTTATGCCGCGAGTATGCTGGTTGATTCTGCTGTCACTATTGCCAAGTATTTTGGTATGAGCGACCTTGTTATCGGTCTAACAATCATTGCGATTGGTACCAGCCTTCCAGAACTTGCCGCCTCTATCGCCAGCATCTACAAAGGTGAAGATGATATGGCTGTCGGTAATATCATCGGTTCGAATGTCTTCAATGTGTTGGCCGTTATGGGTATCCCTGGCCTTTTAAACCCTTCAACATTGAGTCCATTTGCCATGGGACGAGACTACTATGTCATGTTAGGGGTTTCTATTTTGCTCGTAATAATGGCTTTAGGAAAGAGTCGAGTAATCAATCGTCTAGAAGGTAGCATTCTCGTTACCTGCTTTATCGCCTATCAAGGTTATCTGTTTTATAATGTAGCGGCTTAACGGAGAGCCCTATTATGTCTAATACGTTTGATTTTTGCGCTTTTGGCCGCAAAGTTATTGAAATTGAAGCAAAAGCCCTACTGAACTTAACCCAATACATTAACGGTAGTTTCACTCAAGCCTGTGAATTAATTGCAGGCTGCTCAGGCAAAGTAATCGTCATGGGCATGGGCAAGTCAGGGCATATTGGTAACAAAATTGCTGCGACGCTGGCAAGTACTGGCACACCCGCCTTCTTTGTTCACCCAGGAGAAGCTAGCCATGGCGACTTAGGGATGGTCAAAAAAGGTGACGTCGTATTGGCCATTTCGAATTCAGGTGAAGCATCAGAAGTCATGGCGTTGCTACCGGTGATCAAACGTTTAGGTATTCCATTGATCAGCATGACAGGTAAGCCTGAATCAAGCATGGCTAAACTGTCACAAATCCATTTACAGATCACCGTCGAAAAGGAAGCTTGTCCGCTAAATTTAGCGCCAACATCGAGCACAACGGCAACATTAGCGATGGGGGATGCACTCGCTATTGCCTTGATGGAATCACGCGGCTTCACCGCTGATGACTTTGCTCTCTCCCACCCCGGTGGCGCTTTAGGCAGAAAGTTGCTGATGCGTATCAGCGATGTTATGCATATCGGAGATTTCCTGCCTATCGTAAAGGAAGAAGCCTCAATAAAAGATGCACTTCTTGAAGTCTCTCGTAAAGGCTTGGGAATGACGGCTATCATTGATAGTAACCAGCAGCTTCTTGGCATCTTCACCGATGGCGATCTTCGTCGCCTACTGGATAGCCGTATTGATATTCACAACACCGCTATTGGTGAAGTGATGACCAGAAACCCTGCGACTATTTCTCCACAGTTACTGGCGGCTGAAGGTTTAAAACAGATGGAAGATCGAAAAATCAATGGCCTACTGGTCACTGAAAATGGCAAACTGGTCGGGGCACTGAACATGCACGATCTACTCAAAGCGGGAGTCATGTAATGCAAGTTGATACATTGTATGGCCCGGTATGCCAATCGAACATGGTAAAAGCGAAAGAGATTAAGCTATTAATTTGCGATGTCGACGGCGTTTTTTCAGATGGCCGCATCTACATGGGTAACGATGGTGAAGAACTTAAAACGTTTCACACTCGTGACGGCTATGGCATAAAGTCTCTGATGGGTGCAGGCATTGAAATCGCCATCATCACAGGGCGAAAATCAGCCATTGTTGAAAACCGAATGTCGGCACTGGGCATCCAACATATCTATCAAGGGCAAGACAATAAACTGGCTGCCTATGACGATATCGTAAACACCCTATCCATCGCCCCTGAGCACACCGCTTACATTGGCGATGATTTAATTGACTGGCCGGTTATGGAGAAAGTTGGCCTGTCTATTTGTGTGGCAGATGGCCACCCTCTCTTGGCTCGCCGTGCTGATTTTATCACCCGTATTCAGGGCGGTTATGGTGCCGTGCGTGAAGTGTGTGACTTAATCCTTGAGGCCAGAGGGGAGCTAGATAAACATAAAGGCTTAAGTATATGACCTTACAAAGGCTACTCTATGTACTACTCATTGTGATCTGTGCATGGACTGGCTACTACCTGCTTGATAAGCACTGGCAGGCAGATATTCAAGTCGCGCCTGATACAGAAAAGCCTATATTTACAGGCAAAAGCGTGGTGAACACAGCTTTCAATCAATCAGGGTTACGCAGTTACCAAATCGATGCCAATTACCTTGAGCACTTTAGTAATAGTGGTAATACTGATTTTGTTGAACCCGTATTGTGGGTCTACCGTGATGGGACAGAAACAGAATGGCGGATCAGCTCAAACACAGCCAGACTAGATAAGAACCACGTGTTACAAATGACGGGTAATGTTCGTATTTTCAACTTATTACCAGAGTCTGCTGTTAAAGTAATAAAAACTGAAAACTTACGCCTTGATCTTATTAGTAAAGATTTTGACACCCCAGATCATGTCACCATTACTGGTGATGCTTTTCAAAATGAAGGGTTGGGGATGAAAGGAAATATGGATCGTAGCGTCGCCACCTTATTAAAAAATGTGAAAGGTAGATATGAAGCTTTATAAAATTACGACCTTGCTCTGCCTTTGTATCAGCACCTCTAGCTGGGCTTTAAAGAGCGATACAGAGCAACCTATTTATATCGACTCAGACAACCAAGAACTTGATATTCAAAAAAATATCGTCACTTTTACTGGTAATGTCATCTTGCGTCAGGGCAGTATTGATATTCGAGCTGATAAAGTGGTTGTCACGCGTCCAGGCGGTGAAGGAAAAGAAGCCATTGATGCTTATGGCAACCCAGCCACCTTCCACCAATTAATGGATGATGGTAAACCCATTGACGGCGCAGCAAAGAAGATGCGTTATGAAACAGATATCGAATTCCTCAAAATGACCGACGAAGCCATTCTGATTCAGGATGGTAGTGAAATTCAAGGCAAGGTTATTAGCTACAAAATTGACGAGCAAAAACTCGTTGCTGAGAGTGGCAAGAAAAAACGTGTAACCACCATCTTGCAGCCTAACCAAATGAATCAAAACAAGAAGTAATCACGACATGGCAACGCTAAAAGCCCAAAATCTTGCAAAAAGCTATAACGGCCGCAAAGTAGTGTCCGACGTTAGCCTTGAGGTTCAGTCTGGTAAAATCGTTGGCCTATTAGGCCCAAACGGTGCTGGGAAAACGACCTCATTCTATATGATTGTCGGCCTTGTGGCGCGTGACGAAGGTTTAATTACCATTGATGATGAAGACATCAGTCTTCAGCCAATGCATAACCGCTCTCGCATGGGGATCGGCTATCTGCCACAAGAAGCATCGATTTTCCGCAAACTGTCGGTACACGATAACCTTATGGCAGTATTGCAAACACGCAAAGAACTGACTAAAGCGGAACGTCAGGATAAGTTGGAAGAATTATTGGATGAATTCAACATCCAGCACATTCGCAACAGTTTAGGTATGGCACTATCAGGGGGTGAACGCCGCCGTGTTGAAATAGCTCGCGCGCTGGCCGCTAACCCAAAATTCATTCTCTTGGATGAACCCTTTGCTGGTGTTGACCCGATCTCGGTGATCGACATTAAAAAGATCATTGAGCACCTACGGGATCGTGGACTTGGTGTACTGATCACCGACCATAACGTACGTGAAACATTAGATGTCTGTGAGCAAGCTTACATTGTCAGCCAAGGACACTTGATTGCACATGGTACTCCAAGCGAAGTACTAAATGATGAACATGTAAAACGAGTCTATCTGGGTGACCAGTTCCGTCTATAGTTATACATAAGGACGTACCAGGAGCTAGCACCGAGAATCGAATAATGGATTCCGTATCACTTACCGGTGCTATGCAGCCAACACCAAAGATAATAACAAGGTACATACATATATATGAAAACCTCGCTCCAGCTTAAACTTGGCCAACAATTGGCAATGACGCCACAACTGCAGCAAGCAATTCGGCTTTTGCAATTATCTACCTTGGATCTTCAGCAGGAAATTCAAGAAGCCTTAGATGCCAACCCACTGCTGGAGCTTGAAGAAAGTGCACATGAAACCTTAACCGGTGAAGAGCATAAGCCTGATAGCGCCGAGCACACAGAGGCATCTGCACAAGAATCAGATAGCAGTGAGCCAGAGCCCTTTGACACATCAGATGTAATTGAACAACGAGAGATGCCAGAAGAACTCCCTGTCGATACGACTTGGGATGATGTCTACAGCGCAGGGACAGGCAGCACAGGGATTGCTATTGATGACGAAATGCCTGTTTATCAAGGTGAAACCACCGAAAGCCTGCAAGATTATCTCATGTGGCAAGTTGAACTGACCCCTTTCAGTGATACCGACCACACAATTGCAACGGCGATTATTGATGGCGTCGATGACAAAGGTTACCTAACCTGTTCAACCGATGAAATCCTCGAAAGTTTAGGCGCTGAAGATGTCGAGCTTGACGAAGTAGAAGCTGTACTTAAGCGTATTCAACAGTTTGACCCATTAGGGGTCGCATCTCGTAATCTACAAGAATGCCTTTTACTTCAACTGGCCACGTTTCCGAAAGACACCCCGTGGCTAGCTGAAGCTCGCATGCTGCTTACCGATTGTATCAACTTACTGGCAAACCGCGATTACCGTCAGTTAATGCGTGATACCAAACTGAAAGAGCCCGAACTAAAAGCTGTTATGCAACTAATTCACGGTCTAGACCCTCGCCCGGGCAACCGTGTCGTTGCGTCAGAAACTGAATACATTGTGCCTGATGTGTCCGTCTTTAAAGATCACGGTAAATGGGTCGTCACTATCAATCCAGATAGCGTACCGCGCATTCGTGTCAATCAACAGTATGCAGCATTAAGCAAGAGTACCCGTAGCACCGCTGATAGCCAATTTATCCGCACGCACCTACAAGATGCAAAATGGCTGATTAAAAGCCTAGAAAGCCGTAATGAAACATTATTAAAAGTCGCCCGCTGTATTGTCGAATACCAACAAGACTTCTTCGAATATGGCGAAGAAGCCATGAAACCAATGGTACTTAACGATATTGCGTTGGCGGTTGATATGCATGAGTCCACAATCTCCAGGGTAACGACGCAAAAATATATGCATACCCCCCGTGGCATTTTTGAACTGAAATACTTCTTCTCAAGTCACGTAAGTACTGATAACGGCGGCGAATGCTCGTCAACCGCTATCCGCGCCTTGGTAAAAAAGCTGGTAGCAGCAGAAAACCAAGTCAAGCCACTGAGTGACAGTAAAATAGCGACATTACTGGCGGACCAAGGGATCGTGGTGGCAAGAAGAACCATTGCCAAATACCGTGAATCTCTGGGTATTCCGCCGTCTAATCAGCGAAAACGTCTGCTCTAACAGGCGCCAACAGAAGGAAGATGTCTATGCAAATTAACCTAACCGGGCACCATGTCGAAATCACACCGTCAATGCGTGAATATGTCATGACGAAATTCGATAAGCTGGAGCGCTTTTTCGATAAAATTAATAATGTTAATGTTGTGCTCAATGTCGAAAAATTACAGCAAGTTGCAGAAGCTACACTCCATATTAATTCGGGAGAAATCCACGCAAAGGCGGATTCTGAAAATATGTATGCTGCTATTGACGCATTAACTGATAAACTGGTTCGTCAACTAAACAAACACAAAGATAAACTCAATAGTCACTAATCATGCAACTGAGTAATGTATTGAGCCTGGACTGCACCAAAAGTGCAGTCCCTTGCTCCAGTAAAAAGCGTGCTTTGGAAATTATCAGCGAAATTGCTGCTGAGCACCTTGACCAGAACCCCCAGCCTCTCTTTGAGTGTATGCTGAGCCGAGAAAAGATGGGCAGTACCGGTATCGGTAATGGCATCGCGATCCCTCATGGCCGCATCAATAATAGCGAGCAAGCCGTTGCTGTATTAATCCAGTGTCAGGATCCGATCCAGTTTGATGCTATCGATAATCAACCGGTTGATTTGCTATTTGCGCTTCTCGTGCCCGATGCACAATGTAAAGAGCACCTACAAACTCTTTCCTGTATGGCTGCAAAGCTCAGCAGTAAACAAGTTTGTAAGCAACTTCGCACCGCAAAAAGTGATGAAGAGCTTTATCAAATCCTAACCTGTGATTCATAATGATCATCACACACTCCCCGATTGTTGAGGTATCTTAACCATGATGTTAATGGTCGTAAGTGGGCGCTCTGGCTCAGGTAAGTCTATCGCCTTGCGTGTACTTGAAGATCTTGGTTATTACTGCGTTGATAACTTACCGGTTACTCTACTGCCGCAATTTATCAAGACGCTAGAAGGTAACCAACAAAATGTCGCCGTCAGCATTGATGTCCGTAATATGCCGTCAAAGCCCGGAGTGATCCGCGAAACGCTGGACTCGCTCGGTGATGATGTCGATGTGAATGTGTTATTCCTCGACGCTGATGACAAAGAATTAATCAAGCGCTACAGCGAAACTCGTCGCTTACACCCGCTATCTCGTAACAATATGAGCCTTGAGCAAGCCATTCTTTCTGAAAGCGATCATCTTTCAGAATTAAAAGAACACGCAGATCTTGTTATTGATACCACCAGTAAATCTATCCATGATCTTAGTGAAACGGTACGTTCTCGCGTGCTCGGTCGGGATGCCCGCGAACTCATCATGGTCTTTGAATCTTTCGGTTTTAAACATGGCCTACCAACGGATGCCGATTATGTGTTTGATGTCCGCTTTTTACCTAACCCGCATTGGGTGCCTGAGCTCAAACCGCAAACAGGCCTTGATCAAGACGTCAAAGAGTATCTTTCTGCCCAGCCTGAAGTTAACCAGTTAATCTATCAAATTCGCAACTTTATCGAAACCTGGTTGCCAATGCTTGAGAAGAACAACCGCAGTTACCTTACTGTCGCGATAGGTTGTACTGGCGGCCAACATCGTTCCGTCTATGTCGCTCAAAAACTGGCTGAACATTTCAAATACGAAGGGCATCAAATCCAGATTCGCCACCGTACGCTGGAAGCTAAAAAATGACACAGTGCTCCCGGGAACTGTTTATTAAAAACCGCCTAGGACTACATGCAAGGGCTGCCATAAAATTGGTCGAACTTGCACAGAGCTTCGAGTCGTGTATTACTATCTGTAATGGTGAAAAAACGGCTACAGCAGATAGTGTTATGGGATTATTGATGCTGGAATCAGCCCAAGGGCAACAGATCAGTGTCAGTGCTGACGGGACTGACGCCCTCGTCGCATTGGACGCCGTTAGTCAGCTCATCGAAGCGGGTTTTGACGAAGAAAGCTAACTCAAGAACGAAGAATAAAACAACGTAAAAGCATTAAATCTTTATTTCCTCTCAGTTCTGATGAGACACTGTATCACTATTGCGTTAAAATTCAGCTTATTGCATTGTTATACCTCTCAGCATTACTGACTGGCTTTTGGGCCATCAAGTATCTTCAGGTATATCGCATCACGGTTATTTGGGGTATCGCAAGCAATGGCGGATGTAATAGAGCAAGACCAAACCCACCAAACACTACAAGAAGTCAACCAAGCGCTTGAAAACGGCATGTTTGTCCATGTTCGCCGAATGCTCCAAGAGATGGAGCCGGAGGACATTGCACACCTACTCGAAGCCTCTCCGCCTAAAGAACGTCAAGTACTTTGGCAACTTACTGATCCTGAAGAACAAGGTGAAATCCTCGACGAGCTTTCAGAAGACGTAAAAGATGGCATTGTCGCTCAAATGGCACCAGACAAACTGGCCGCCGTTACCGAGGGCATGGAAACCGATGATGTTGCCTACGTCCTACGTAGCTTACCTGATAGCAAATATCAGGAAGTACTGGCACAGATGGACGCAACCGATCGCCACCGTGTTGAGAAAGCGCTAGCCTACCCAGAAGAATCCGCCGGCGGTATCATGAGTACCGATTTCATCACCATTCGAGGGGATGTAACCGCAGATGTGGTTCTGCGTTACCTACGAATGAAGAGCGAATTGCCGGAAGCTACCGATGCCCTGTACGTAGTCGATCAAAATGAAAAACTGATTGGGCACTTATCATTGGCTACGCTTATCACCACTCAGCCCGACATCCAAATCCAAGATGTTATGGATGATGCCGATGAGGCCATTGCGGTTGATATGGATGATAGTGAAGTCGCCAACCTGTTTGAACGACGTAACTGGCTTTCAGCCCCCGTTGTTGATACCAACAACCAACTTGTTGGTCGTATTACCATTGATGATGTTGTCGATATCATTCGTGAAGATGCAGAGCATACCATGATGAGCATGGCAGGTATGGATGACGACGAAGATACCTTCGCGCCAGTGGTTAAATCCGCGAAACGTCGAAGTATCTGGCTCGGTGTCAACGTACTCGCTGCGTTGGCCGCCGCATCGGTTTCCAACCTGTTCGAAGACACGCTTGAGCAAATGGCGGCAATCGCTATCTTGATGACAATTGTCCCATCAATGGGGGGTGTAGCAGGTAACCAAACCGTTGCGCTGGTTATTCGAGGCCTTGCCGTCGGCCATATCGGTGATACCAATACCCGCTGGCTATTAAGTAAAGAAGCCCGTGTCGGGTTAATCAACGGTATTCTCTGGGCGGCGATAATTGGTGGTGTCGTTGTCTTCTGGAAAGGGAACTTGCTGCTTGGGGCTATCATTGCTGGGGCAATGCTAACCAACTTATTAGTTGCAGGTGTGGCGGGTGTCTGTATTCCGATATTCCTCAAGAAAATGAACATCGATCCCGCGCTAGCTGGCGGTATGGCACTAACGACCATTACCGATATTGTCGGCTTATCCGTTTTCCTCGGACTCGCGACCATCTTTTTGGTGTAGCCTACCCGTTCGCATCATGGGCAAGCACCCGTAAAAAAGCGAGCTTTAGAAGCTCGCTTTTTTGTTCAACTCATATCAGGATGAGGTACCCACAAAACTCTACGGCTTACTCACCCGCGATCTTCATGGTATCCATTAGCATAGAACCCGTTAGGATTTGACTACGCGTTTCGGTATCACTACCAATAGCGACAATGTTTTTCATCATGTCTTTCAAGTTACCCGCAATAGTTACCTCACTGACCGGGTATTGGATTTCGCCATTTTCGACCCAAAATCCAGCCGCACCACGCGAGTAATCACCTGTCACGATATTTACGCCCTGACCCATAAGCTCAGTAACCAACAAGCCGCGATCCATCTTTTTCAGCATTTGATCAAAGCTTTCACCGGTCGGTTTCACAATCCAGTTATGAATGCCACCCGCATGACCCGTTGGCTGACGGTTTAGCTTACGTGCTGCATAGCTTGTCATCAAATACGTTTGAAGCACGCCATCTTGAATGATTTCACAATCGCGCGTTGCCAGTCCTTCACTATCAAATGGCGTGCTCGCCATACCACGTAAGATATGTGGACGCTCACTAATATTGAGCCACTCAGGGAAGATTTGTTCACCCAGTTGGTCAAGTAAGAATGTCGATTTACGATAAAGATTAGACCCACTGATCCCCATCACTAAATGGCCAAATAGCCCTGTCGCAATATCCGCCGCAAACATGATTGGCGCTTCTCGAGTAGATAGCTTCTGTGGGTCAATTCGGCTAACAGTACGCTCTGCCGCATGGCGCCCTACTGTTTCAGGAGTCCAAAGTTCAGAGGCACGACGCGCTGTGGTATAGCTGTAGTCTCGCTCCATCTCACCATTTTTGCCTTCCGCTATCACGCAGCAACTGGTGCTGTGACGGCTTGAAGCATAACTTGCAAGCATGCCGTGGCTGTTACCATAAACACGAATACCATAATGGCTATCATAACTTGCGCCATCACTCATTTTGATTCGAGGATCAGAATCTAGGGCAGCCTGCTCAGCTTTAATCGCAATAGAGGCAGCATGGTCTGGCTCAGGCTCATCCGGATGGAACAAATCAAGTTCAGGAATATCCCTCGCCATTAATTCTTTCGGGCCAGGGCCTGCAAAAGGGTCTTCTGAGGTATAACGCGCAATATCCAGAGCTGCTGCAACGGTTTGTGCAATTGCGCCTTCACTCAGATCAGACGTTGATGCACTACCTTTACGCTGACCACGATAAAC
Source organism: Photobacterium minamisatsumaniensis (assembly GCF_050336695.1). Taxonomy (NCBI): domain Bacteria; kingdom Pseudomonadati; phylum Pseudomonadota; class Gammaproteobacteria; order Vibrionales; family Vibrionaceae; genus Photobacterium; species Photobacterium minamisatsumaniensis. The sequence continues at coordinate 49,265 of NZ_JAKJSI010000013.1, read as the reverse complement.
AGTAATGCCAAGTGCACCATCACTATTAAACTCAACGTTCTCGACTTCGCACATGCGCGTCGAGACACTGATCCCGGTTGTTTTATTTATCGCAACTTCAGCCGCATCAGCCTGCTGGCCAGCCAACTCCAGCGCTTTAGCAACAGCCGCTTCCAGTTCAACACGCTGTTGAGCAACCTGTTCTTTCACGTCCATACTTTATTTTCTCAGTAATCGCTTACCTTTAAGATACCTTATCGGGTAACCAAATAAGCCAATGAAATTGGTATTACTCTTAGGATAACACCCCCTGTGCGTATTTTGCGCCCCAAATCCCGATTAAACTGGTAAAATAAAAACAAATGCAATTCCGAAGAGCCTGATATGAGCCGCAAAAACCAAAAAGCCCCTTGGGAAGAGGAAGAAGAAATCATCTGGGTTAGTAAATCCGAGATGAAACGTGACATGGATGCCCTACAGAAACTGGGTGAAGACCTTGTTGAACTCAAGCCTAATGCACTGTCAAAAATACCATTAGATGAAGAGCTCTTTGAGGCCATCAAAGACGCACAGCGCTTTAAAAACGAAGCACGACGCCGTCAGCTACAGCGCATTGGTAAACTGATGCGTCATGTAGAAGTTGAACCTATTCAAGCCGCTTTAGATAAGCTTAATAACAAGCACTCTCAAGCAACGTTTGAGTTAAAGAAACTTGAGCAAAAACGTGACCGTTTAATTGAGAGTGGCGATAGCATGATCAACGCAATTTTAGTTGATCACCCTGATGCAGATCGTACTCGCTTGCGCCAGCTAGTTCGCCAAGCAGGCAAAGAAAAAGCTCAGAATAAGCCTGCAAAAGCTTATCGTGAAATTTTTCAGCTTCTAAAAGAGCTGTACATTAAAGACTAAGCTCTTTAAAAAACTGACATGGTCTAAGCGTCACGGCCTAGCGATGATAAAAAAATGCCAGCATCACTGCTGGCATTTTTTATAACCCTTGGTATTACACCACGTAAGCTTGTGCTTACTGTGTACCGCCCACGGTCATTGAATCAATTTTCAGGGTTGGCTGCCCAACACCAACAGGCACACTTTGGCCTGCTTTACCGCATACACCTACACCACGGTCAATATCAAGATCATTACCGACCATCGATACCTGCTGCATCGCTTCGATACCACTCCCGATCAAGGTTGTACCTTTAATTGGACGCGTTATCTTACCATTCTCAATCAGATAAGCTTCCGATGCTGAAAAGACAAATTTACCCGATGTAATATCAACCTGACCACCGCCAAAGTTCGGCGCATACACACCACGCTTAACACTCGCAATGATCTCTTCCGGTGAGTGCTCACCCGGTAGCATGTACGTATTGGTCATACGTGGCATCGGTAAATGTGCATACGATTCACGTCGGCCATTACCTGTCGGGTCAACACCCATCAGGCGTGCATTCAGCTTATCTTGCATGTAGCCTTTGAGCTTGCCGCCCTCAACCAATACATTATATTGGCCCGGCGTACCTTCATCATCAATATTGATTGAACCACGAAGGTCTTTGAGCGTGCCATCATCCACAATGGTACACAGCGGTGATGTAACTTGCTGACCCATTTGACCGGAGAACATGGAAGAGCCTTTACGGTTGAAGTCTCCCTCAAGGCCATGACCGACCGCTTCATGCAATAAGACACCCGGCCAGCCAGCACCAAGTACAACGGGCATTGTACCCGCTGGAGCTTCGTCAGCATCAATGTTGATAATCGCCTGACGCAATGCTTCATCGGCATAACTTAAAGCAATCGACTTACCGTTTTCTTCAGTTCGAAAATATTCATAACCATAGCGGCCACCACCGCCCGCACTACCATGCTCGCGTTTATCGCCTTTCTCAATCAACACACTGATTGATAGGCGCACCAATGGGCGAATATCCGCCGCATAGGTACCATCAAGTGCGGCAACCATGACTTGTTCGTAAACGCCATTAATACTGACCGAGACTTCTTTTACCATCGGCTCTTTGGTACGAATATAGCGGTCAATCTCTTCCAGTAATGCGATTTTCTGGTATTTATCAAAACTATTAAGCGGATTAACTGGCGCATAGATGTTGGTTGGGTTACTTGGTGTGAATGCGTTTACTTTACCGCTACCACCGATGCGTGTAATCCCCCGTGCCGCTTTTGCACTTTGGGTTAATGCCAGATGGTTGATTTGGTCGGAGTAAGCAAAACCGGTTTTTTCGCCAGAAACTGCTCGAACACCTACACCCCGGTCGATATTAAATGAACCATCTTTAATAATGCTATCTTCAAGCACTAATGACTCATGCCAGCAAGACTGAAAATAAATATCGGCATAGTCCACATCCCTTGTAGCAATCATGCTCAAGGTCTGGCTTAACTCTTCACGTCCTAGCCCTGATTGGGCTAACATTGTCTCTTCTACAGTTTCCAGCGTCATCTACTTTGCTCTTGTTATATCCGACCGCCCACACATAGCGAAGGCGTGTCAGTATTAGCGTTGGTGAACACTAAATCTTGCGTGATTCACCAATGGCATATTTGTTCTTATTGCTTGGCTGAGCTCTAAATCAACATCAGCCAGCAGCACTCCAGTTCCTTGTTGCTGGCAAGCGACAACCTGCCCCCAAGGGTCAACAATCATTGAGTGCCCCCAGGTTTCTCGGGACTCATTGTGTTCGCCCCATTGTGCTGCAGCAATCACCCAGCACTGGGTCTCTACCGCCCTAGCCCTCAACAGGAGCTCCCAGTGTGCTTTACCGGTTACTTTGGTAAAGGCAGCAGGCACAACAATGATGTCCGCCCCTTGCTCTCGCAAGGCCGAATATAATTGCGGGAACCTGACATCATAACAGATTGATAAGCCAATGTTGCCATAAGGCGTGGCGATCACTTTAACGTCATTGCCCGGTAAAAAGGTATCGGACTCACGGTAACTATGATGCTTATCTTCAATTTCAACATCAAACATATGGAGCTTATTATAATGCCCCTGACACTCGCCTTTATCATCAAACAGCAGTGCCGTTGTGGTGATTGCACCACTCGAATGACGAATAGGCATAGAGCCAATCAGAATCCAAATGCCTAACTGATTCGCCAATTGAGCGATAGCCTGCTGAAGAGGGCCATTCCCCAATGGTTCTGCATGTTGCTGATAATCATGCCGAGAACCAAAAACCAAACAGTTTTCAGGGGTTAGAACCAGCTTAGCCCCTTGCAACTGTAGCCCTTTCAGCTTTAGTTTAAGGTGCTTAAGGTTCACTTCAGGATCGGCGCCTGAATTCATTTGTACGATGCCAACTTTAGCCATAACTTTCTCCCTAATGGCATTTCATCCAAGATACGCCCTTGGATAAAATGCAGCTCACTGCCTTGTCGTTATTTTGATTTTTCTTGCTGTTTTAAGTCTTCAGGCACGGTATATTCACCCGTGAATCGTGATTGTTCAGTCACTATTGGCGAATCTATTGGCCCTTTAACTCTATAGTTAACCTGAGTAAACACATCCAAGACTGGCGATAATGCCGTTGATATAGCAAACACATAGATAGCCGTTTGAGGTGCCACCGCAAATGCGGTTAATACCGGAATACCAGAGGTAAAGTCCGGGGTAAATCTGACCCTTGCATCCACGGTCTCATTTACAAGATTAGCACTTCCCTGAATAAACATATCACCAGCCAGTGCCTGCATTTTGATATTCGAGGTTTCAAAGCGCCCATTCTCAATTTGGCCACTACCACGGATATAGTTAAATGCTAAGCCATCATCAAAGATCCCTGAGAAATCAAGCTGCATCTTGCGCACAATTGAGTCAATACTAAATAGACCAAGCAAACGCCCCGCACCACCAATATCACTGATCACACCCTGTCCGGTTTCTGATTTCATCTCGCCAGATAACGTCTCGCGGTGCATTGACCACGGTGAACCTTGCCATTGAATAGAGGCATAAGTACTAAACTTAGCCCCTTGGATTCCGCCGGATATACCAAAGCGTCCCATAAGATCAGAACTGTTCTCACCATCGATATCAAAGGCAATCTGGGTTTCATTACGATCATCGGTCAATGTCCAGTGACCATCAAGGTTGAGTGATGTCTCGCCCGAGTCGATCGTAAAGTTGACCAATTCAAGCATACTGCCATCACGGCGGACCTTGCCTGAAACACTTCCCAGTCGATAGCCTTGTAACCATGCATCATTCATCGTGATATCCATTTCTGGAATATTCAGCATCATGCTGCGGTCAAAATCTGTCGCTGGCGGAATGTCCCGCTGCGGTTGGTATTTTTTCCGAGGAGCATCACTGATCTCAGGATCATCCATATTCGGAATATTGAGATGCAAATTATCGAGCATAATATTGATCGGGCCGTTATCCGGCCAAACAGCTTCGCCTTTGGCCTCACGGCTGGCTAACTGCATATGCCATTGCTTTGCCTGTCTACGGAGGGTTAAATCAACACGACTCCAGTCAAGGGTGGCCAGTTTCAGCTGCCGCACTTTCGCATCAACTTGGGTGGGTAATGGAATGATTGGCATCACACTTGGCTTGCCGGATTGCTCAACCTGCGCCTGTTTGTCCTCAATATCGCTGAACAGGTCAACCCAACGATCGCCATTTACTAGTTTAGGGCTGTTGATCGTTAGCGCATGTGTTCCTTTGACGAGAGATTGAGCCCGAGCATCACCAATAACCCATTCGCTGGCATCTATTTCTAAACGCTCGGGTACAAGATTGATAATTGCTTGGTATTTCATATCTGGTGCAGTGATCAATCCGGTTAATGACTGTGCATTACCACTTGCAGTCAATGTGATATTGTCTTTTTTACCAGCAGGTTGTTCCAACGGATAAGGTAACTGACTGTGCACCTTTTCAAGTGCTGCTTGCAGATTAACAAGATAATCGAATCCCGTGTCATGTAGATCAATATCAACTTTACTTTGCCATGCACTGCTTCCCGAAACATGTGCCAACAATGGGTCTTGTAATTGCGCCTGCAAAGGAGCAACTTGCCAGTCGCCCTCTAGATCAATACCAACTTTATAGCCACTATCGTCACTTTTCCCCGCAAATCCAAACGATACCGGCTGCGTGAGCATCGATGCCGTAAGGCCATCACCATTGACGATGTCATTATCAAAAGAAATCGTACCTTTAACCTGCTCTAGAGAGATAGGTGGCGCATCAATAGCAACTTGATTTCCCGCTAATGTGGCACTGCCCCATGCTCGGACATCGCTGCCGTCGAAAGGGATATCCAACTGAAATGATGAGTCGACATGGCCACTGACCTGTACGGTGGTCAATGCGGCCCCGACCGAATCAACCAATGGCGTCGCCATCATATAATCTCGGACTTGATCACCTTGCGCAGAAATATCAACGGCTAACTTGAGGTGGCCATCGCCACTTAATTCTGCATCACCCGTTACCTTTGATGCTGTCGCGCCCATGGTTTGCGCATGGTTCGCGTCAAGGTACATAAAGTCATTTTCAAACAATAGATCAAGATCGAGCTCAGTGAGTTCAGGCCAAGCGGTATCAAAGCTAAACTTACCATTGCGCATCGGCACATAAGCCTGAAATACACCGGTATTATCGCTATATGGGAAATCGGCCAATTCGCCGTACCACAATAGCTGGGCATCTTCAGCCTTCCCGCCACGAATCGCTGCCGACAGGTAGTTCGTTAAATCTTGACCCAGTGCGTGCGTTGGTAGATAACGCCAAGTTTCACCCGCCTGACTGAGTGTTGCCTCACCATAAAATGATAGCCACGACGGTGCATTAGCTGGAAAATCTAGGCGAAACTGACCATCGACACTCAAATGTGGCGTATTCACGACCAGTTGATCACTCCACAATCGCCAACCGTCATCGCCAATCTGCCAATAAGCCGTTACATCACTTTCGTTAATCTGTAATGGCGCTTGAAATACATCGCCATAAGGCAGCTCATCGTCTTCCAATGACAACACGGCTTTGCCGCCCTGTAAATCACCAGCGACAAAAGCATCCAGTTTATGGATTTCTGGCAATAACTCCCATTGCTTCATACCGAACTGATTTAGTGCGAAAGAAAACCTCGGTGGAACATCCTTACCGCCCATAGCCCGAATGTCACTTAACGTACCACTGGGTTGCAAGGTGTTAACCATCTTCAATGCAGTGTTGTCATCGGGTAAAAAGCTAATAAAAGGGCGCAGATGAGATAGCGATAATTGACTGATCGCGACCTGCCAGCTTTCTGGCTGCCAACGTGCCGTTATATCGAAACTCGGCCAGAGCAGATTGTCAGTTTGCAGCTCCATTTGGTCACTATCTAAGCGCCAGCCCATTTCACCATTTTTCAATGAGATCGGCGTCAGGTTAACAAGGCCCTGACGAATACTAAACTCGTGCTTCTCTTCCCCCTGCTGCCAACGAAGGTAGCTGCTATCGAGCCTTGCAAAACTCTTAAGTAAGCGGCCACTATCAACGGTCAGCCATACCTCGGCATTGATATTACTGCTCGTAATATTGGCGTCCGTTAGCTGCTTTTTATTCAGCCATGGCGTCACAGAAAGATTACGGGCCTGCACATAAAGCTCGCCGGATAGTTCGGTCAATGAGCGGTTTTCTGACAGGTTGGCAATCACCCGCATTTGACTGAAATGCGTATCGGCAATACTGATAACCCCTTCAGCACGGCGCTGGTTGTTATGAGTATCCCACTGCAAATTTTCAATGTTGAGCGTGACCCGCTCTCCAGCAGGTGATAGCAATATCACGGCAGAGTTTCGTACGGAGAATTGCCCCAGCTGAACAAAGAGCAACTCTTCTAAACGGCGAATAGTTGAGGTTTGCCGATTGCTCGCGGTAGAAGTACTACGATTAGATAACCCAGAAAGCTGGGTGATATCCAGACGTAATTGATCAATACGAATATCTTTGAATACAGGGCTCAAGCCCATGATTGAACCAAGCATATCCAGCTGCATTGAAACATCGCCGACCTCAACCAGAGAGTCGGGATTATCCGGCATATTGACCCCAACACCTTTCAAAACCAGAGAGGGTCCAAAGTTAAGCCAATGCCCTTCGACATGAGAAATTTCAAGCTGCATATTGGCTTGAGATGATGCCCATTGACGAATAGGCTCACGGTAGTCGTTAAGCTGGGGAAGGAAAAGACGCAGACCTGTAATAGCAATTGCGGCCAGTACTAATAAAATTAGCACTAGCCACATTAATCCACGTACCAGACGAACTGGAACTGTTGTCACTCAATTGCCTCGCAATATTTACATCATAACGACGTCAAACTGTTCTTGAATATACAGTGGCTCAGCTTTGATCTTGACCTGTTTGCCAATGAAAACTTCAAGCTCAGCCAGTGCATGGTACTCATCTCCCGCCAAGGCTTCTGCAACCGCAGGAGAGACATATACCACAAAGCGATCTGCATCATAAGCACGATTCACTCGGGTGATTTCACGTAAAATTTCGTAGCACACACTCTCAACGGTTTTCACCGTACCACGGCCTTCACAAGTCGGGCAGGTGTCACAGAGCACATGTTCGATACTTTCACGCGTACGCTTACGTGTCATCTCGACCAAGCCTAGCTGGGTAAAGCCATTAATATTGGTTTTAACCCGATCGTAAGATAGTGCTTGCTCTAGAGCAATCAATACCCGACGCTGGTGATCTTCCAAGGCCATGTCGATAAAATCGATAATAATGATGCCACCAAGGTTACGTAAGCGTAGTTGGCGAGCAATGGCTTTGGTTGCCTCGATGTTGGTATTGAAAATGGTTTCTTCAAGGTTACGACGACCGACGAATGCACCAGTATTAATGTCGACCGTTGTCATCGCTTCAGTCTGATCAATGATCAGGTAACCACCAGATTTCAGCTCAACTTTACGATCCAGAGAACGCTGAATTTCGTTTTCAGTATCGTATAGATCAAAGATAGGCTGCTCACCAGCATAATACTCAAGTTTTTCACTCAACTCAGGGACAAATTCATCCGTAAATTCTTTAAGCTTCTCGAAACCTAAGCGTGAATCAACCTGAATACAGTCAAGCTCTGTGCCGACAAAGTCACGTAAGATACGTTGCGCCAGACCTAACTCGCCGTAAAGCATTGATTTTGGTTTATGTTTAGCACGGCGCTCTAACACTTTTCGCCATAAGTGCTTTAGAAAAGCCGCATCTTGGGCAAGCTCTTCCGACGTAGCACCTTCAGCGGCAGTACGAATGATAAAGCCACCAAGGTCGTCACAATATTTATTGACCACTTTCTTAAGGCGTTCACGTTCTTTCTCGCTCTCAATACGCTGAGAAACACCAACGTGACTAGCCCCAGGCATGAACACTAAGTAACGAGAAGGCAATGTCACATCCGTCGTTAAACGTGCCCCTTTGGTGCCTAGCGGATCTTTGACAACCTGAACAACGAGATCTTGCCCTTGACGCACCAGTTCAGATATATCACGCACCTGAAACTGCTGTTTTTCATTTTCTGCCACACATTCTGTATGGGGAACAATATCGGAAGCATGCAAAAATGCAGCTTTGTCGAGACCTATATCAACAAATGCAGCTTGCATACCTGGCAATACGCGGCTCACTCGCCCTTTATAAATATTGCCAACAATACCGCGCTTTGATTCGCGCTCGATATGGATTTCCTGAAGGTTACCCGCTTCAATCATTGCAACGCGAGTTTCACTCGGCGTGACGTTAATTAGCAGCTCTGTGCTCATGGTTGCCTCTAAATTGATAAACTTAAAAAGTCTTGAACCATGATGTCGGTCTCCACTAAAGGTAACCCCACCACAGCGTAATAACTGCCATCGATTCGTTCGATAAATTTGCCGCCAATCCCCTGAATACCATAACTTCCGGCTTTATCTTGCGGCTCGCCACTGTGCCAATAGGCTTCAATTTCTTTATCAGACAATGTCTTAAACCAAACGTTCGTAATAACAAGCGTGGTTTGTTGCCTCATAGGTGTCGCCAATGTCACGGAGGTCATGACTTGATGCTGACGGCCAGAAAGCAGCGATAGCATTCGCTTGGCATCTGCAAAGTCTTGGGGTTTCTCCAAAATTGTTTCATCAACCACCACAATGGTGTCGGCGCCCAATACAGGTAGCAGCCCATCAGAAGCCGCTACGCCAGCAGTGGCTTTCTCTTTTGATAAACGCTGTACATAGTCAGCGGGCAATTCACCTAGTTGATGTTGTTCTTCAACATCAACCACGATTCGCTCAAAGGTATAACCTAGTTGAGTGAGTAGTTCCTTACGGCGAGGAGAGCCAGAAGCTAAATACAGTTGCAGTGTCGGCATGATGATAACATTTATTTTGTTTAGTATGACAAATCAATACGACCTGTTCATTGGTACTCGATGGTAATGTTACAAACTAGCATCGAACAGATCGTATTGGGAGAAAAGTTTAACGAATTGAGAACTTACGACGCATTCGCCGTAGCAGTAAGAACAGCCATGGCCACAACAGGAAGTTAAGCAATACAGACCAAAGTTGCTGTGGGTCAAACGTGATCACTGAAACTAGGTATTCAGCCCAAAACTCGACCAGCTTTCCACCCAGCGTTAATAGTGCCACCAGCATCGCTTGTTGCCACAAAGAAAGGTTTCGCAGCACCTGAAAGTTCAACGCTACTATATAACATAGCACCGACATCATCAGCCCACGCACACCAAGGGTTGAACCCAGCATTAAGTCCCATAGCAAGCCAAGTAACAGTGCTGTGCCGACATTCACTCGATGTGGTAGTGCCAGCACCCAATAAAAGGCCACCAACGTTACCCAAGATGGGCGAAAATATTCCAACTCACCCGGCCACGGCGCGGCTTGCAGCACCAATGCAATAATGAAAGACAGCCAAATCCACACGCGGCCATTAGGTTTACTATGCGCCACTATTGAACTCCCCTTCACTTAACGTTTCATTCGGTGTTGGCCAAACCAACAGCAAATAACGCAGACGATCAAACTGTACAGCAGGCCTTGCGTTAATTTGGGCAAACGGGCGTTTATTATCAAATGAAAACTCTGTGATATACCCAACAGGGTAGCCTTCAGGGTAACGTCCACCTAAACCTGAGCTGACCAACAGATCACCCACTTCGATATCAGTACTGCTTGGCACGTGCTCAAGTTGGATCTGACCGATTTGTCCACTGCCAGACGCTATAACGCGAATATCATTACGAACGACTTGCACCGGGATCGCGTGCGATGGGTCAATGAGCAACAGCACACGACTGTTATGGGCACCCACATACGACACCTGACCAACAATGCCTTTTTCATTGATCACGGGTTGACCTTCATAAACACCGTCAATCCGACCTTTATCGATCATGACTTGATGGCTATAAGGATCGGAATCGACCGCCATGACTTCAGCAATCAATTTTTTTTCATCACGCACAAATGGAGAGCCTAATAGCTCCCGTAAACGCTGGTTTTCTTGCTTTAATTGCTCAAGCAACAGAACATCGCTCTGCTGAACAAGCAAATCTCGTTTTAGTGCTTTGTTTTCAACCAATAACCGCTGACGCGAACTAAATTGCCCAGAGACACCATCTAGTAGATCGCGGGGTAAGTTAGCAGCATATTGAAGGGGAGCAATGGCCGAATTCAATAGATAACGGACATTCGCAAAGGCATCAAGACGGCTGTCGGCCAGCATTAAGCCAACCGACAGTAATATGGCAAGAAACAGGCGCAACTGCAGGGATGGACCCCTGCCAAATATAGGTTTCATGTAACGCTATAACCTGTTTGTTGACATGCCCAAGAGGGCATTATTCTTCGCTGAATAGATCGCCACCGTGCATGTCGATCATTTCTAAGGCTTTACCACCACCAAGGGCAACACAAGTTAGCGGCTCATCAGCCACAACAACTGGAATACCGGTTTCTTCGGTCAGTAGACGATCGAGGTCACGCAGAAGCGCACCACCACCAGTCAGCACCATACCGCGCTCTGAAATATCAGAAGCTAGCTCTGGCGGACACTGCTCAAGTGCAACCATAACCGCAGAAACAATACCCGTTAACGGCTCTTGCAGTGCTTCAAGAATTTCATTTGAGTTCAGTGTAAAGCTGCGAGGAACACCTTCAGCTAGGTTACGGCCTCGAACTTCAATCTCACGTACTTCATCACCTGGGTACGCTGAGCCGATTTCGTGCTTAATGCGCTCTGCTGTTGCTTCACCAATAAGGCTGCCGTAGTTACGGCGCACATAGTTGATCACAGCTTCATCAAAGCGGTCACCACCGATGCGGACAGATGACGAGTACACCACACCGTTAAGTGAAATAACGGCAACTTCCGTTGTACCACCACCGATATCGATCACCATCGAACCTGTCGCTTCAGATACTGGCATACCCGCACCAATTGCCGCAGCCATTGGCTCGTCAATCAAATACACTTCACGTGCACCAGCACCTTGTGCTGATTCGCGGATAGCTCGGCGTTCTACTTGGGTAGAACCACACGGTACAGCGACTAAAACTCGTGGACTTGGACGTAACAGGCTGTTGTCGTGCACCTGCTTGATAAAATGCTGAAGCATTTTTTCAGTTACGTAGAAGTCAGCGATAACACCGTCTTTCATCGGACGAATCGCAGCAATATTACCCGGAGTACGGCCTAGCATTTGCTTGGCATCATGACCGACTGCGGCCACACTTTTGGTTGCTCCAGCACGATCCTGACGGATCGCAACTACTGATGGTTCATCAAGTACGATGCCCTGTCCTTTGACATAAATAAGAGTATTGGCGGTACCCAAGTCAATAGACAGGTCATTAGAAAACATGCCACGAAGTTTTTTAAACATAGTCTTCGGCTAATCCTGCAAGCTTACAAATTCGTTAAATTGCGCTAAATGTATCAAGGGGCGCGAATCGAGACAAGGTAAGCTTTGTCAAACCTGCCACAGATCCGCATTTTATTTAATTGAGCAATGTATTAATGCCCTTTTCACCACGGTAGAGAATACGATCGTTACCGCGATAGACACCAAAGGTCACCACAGCGGATGGGTTTTCGTCACCCACACCACGCCAGTTATAGAGCAGCCAAGGCTGTAGACGCCCTTCTACCGTTCCCGCCTTGCAGCTAATCTCATTATTATTAGCAGCGACCTGTTGCGGGATAGTATTAACTAACTTCTGCCAAAACCGGACTTGCTCACGGTAATTCGGCTGCTTAGTCTCCAGTTTCGCGACGAGCCGATTAAGTGGTGCTTCACCAGCAGTGACAAGGTCCTTACCCTCAGTGTATGAGCCGCTTGTCACAGAACTGTCAGGCTGGGCGATAATTTGTTTACATGAATATTGGCCGTCAAACGCTGAAACGTTATCAGAGAAGTGCGTAGTAAATTCATCACCATTCCAATATTCGACTCGGAGCGGAATTGCAATGCTAGCATCAGAGCGGCCCGCACCATCATCCATCACCATGCGGCCATAACGAGTATTAAAGTCCGCAAACTTCATCGCGGCCCGAGGCTCACGGCAGTCCTCCTCGCCGTTGCAATAAACAACGTCCATATCCCCATCAATTTCTGGGTAACCGATCCGCTCAGCCTCAGCAAAACTTAGATCTTCCCTTAAAATACCCAATGCAACATCATACGGACCATCCTCTGTCGTGATGATTGAGGTCGATGGTGTTGCTGGGGCTGTAATATCGCGCTGGAACATGAACGGACTCCAAGGGATGGTCACATGGGCGCCCTGCCAGTCTTTTTCCCAGCCATCAGGCAACCCATGCCAATCCATTCGCCCGGATAAACGATTAACTGGACCATGCTCTATCGAGCTATCAATCGCCTCTATTTCAAGGCCAATTTGTTTTGACGGTACAAAGTGGCCGTAGTTTTGGGTAGCTCCCCCAGCCGCATTCTGTGCTTCAACCTTAAAACGAGCTTTAAAAGACTGGTTCATATAAACAAACGACTGGCCATCAGGGTATTGCTTGCCACTCTCTGCTGAAACAATGGCAAAGGCATCGGGATAAAATCGGCCCACGAATCGATACCCAGCATTCACATCCATCCCTAAATAATTTACTGAAGTATCAGCCAACAATTTAATACTGCCAACTTCATCCCAACTAAGCGTAAATGGCTTACTCTCTATCTCGGTATTTGATAACGATAAAGTCCCTGACAACTGTCCCGCCTGTTGGTTTTCAGGTGTATGTAGCTGATGAGACAGTACTACATTAACCGTTGGGGCATCTGACCGAAAAAAGTTTTGCGTCACTGGTCGCTCACACAAAGCCGTTGAGTCCACATCAGCTTGTTTACCCGACACACTAAATGCACCATCATCATCCCAAATGACTGGCTTCACAAGAGTACTGAAACGATGTCCAGCAGGAAGAAAAGCGACCTGATGAGCATTGGTATACTCTTTCGGGATATCAGCTGTTCCTGTTGCACCTTCGATGTACGGCTCGCCCGCATTACACAAGGCAAATGTATAGGGGCGCGACCACACCGATTGTGTCCCTTCCAGCTGCGTCCAGTCCCCCAGCGTATACTGTGCGAGCGTTTGGCTATCCGGTAAAATTTCGCAGCCTTCAGCGAGGCTACATTGAGGATCGGTAAGAGTTAAGGTTGTTTTACCTGCATCGAGGTACCTTAATTCGGCACTTGCAATGCCACGTTTAAAGTCGAGTTCAATTTCATCACTCACCCAATTTGCGGTTGTGGTAGCTGCCCGGAGTTCAATATTTTGACTGCCTGAATTGGGAGCGTCATAGCGAGTACCGAGTGTCAGGGTGCGCTTACCATCATAGCCAACCGATACCTCATCGTTATTATCGGTTTTACAGGCTTTGGCTTTGATACTTATCGCTGACGGCTTTCCGGCAACGGTCGGAAGGTAACTGTCAGCAATTTCAAACTTAAATGGCACAAAACCATACTGGCCTGTGGCACTCTTCCCACTGTCAGTCGAGAGGCGGCCAGTTGCCGAAATAGTGCCGACCACATCACTCTTCAGCCATAGGGTCACCTTACCGTCAGTATCAACGTTAAATGCATGACTCTGGCTAATGTCGAGCTTTCCTGCATCTCCGCCTTGCTCACTAAGATACCAAAAAGCCTTGTTCGCCGTCGTTAGCGTACTGGTGATATTGACCTGACCATCATAGCTACCAGCAGGAGCGCCATTTTCGTCCAGCACTTGAAACTCGACGGGCTGGCGATCACACGTCAGTGATAAATCTTGCTCTGGGCTAACAGTAATTTGATAGTTTTGCTCAGGAGGTGTGAAACACATGCCACCGCTACGTATGTTACTGGTTCCAGACATAAATACCTGACGAGCAGTCACTGCTCCTGTAATGGTGGCAGGCATTTGGGTAATGTCGTCGTTGAAGTTAAATTTGGAATCGAGGGTTACTTGGTTTTCCGAGTACACCATGCCATGGAATGTGGTCTCACCTGTTAGGTGTATATTGGCATTCGCTCCCACACCGACCAAAATAAAATCATCTGGATTACCGCTGTGGTTGATGGATGAATCAATATTAGTTTGAAGTCTCTCCACAAATAACCGGACTTTTATTCCATCAGAAACCACTAACTTTGCTTGGCCATTGAGGGTTAAATTTCTAATCCAATAATCACCGCTCGCTGCAAGCTTCACCGTTGAAGTCGAGCCCGCTTCTATTCTTTGGTATGTCTTCTCAAAAGAAATAACGTGTGTTTTACCGTCATAAAACGACTCACTGCTACCACCGCTAGGAAATTGAGGTAAATCCACAGAATCTACAACAAGATTCTGATTTAACTGACACTTCCAAGAGGCACTATCAGTACGGCATGATTCATCGCCTAAACCAGAGCCATCATTTATAGAATTGAACCCCAATTTGAAGTTTTCAACCTGACCATGAATAAAGCCCTGATCATAGATCTCAATCTTTCCTTGCTCGGAGTGTGACTGCACTGGACCTGGGAAGTATTCACAATGCTCCGGCATTTGAAAATCCGTACCAAACGCAAAATAACCGACATCCTCTGCGCTACGATGCTTACGGCTACCCAAGGTATCTTCGTCAAACACAAAGCTAAAATCAGACGGTGTTAACTCACAACGACGGATCCAACCACCATGGGGGCCATTACGGGTTTGCTTCATCCCGACGACACCAAGTTGTACGGTATAATTGTTTGCAAAGGGGACTCGCAGGTTTTGACATGACTCAGCCAATGTTCCCGTTTGATTTAAATTTCGCACAACACCAAACTCAAATTTTATTCCGGTATCTGTCTCGCCAGTTCCCACACTGCTTGCTAAGAAAGCGACACGACGCTTGTTAGCTGGGTGCACGGTTCCCCGCCCTAGCTCAATCGCTAAATCACTTTTTCCAGCGGTAATATTTGTAATCGCAGAAGTAGAAAAAATATGATCTCTATTGAGACCTTGCTGCTGGGTTAAAAATACAGGATTAGATAACGAGCCTCCCCCCCAGTCAGACAATGCAATATCGCGTTCCCAGCCTCGGTCATCGCCTGATGTTGCTTGATATTCAGTGGTATCGACATAACCCGCAACCACTTCTTTACCATGAAAATTCGCCTTTCCTGGCTCCATGATTAAGTAACTGACCTGAGTCATCGTTGCAGCGGCTCCAATTCCAGAAGGCGATACTTGCTCAATAATTACTTTTCCATCATTCAAATCAACCGATTTCACGGCAAGAGTTGCGGGGGGATCGTCATCTGGTGAGCCTTGATCTATGGTCGGCATCAAAAAGACCAATGGCTTAAGGGTATATTGATCAATATTATCAATTTGAATTTCACACTCAGCTGCGCTACATGACTGAGTACCAAATTGAAATTGAGCATCGTCGCTATATTCAGGTTCTTCAGGGGTTACATTACAGCCATTCAAGTCAGCAGTTAACTTACCTTGTTTTTCAACTTTGAGCTCATAGGCTGTCACTGCTCCTCGAACCCTCGTTTTTTCTGAAATCAAAACATCGTCATTGGCAATAATATACGCACTAAATTCATGCTCGGTCTTCGACTTTAGCTCAACCTCGCCATCATTTTTATGTGCAATAATCACAAGATTAGAGGGTGAGCCTGAATGATTAATTGTCGCCTTATCATCAAGTATTAGTTTATTAACATTTAAGGTTACCGCCCCAGAAATGATTAATTCGCTCTTCTCTTTAATAACAAACTCATCAACCCAGTATTCCCCTGGAGCCAGGGTAACTTTGGCTTTGCTTATGATTTCGATCTTTTTATATCGAGCCGGTGATAAATGAGCATCATTTTCAAGCTTTCTTTCGTTGTTATTTACTTTAAATGACACAAATAAAGGCTTATCTACCAAAAGGTTTTTTTCTGGGTAACTGAGGTTGCTATAACATCTTTGGTGCTTACCACAGCCATGTGGCTGAGAATCAACCTCATTAAAGCCAAGGAACATCCCGTCGACAGCACCATTGATTTCACCTGCACCATCTATCTCAACATCACCATCACGGCTCCAGGTCTGCGCAGGGCCAGTAAATGGGCATTGAGAAAAGTCGATTGCACTATGTGCTAACGAGGGAAAAAAGAAACATACAATTAACGCCCAAAAGATTGTCTTTATTTTATTCATTATTTAAATCCTTGGCCCACGCTTCCTGAGTCCTCGTGGTTTCAAACATCCCCGTTCCACAGGTTGCGGTCGCTTCTAATTGATATTTATAATTTTTAGATTCAGCACTACCATATTCATGCTTGGTGCAAACGAGTTTTAATACTTGGCAGTTAAATAAGCGAGGAGACAGCTCACCGGTATATTCTTTGCAGTATTCAGGCTTCGAGTTTGCTTCCCCTAATGGGAATAGTTTACTCAGCATATACTCATTGCCAGAATGAGCGGCGTACCACGCCCGGGTAGCAAACACTTCTCGCGAGGTAGTATCTTGGCTAGACCAATCAATCTTAATCATCGCCGAGGCCATTACCGCCATCACCGTGATAACAAAAATCGACACAATCAGCGCACTGCCACGTTGCCTGCTATAAAACATTAATCACCTGCACGCTGTGTTCGTAATTAGATAGCTCGCCTGTTTGCTCTCGCTGGATCACCAAACCAATATGAACCATACCGTTACTATTCATTCCGACACCTTCGGAGGCAAAGCTCACCGCTTGTACATCTTGTGCTATCAAGGTGTTCTTTGACGGCAGCATATTATCGACCAAACGGTGTAATTCATTGGTTGTACTGTCAAAGCAATAGCTCACTTTTTCGCTGTAACTATACAGACGGTTAGCGGGTGATGACGATGTAAGCGGAAGTGCCAGAGTCGCTGTCAGCACCCCATCATCACTGCTCTGTTCAACGGTACGGATAGTGTTTCGTTTTTCGTCATATTGTTTCGCCGATGGCAGCCCTACAGCCATCCAAGCATTAGATTGAATTGTCGTCCACTCATCCACGCTGCCCACTGTAGGGGAAAAGTCCAGCGCCGTATTAATAGGCTCTGCAAGATAAAAGCCCGATAGTTTTACCGGATAGAAGGAGAGGCACCGCCCAGGCGAGTTAACCTCAACACTATTTGGGGCGGCATGGCGAATTTCTCGGGTCATTTTCTCCAGCGCAAAGCGGGCGATTGATTGTGCCCGATCCCGGTTAACCGTACCGATATAACCTTGTGCGCCAAGTTGGAGGTAGCTGCCAATGGCCAATGAAATGATCGCGAGGATCACCAAGGCAATCACCATTTCCATCAAGGTAAAACCCTGCTGCATGCGTTTGAAGCTGCCCATCAGTAGTTACTCCTGTAGGCAACAAACTCATATTGCCCATAACTACCCGTATTTATCTCAACTTCAATTCGCTTATGCTGACGGGGTGGTGTTTCAGGGTTAAGGCTATCTGGATAGCTCACCTTTACATTAACCGTGATGTTCTTGTAATACTCGTTTTCAGCATCGGCACTCACTGGCTCAATTAGACTTTCAACAAAACCACGCCAAGGAAAGGTACTATTATTGCCAGCGTTTCTTTCACGGCATAATGCTAAATCACCCCAGCAACCATGAAAATCATCGACATCATTGGCCATTTCAACTCTTAATCCTCGCCCAAGCAAGTTACCACTTACCGGATCGACGTAATCATAATATTCGCTTGTATCATCTTCAGGCCAACGAACTCCTGAACCAGCAGTTATGGGTTGTGAGCATTCCTGATAGAACTCTACGCCTTGAATGAGAACGGATTCACCACATCGAATACGGCTATCATTAAACGGGTCTGATTCTTCATCAAATTTGCGCGAGAGGATTTCATTGAGAAAGGCATTGCCGATGCCCACCGCTCGCGCCTGATAATATGGCGTAGCAGAGCGTTGCACTTGAGGAAATAGAAAACTGGTTAGCGTTACCATTGCCACGCCAAGAATAACAATGGTGATAATGCCTTCAATCAAGGTAAAGCCGCGCTGTGATTTTAGCCTTTTCATGAGCACACCCCAGACCACATATAACCTTCAGCATTAATACACATAGTTGCTTGCTCGTTACTTCGCGAGGTAAACGTCACCTCACAGGCTGCTGATTGGCAAATAGCGACCTTTTGGTTGTTGCGATTAAACACAAACGGTCGTCCCAATATATCGAAGTACATCGTTGATATACCGTTATTAATAGCGAAGCTTACCTTGTCGTTATCGGTGCTTAACCAGCGGCTAAAATCTTGATTAGATGAACATGACAACGAGCCAAAATAATCAGCGGTGATTTTTAACGAAAGGCACTGACTCGGATCGTCATTGGGGGTATTTATGGCCTGGTTCATGCCGGTAACTTGGATTTGACGAGCGATAGATATGGCTTGGTCGCGGGCAACATAGGCATCAAAGCTACTGCGGCCAAAAATTCGTGAGGCAGCCGTGACCGAGATAATACCCACCAGCATTATCACCACAATAACTTCGATTAAGGAAAAACCGCGCTGGGTACTGGGCATTATTCACCCTGAAGGTTTTATGGAATGGAAAAGTCTATTTAATAAGGGCATCATAATGATGCCCTTATTAAATAGCGCTCCGAGGAGCGCTATTTAATAATTAACACTTAGTATCAGTTACAACGGCTGTCGCTACCGCAGAGCTTGTTGCTTGGTTGTATTGAACAAAGCATTCAGTATCACGAATTTCTTTGACGGTACTATAGACTGTATTAGTTTTAAAAGTCATAACCGCATTTTTTGGCGCTGATTTGTCATCATACTTAATAACCCAGTCCGTCGATAAACCAACAACTGCATTATTGATGCCGCCATCTGCTGCTGTTGGGTAACCATAAGCAACTAAAATATCTTCTACTTTGTTATCTGCATCAGCATCGTTAGACTCAATGCCATTAATTGCAGCCTTGCCAAATACAATACCTGCTGCACCATCAACACCACCTTTAAGGCCTTGAAGTGAAGCTTTACGAGCATCATTTTGTAGGTTCAAAAAACGTGGTGCTGCCGTAACCGCCAGAATACCTAGGATTACGATAACCACTACCATTTCAATTAGCGTAAAGCCGCCTTGACGTTTCATAACATTCTCCAACTACTATTTATTTAAGATTTACAACAACCTGACCTAAAGCTGGCTTATAGGTAAATTGGTGACCACTTTCTTCTGAAAGAT
Source organism: Photobacterium minamisatsumaniensis (assembly GCF_050336695.1). Taxonomy (NCBI): domain Bacteria; kingdom Pseudomonadati; phylum Pseudomonadota; class Gammaproteobacteria; order Vibrionales; family Vibrionaceae; genus Photobacterium; species Photobacterium minamisatsumaniensis. The sequence continues at coordinate 29,527 of NZ_JAKJSI010000013.1, read as the reverse complement.
TACTGTCGTTATTATTCGTATTAGCTGATGCTAATTGGTAATACTCACAAACAGCATTATTGTTATTACCTGATACTTTTGCGAAATATTGGAAGTTGCCACCATTAGCCTTTGCCTCAGCAGCTTTATCTGTAATTTGTGGAGGGTTTTGCATTAATTGCTCAAACAACTCTTTACAAGTACCGCTAGTCATATTACTAATCGTTGCACCATTATTATCACCATACCTGATCGGGTAACCGTCACGTACAGAGTTATTCGCTGTTGCCACTGTCAGCATAAAATCTGAACCATCATAATTTACTTTATGCTTCTCGTTTGAAGTCTGTGGGCGACCATCAGCTTCCCACTGTGCCCGAGCAGAAAGAACAGCAGTCGCATACCCTCCAGCCACACCTTCAATTTGCGCCTTCTTAGCTTCGTCGGTGACGTTCAAAAAACGCGGAAGTGCAGCAACAGCCAACAGGCCGACTACGATAATCACAATGACCAATTCCACTAATGAAAAACCGGCTTGTTTTTTCATCTTTACTCACCCTTTTTTAATTATTGTCAAATCAACGTCATCACTATTCGGCGCGCGTCAAAAAACTGTCGATTTGTATTGTCTCATTTTCATAAAATAATGCTAGCCAATTTCCACTACTAACTTTGAAATAACACGAATTATAATAAGTTGATCTCATTTCTTTTTTTTCAACCAGATCAAGGTAAGAAACGGGGTTGAACCTTGATGAAAGTAGTTCCCACGTTTTTTGGCAGTTAATTTGTTGTTCATTCAGCACAATTGGCCATCCCTTTTGAGTAAAAGAGACATTAGCTCCGTTTACCGTCACCCGTTCAGGTTTATCACTTAACTCCCACTCCTGACGTAGAGAAGCCGCACTTTTGACAAGAGTTTGAGTCAGTACACTGAGTTGGGTTTGTTCAGCCTTCTCATTTACCTTTTGCCACTGGGTCAACAGCGCAGAAATGATCATAAAAATAGCCGATAAAAGAATAATATGATGAATGCGGCTATGCTGTTTTGCGTTAAACGCCTCTAGCCACATCAAGCAAGCTCCACATTGGAAGGAAAATACCAAGTGCAAGAATAAGCACCATAATAGCCACCACTAACAACAACATAGGCTCAACACGAGCAGTCAGGGTTTTGAGATCATAATCGACTTCCCGATCATAAAAGTCAGAGGCCTCAAGCAATAGGTCATCAACCTGACCTGTCTCTTCACCGACTGCAATCATTTGAAGGACTAACGGGGTAAAAACGCCAGATTGGCTCGCGGTACTGGCAATACTCGCCCCGCCCTCAATGCCATTTTTCATCTCAATAAGGCGGTTTTCTAAATAACGATTACCTAATGCCTCGGCTGACATTTGAATCGCTTGGTTCAAGGGGACACCGGCACGAAGCATTAATGAGAAAGTACGTGAAAAGCGTGATAACTGAGATCGGTTAACGATATCGCCAATAACTGGCACTTTAAGCCGCCAATAATCCCACCTTTCATTACCGACAGGTGTTTGACGCCAGACCTTAATGCCAATCCATACCACCAATATGCCACCGACCATGAGTGGCCAATAATTGACGAACGCATTCGAGGTTCCCATTAAGATCCGAGTTGGCAAAGGTAAGTCAACGCCAAAGCGACTGAACATAGCGGAAAATTGGGGGATCACTTTAATATTTAACACCGCCATCGCGATCATAATTGCGCTGATCACAAACATTGGGTAACGCATGGCCGATTTGATCCGGCGACGGGTTTCCATCTCTTGCTCATAATAATGGGCAAGTTGCAGCAGTGAATCATCTAAGCGTCCGGTATTTTCCCCCACTTGGATCATCGAAACAAACAGCTCTGAAAACACCCGTGGATGTTGTTTCATCGAGGCAGACAACGATTTACCATTGGTCAGCTCTTCAACAACCGTATCCAGCGTACTCTTCATCAATGGGTGACCAGAGCTTTGCCCTAGCCCCTTGATTGACCTTAATAAAGGCACACCCGCTTTGGTTAAGCTATAAAGCTGGCGGCAAAAAACGACTAAGGCATCAAGGGGGATATGGCTCTTGAATAGATTTTGGAAATCCCCATTACTACGCTGAGCTTGGCCCTGTCGGATTTCAAGCGGAATGATCCCCTGACGAATGAGTAGATCGGCAGCAGCATCTTGTGATGCAGCTTCGATTTTTCCACGCTGTAGCTCACCTTGAGCACCGCGTCCACGGTAGATAAATTGCGGCATTACACACTCCTACTCATGAACCCAGCACGAAACCATCATGCTCATCACCTTCGCCCAGTAACAGCACTTCATCCAAGCTCGTCATTCCTTGTAGCGCTAATGCCATCGCAGATTCCACGAGCGGTTTATAGCCTTCTGACTGGCGCGCAATTTGACTAAAACCAACCGCATCATTGGCACGTAATGCATCCATCATTGCCGGTTTCATTTCAAGTAACTCAAACACCCCAATTCGACCTTTATACCCAGTAAAGTTGCAGCTTTGACAGCCTTTCCCTTGTTTGAAGATCGGGGTTTCTAGGTCGGGAAAACGCGCCATTAACCATTGTTGCTTGGCGTGTTCCGGGGTTTCAACTTCGGCACACTCTCGGCATACCCGTCGTACCAACCGTTGAGCCAGTACCGCGCGTACCGCACTTGCCACCAAATACCCAGGTGCTTCCATGTCCATCATACGCAGTGCACTGTCGACCGCATCATTGGTATGCAGCGTTGATAATACGAGGTGGCCAGTTAACGCGGAGCGCAGACCGATCTCGACCGTTTCTTGATCGCGCATTTCACCGACAAGAATAATGTCGGGATCTTGTCGTAAGAAAGTACGCAGTATCGATGAAAATGACAGGCCAATTTTACTGTTCACTTGTACCTGATTCACCCGGGGAAGACGATATTCCACCGGGTCTTCAGCGGTGATCAACTTCTTACCCGGCTTATTCAATTCACTGAGTGCGCCATAGAGCGTGGTGGTTTTACCAGAACCTGTCGGGCCGGTGACCAAAATCATGCCATGAGGGCGCTTTAGCTGACGACGGAAACGCTGCAAGATATCTGCAGGCATGCCTATTTGCTCAAGGCTTAAAATGCCTGAAGACTGGTTAAGCAAGCGCATAACAACCGACTCACCATGCTGTACTGGCATGGTGGAAACACGGACGTCTACAGAGCAACCGCGTACTTTGACGTTAAAGCGACCATCTTGCGGCAAGCGCTTTTCTGAGATATCTAGCCCACTCATGAGCTTAAGGCGTAAAACAAGTGCAGAGGCAACCGTTGATTCATTCAACAATGTTTCATGCAATATTCCATCAATACGCTGGCGAATACGTAACACGTCGCTATCAGGTTCGATATGAATGTCTGACGCCCCCACTTGGATGGCATCTTCGAACAGTGAGTTGATCAGCTTTACAACCGTGACTTCATCGTTGTCGTCATTATCGAAACCAAAATTGAAGTCCGACTGGTGTTGGTGCTCTGCCTGCAATTGTTCGGCAAAAGAGACAATTTCTTGTGTGCGGCGATAGTAACGGTCAAAGGCTGCGAGTAACTGATGCTCAGGGGCGATCACCAACTCCACTCGATATTGGGATAGCTGATCATAGAGGGCTTCCTGTGCGGCCAGATCGGCGGGATCACTCATGGCGACCCGCACCGTATCACCATGCAAGCCAATCACTAAGCCTCGTAAGCGGCGGGCATGCACTTCTGATAACGATGCGACAGCCTCGGCATCAACGGTAACCCGATTCAAATCGACTAATGGGATATCAAGCTGACGAGAAAGAAACTGCAGCATTTGTTGCTCTGTCAAAAAGCCCATACTGATCAAGGTATCACCGAGCTTGCGACCGGTAGACTGCTGCTGTAGTAATGCTCGCTCTAGCTGATCTTGGCCAACGATACCTTCATCAACCAACAAATCACCCAAGCGCTTACGAAGTTTGATTTGCATGGTTAGCCCTCTCGGTTCTCTAATATGGTTAAGCGTTGCTGGATAAACTGCTGCGACTGCTGCGAAATACGTCCCATCTGCAGTGCTTGTAAATAAGCACTTTGCGCTTTCTCGTTGGCATCGCTGCGCTCAAACGCTATCCCCAACCCCATCCACCAACGGCCATCATAGGGTTCTTTTTTTACCAAAGCCTGATAGCTGCTCATTGCTAATACATTATTTTTTAGCCTTTGCGCCAATGCCCCACGCATCGCCAGATAATCACCATGTACCTCTGCTGGCATCTCGGCGAGCACATTTAACGCTGCTTGTGATTGGGATTCGTTCACCAATAGTTTCGCCATGGTTAAACGCAGATCGGGTTGCTGGGCGTCATGAACAAGGCCTTGCTGTAAGGTCGCCAATGCACGCCGATTCTCCCCACGACCATAATATAATGCAGACAGTTTTTGGCGGGCGGTTACCCATGTCGGCTGGTATTTAACAGCTGCTTCTAAATAGCGAATGGCTTTAATGATGTCACCATCTTTCAACGCCTTCTCGGCTTTGCTGTATTCAACGTTTGCCAATTGCTCGGCATCCAACTCTATGGATTCGATCATCAAGCCATCAGGTTGAATCGCTGAGTCAGCCTCTTCATTCGCCAAAACCACTTCCGATTGATGATCGGGCAAAACGGGTTCTTTCACTTTTACAGTAGGACTCGAGATGGCTGTAACAGCCGTAGGTGCCTTGATGGCTTTTTTCTCAATAACGTTGCTTTTCACCACTTTGACGGGTGGGTTTACTGGCTCAGAATGAACCACCACTGGAGTCTTAACGACTGGCTTAACTGCTGGTTTTAACACTTCAACTTGCGTAGTCGTCACTAACTTATCGGCAGGTTCGGGTGCTGTTGTCATGTGATTGGCAGCGGTAACATCGATCGTTGCAACGTCCTCAGAAATAACCGGTACAATTTTTCCTGTTGGCTCTACAGCAAAAACCGTTGTTTGCTCGCTCTCTTGCAACTCACTCTCTTGCAATACTGGGCTTACCGTCTCATCGGGTTGATGGTTGCCAGCCCCCAGCCACCAGCCAATGCTTCCAGCAAAGGCTAACCCAGCCACTGCCAGCATAGCCCAGTAGGCCGAGTATGATTTCACGATAGGCTTAATGGGTGCAGGCTTTAATACCGCCGCTTTCACTGCACCCTGTTCTTGTTGCTGGCTCAAGGCATTCAGCTTTTTATTCAATTCACTCATAGCTGTTAATGCCATCCCCATAAAACTGGATACGTCCAGCGAGGCTGTCGTGCTCCTAAGGTATCTTTAATTGCCAACAGAACATCATGGCGGCTGACTTTTAGACGATTATCACTGCATGCTGCAATCAATGCTTTATGGCATAACTGATTAATTAACCGAGGGATCCCGTAGCTTGCAGTCCATATCTCTTTATATTGTGCGAGTGAGAACAATGACTGATACTCTTGTTTACTCACACTATTTAGACGGTGCTCGATATAAGCCACCGCTTCAGCCAATTCCAGTTCACGCAAGCAGCTGCGAAAAGTAATTCGCTGGCGAAACTGGCGCATATGGTGTTGGGCAAGTCGTTGATCAAGCTCTGGTTGGCCGAGCAAAATAATGTGCAGCAATTTTTCGTGCTCGGTTTCTAAGTTACCTAATAAACGGATCACTTCGAGCACTTCATCCGATAGCGCCTGCGCTTCATCGAGTATCAGTACCACCGACTTTCTTTTTGCTTTACGTTCCAGCAGTGCTTGATGCAGCCGCTCGGTTAATGTCGCTGTATCACCTGTCGAATCAATATTCAGTTCTTTTGCCAGCGCCATTCGTAGTTCATTGCCACAAGCTGCTGGTGTGGGTAGATAAGCTAATTCAAAATGCGCGGGCAATTGATTGATGATCATCCGGCACACGAGTGTTTTTCCGGTACCGACTTCACCTGAGATCTGAATAATGCCCTCTCCCATTTCTAATGCCGCCAAGGTGGTGGTAATCGCCTCGAGATGAGGCGGTAGCGCATGGAAAAACTGCGTATTGGGTGTCAACGCAAAAGGGGCAGATGTTAGGCCAAAGTGCGACAAATACATGCTCATCCCCTACTCAGGGAACCATTCAGTCACCAAGGCACGGGAACGCTCGATCTCTTGCTGCCACGTTTGCTCACCAACCACGGTTGGTTTTAACAAAATCACCAGTTCAGTTTTCAACTGAATTTGATTTACGTTACGGAACAGGTGGCCCAGCATCGGTATATCACCCAATAACGGCACTTTAGAGACCTGATCACTGGTCATGGATTTCATCAATCCACCAATAACCACAACATCGCCAGAGCGAGCATGGATCACAGAATCAGATTCACGAATCGAACTTTTCGCCAGTGGTAACTGGTATGTGCCGAATGTATCGCCAAGGGCAATGTCTTTCACTTCTGTCACAACATCAATAACCGCAGGGTGTACGTGCAGTAATACACCGTCTTGATCATCAATTTGTGGGGTAACATCCAAGGAAATCCCTGAAAAGAAAGGCGTTAGCTCAATATCAGGAGAGGCCGTTCCACCATCACTATTCACTTCACCACCCGAAACATCAGTCACGAAATACTGATCGCTACCGACTTTAATTACCGCTTTTTGGTTATTGGCTGCGGTTATTCTAGGGCTAGACAGAACGTTCAAATCACCTTGGGTGTCCAAAAAGCTCAAAACCGCATCAAAATTACCATCAGAAATGGTGATATTCGTTTGGCCACCTAACAGTGCTGCAATGGGATCACCGCCAGGCAAACCTGGGATATTACCGTTTGCATCCGTAATGCTGCCGCGGCCGAAAATAATATCGGTGCCACCTATGCTCTTGGTAATATTGCTCCAGTTAACCCCTTGCTGGTAGCCATCACTCAAGGTGACTTCCATGATTTTTGCTTCAAGCACCACTTGGCGCTTAAGGCGTCTTTGTGACACACCAAGAAATTCTTTCACTTCACGCAATTCATTCGGGTAAGCACGAACCGATACCAAGCTTGCTTGTGGAGAGACCACAACACTGCGCCCTTGGCCATTGCCAATCATCGCTGATACAGCCTTTTCTAACTGCGCCCAAAAATCACTTTCAGAAACCGTTTCAATCGTCGTACCGCCAGTCGATGTTCCCGAGCTGCTGTTGTTGCTGTTGTTGCTGTTGTTCGAGTTGCTGTTACTTGAATTATTTTGGCTTGAGCTACCCGAGCCATTATTAGAAATAGACCCTGTTGTTAACGTTGTCAGGGAAATACCACGGCGTTGCAACTGCAAGTAATCAACCGGTATGACCTCTGAACGTAACGTCGCTGGAAATACCTGAATAATGTTCCCTTTTCGGCTGGTGTTGTAACCGTAAATATCTGACACCACCTCCAGCACTTCATCTAACGTTACATCACGTAGCGTTAGAGAGATTCGCCCTTGCACGTCAGGGTGAAGCACCATGTTGAAAGAAGTACCTTTCACCAAGCTGCCAAAAAAAGCTTTTGCATCAACGTTACGGGCATTCACACGAAAACGCTTTTCCAGCGCAGAATGGCTCGTGTAATCACTGCCACCAAGGTTTGGCATCAGATCATCATTGACTGAATCGGGTAAATCGATCAATGGTCGGCTGTTCGCTTCATTGGCGGCTTCATTGAGCGCACTTTTGACCTCGACAGGGTCTCGGTGTCCCATATTGGTCGAGCACCCCACCAAAGAGGCAATGACGATTGCTATTACTAATCCACGCATGTTTATCACTTAATGTTCTAATCTGATTTTACGTTATCGGCAAAAAGTTCCAGCCGCCACTGCTTGCTGCCTCGTCGAAGAATGACGAAGTCATCTTGAATCGAATCCAAGGTATAGCCACTAACCCTTCCACCTCGCGACACCAAGCTATCATTGAGAATCACCGTACAATTACTGCCTGATTGCTCACAAAAAATCCCTTGTAACTGCGGTAAACGTGCCCTTGATGGTGCCGACTTAACCGCAGGAGCTTGCCACCCTAGCGGGGCTGTCGGATCTTGCTTCGCCAGCGCCCCCCCGATTACCGTTAGGTTCACTCCGATGACTATTAATATTGATTTAACCACCAATGAAATCCTTACTTTCACCCAAGGTATATACTTCCAGTTGAATGTCGGCCCAAGGGTAGTTATCAACTTGATAATTAAGGCTCCGCCAATAGTATTTTACGGGGAGTGCCTCTAGCTGCTGCAGGTAGGCAACGACATCAAAATAACGCCCTCGCAAAGTAAGCCTTACGGGGTGAATATAGAAACCTTGGTCGTCACCACTCAGCAGCTGCACTGATGGCAAAGAAGATAACGAGACAAGCTTCAAACGCTTTGAACGCTGGAGCACCTGCTCCATCAATACCGACATCTCGGTTGCATTGACTAAGCTTGCTACCCTACCGTCAAGCTGCTCATCAAGTAGTGCATTATCCGTCTCAAGCCGGGCAATGCGGGCAGTAACATCAAGGTTCGGGTCGGACTGTAGTTTGCGCTCAATCAGTAGCAATTGGTTATCATTGCTCGTCATGGCATTTGTTACCGATACCAACTGGCGCTTCGCGGCACCGAACGCATTAACCTGAGGTTCGATAACCACCATAAAGCCAACAAATAACAACGCTATCCAGCCCGATATGGCGATAAGCCATTGCTCGCGACGCGTCAGTAATTCAAACTTGTCACAGACACCCTGCCAGCTGCTCATAATTGCTCCCCTGACGGACCATTGCCTCTTTCAGCCTGTAGCTTAAAAGTCACAATGTTTTGCTTATTACGTTCCAAAGACATCAGCTGAAAGCGGCGATCGGCTAAGTCTGGATATGCTTTAAATGCCTTGAGCCAGCTAGGAACAGACGTAGGGGTACGCGCTAAACCTTCCAAATCGAGACGTGGGCCCGAGACCGAAATTCGCTGTAGCGAAATATCGCCGTCGGCGGCATCAGAGAGTTGCTTCAGCATGCTGGCATAGCCCACTTGCAAGCTAATATCATGCATAGCGATAGCTTCTAGTGTTGCTTGTTTTGCCGCAAGTTGCTGCTCAAGGCCATCTGCCGCCTCTATTTTCAATGGGCTAGGCAAATGCTTGGCAAGACTTGCCTTCGCACGCTCAAGTTCAGCGTTTTGCGCGGTAAGGCGGGCTTGTTCAGTGATGAGCTTTTGCTGTTGCTGGTAATTCTGCCAGCCATACCAACCCGCTAACGCCCCCATAAAAACCGCTATCGCCAACCAACTCATTAAAATATTGGGTAGCGTCAAAAAATTCACGGTTGGCTTAAGCGCATCAGAGTAAAAGTTAATACCCGCTTGCTCGGGCTCAACAATACCCGCATGAGCGATCCTAGCCGCGTTAGTTGCTAACACGGGATGGCTAGGAGCGACTGCAATAACAACCACGTTTAACCGTTGGCTAAGCGCATTGGCCAACGCTACGTCATCATCGTCATCGCATGAAATAAGTAACTGGGTAATCGGCGCATCACGCAGTTGAGCGCTTAGAAAATCCAATGAACGCTGGAGCTCAAGCGCCAAGCTATCAAGCTGTAAACCTTGGGCCAGCGTATCACTCACGCTCTTCCCCAACAGCGGTGAAGTAAAACCACGCAGTTGGCGCTGAAAGCACAATGCTTGCTGTTTAAATGCAGATAATTGCAAGTTGCCTTGCCCACGGCGATGCAGCACCAATTGGTTTTGATTATGCGCGGTAAGTTGCCCCCAAACGACTTCTTCCGCACTCACCCGAACCAATGAACATCCGACATCACGAAAAGCGGCAATCAATACATCTAACTGCTTTTTATGGGACACAAACACTTGTAGCCGATCTTTGAGTGGGGCTAAAAAGCCATCAGCCACCAAGTCAGTGGGGGATTCATTCACCAACTCTTTGACGAGATAGGGTAATGCCGTCGAGTACTCTTCACGTGGCAACTCAACTTTTTCAATCAGCATGCTTTGATAAAAGCCATGCCCTAACACCGCACGAAAGTCATAGCCCTTAAGTTGGTGCTTTTCAACAAGTGCCTTTATTGCTTGTCCCCAACTACTGATGTCGGAGATCGGTTTTTCATCAACTACCCACTCGTTTTCAGCTCGGTACACCAGTACAACGTTATCTGAAAACACCGAGACACCCGCAATATGGCCCTGGCCTTTCTTTTTTATTATTTTGTGGAATAACGTCTTCAATTCTATGGACTACCAGCAAGTGCACATCACATTTATCGAATAATGTAACGCACAGTGATTTAGTTTAAGTTGCGTCAAATATTTGACCATTATAATGAGATTTTAATAATGGAGTAGCATTTTATTGATGTTATTTTGTAAGTTTAGATATATTCCACAACCAAGTTAAGTTATTGATTATCGATTACTCATTGATATTTCTGCCGAAAAATAGCGCCCTTGCCCACCTTTAACGCCAAGCTGCTGCAATACCTGCCACTCTTTTTCATTTTCAACACCCACAGCAATCACTTGGGCATTCGAGTCAGCGCAAGCTCCCAGCATACTCCTGACAAATAATTGGTTTTCCTGTCGCAGGTTAATTTCGCGCACTAAGCTTCGGTGCAACTTGATATAATCAACCTTAATATCTTTAATGTAGTGCGTGCTAACAATGGTTCTACCCGCCTGATCTACCACCAGTTTACAACCAAGCCCCACCAGCATTCTCGCGACTGGACGCATGGCATCAAGGTGCTTCACTAACCCACCTTCTGCCACTTCAAACGACAGTCGGTTCAGTACTGTTCGTGGGGTTTGTAATAGCTCATCACGCAACCACTTAACGAAGCTTTTTTCGAGTAAAGCACCAACACTCACATTCACCGAAATTGCATCTTCAACTGGCTTCTCTTTCAGTATTTTCAATGCCTTGGCTATAACTAGCTTGTCCATTCTGGCACTGAAGCCAACTTGCTCAACAGCCGTTAGAAAACGGGAGGCTTTAATCAGCACACCGTTTTCATCTCTTATTCTCGCCAGTAACTCACGGTGCAATATGTCACCATCAAGCGTCATGGTCGGTTGTTGATAAAGGATCGGGCCACCACTACTGAAAATGGCATCTAACAATGTGCGCCAGCGAACACTGCCGCGAGCATCTTCATATTGCTGATCTTTCTTAAAGGCATACCAACTGTTAGCCCCCTGAAGCTGGGCACTACGTAATGCCATATCCGCTTCATCCATCACTCTGCCACGGCGCTCACCGCTGGCACAAAAAGTAACGCCAATATGACACCAGTTATCCGCTTCCAAGGGAGCTGAAGGGATCAAGCGGTCTAAAGCGTTCATCAATAAGTTGGTAAATTGCTTCACTTCTTTCGTTGATTGCTGAGAAAGTAAAATGGCGAATTCTGCATCGAAGTAACGGGATAGCACCGTATCTGGATAGCGTTGGATCAGGTTAGAAATGATCACCCCGACGTCTTGGATCAGCTCATCAGCTTCTTCTTTACCTTTCTCTGCCAGTAATTCTTCCCAGTCAGTAATGCGAATAAGCACCACTGCACCGTGTGTTTCCTGATCTTGCAGCATCGACTGCAAACGGCTATCAAACAGCACACGGTTTGCCGCACCGGTTAATTGATCGAGAAAAGTGTGAGTACGAATGAAGGTATCAAAACGGCTTCGCTCCTGGCGGGCATCTTTCAATTCCATGATCATTTTATCGAGCGCTAAGCTTGCGGTTGCTGGCCACTCTTTCTCATCACCAACGGCGTTGTCATCCACCTTTCCAGCCAGGATCATCCTTCCCCGATGTTCCAATAATTCCGATCCATAAAGCTGTCGCCTCAGCCACTCCACTCCCCAAACCAAACCGAGGATAATGATCGCGATTGCCAAACTAATAGAGGACATCGCCCCAATGGAATACGTCAACTCGGTATAAGGGGGGATAGATTTTAAAGTGACATAGAAGCCCGGGTTATGGTCTAAATCATAACGCCTGCTATGCAAAATAGAGCGATCGGTGATCGGCTGTAATCCTTTAAAGTCATACACCACACCAGCGTTACTGCCAACCTCTAGCTCAACCACATTGCTGGCTTGTAATAACTTAGGCAGCCACCGGGATAATGATTGAGAGCCTTGCGGATCAGCTAGCTCTTGATCAATCACCCCCACCACTCCGTCAAGGTGGTGAGTCTGGTAATCTTGTCCCAATTTACGGAAACTGAATGCCCCGCCGATAAAAACAACGAAAATGGCACAAATAACGATAAGTGTAACGAAGGCTACCAAACGGTTGGTAAGCTTCATTCCCGAAGCTTTTCTCATAAAAGACCAGTCATTTAAAAGGTGTTGATTTTGTTAGGCTGCAGGGTGTGCCTGTCGCGAGTACTAACAGCAAAATACCACTCAATTTATATAGTTGTCAGTGTTTAAGTCGACAATATTAGCATTTTGTTAACAGCTAACGTTAACTATCACATAGAAAGCCAATCAAGATATGAGGAAGAGCCATTGATAACGGTTATTTTTTGGTATGATAAAAAACAAATTAATTATTTATCTCAATGATTTGCACTTTTTTGCTCACACCACCATTCTGGTATCACGGCAATAGGCTTATATCTAACAGTAGGTAAGCAAACGAATATGGATTGGATCACCTGCACAACAAGTTTTGTCACTGTTGTCGAACAAGGCTCGTTAGCCCAAGCGGCTAATAAGCTCAATACGTCAAGCTCAGCCCTTTCCAAGCGCCTTTCCTGGCTTGAAAAGCAGCTCGGCGTACAGTTGCTCAAACGAACAACTCGAAGCCTCACCATGACTGATGCTGGCAAGTTGTTTTATCAACGAAGTGCTCGTTTGTTGGAAGATTGGCATCAAATGCTCGCCGAAACTACCTCGACCTACGGTGAAGTCAGTGGTGTGCTACGCATCGGTGCGCCTTTAGCAACAGGAAGCCGTTTGTTAGTTAACTACCTTGCTGAGTTTCTTGAGACCTACCCAAAAATTCAGGTTGAGTTGCATACAATTACGCCGGGTCAATTACCCGATCTCAATCTCGATGTCTTCATCAGTAAAGAACTGACAGATTTCAACTCATCCAGCTATATCGCTACCCGGCTTTTTACCTTCCAGCATGGTTTTTATGCTGCGCCAAGCTACCTTGAAGGAAAGCAGCTCATTGAAACACCCGAGCAGTTAGCCGAGCATAATTGCCTACTGTTTGGTACGCATGGCCATGAGCAAGAGCATACCTTTGAAAATAATTTACGCCTGAGACTAAAAGGCAACTTCACCACCCAAAATCCAGAAGCACTGGTGGCTGCTGCGGTCTCTGGGATGGGGATCATTCTTGCGGGTGGGAACACCGTTAAACGGGAGCTCAGCAAAGGGTTGTTAGTGCCGGTATTACCAGAGCTAAAACAGCCTATCAACTCCGCTTACGCCTATTACCCGAAGCTTGATTACAACCATGTAAAAACCAAACTCTTTATTGACTTCATAAAGGCTAAAGCCAATCCAGCTCGCTAGTCTAAAAAGTGATATAGCAGATAAAGAAAAAGCAGCGATATACGCTGCTTTTTCAAATCTACTTAACCAGTCATCTTTCGATTAGAACGGAATGTCGTCATCGAAGTCCATTGGTGGCTCATTGTACTGCTGCTGAGGCTGCTGTGGTGCCTGCTGCTGAGGAGCCTGTTGCTTTTGCTGCTGTGGTGCGAAGTTTTGCTGTGGCGCAGCTGCTGGTTGCTGAGGCTGACCCCAACCACCTTGTTGTTGCTGCTGCTGACCGCCACCCATAGGTGCGCCCATACCTTGACCGCCGCCCTGACGACCGCCTAGCATTTGCATTACGCCGTTAAAGCCCTGAACCACAACTTCTGTGGTGTAACGGTCTTGGCCGCTCTGATCTTGCCACTTACGGGTCTGTAGTTGACCTTCAATGTAAACCTGAGAACCCTTACGCAGATACTCACCAGCAACTTCTGCAAGCTTGCCAAACAGAGCAACTCGGTGCCATTCTGTTTTTTCACGTTGCTCGCCGGTGTTCTTATCGCGCCATGACTCAGAGGTAGCAATGGTAATATTTGCTACTGCACCACCACTTGGCATGTAACGGATTTCCGGGTCATTACCTAAGTTACCAACAAGGATAACTTTATTTACGCCACGACTGGCCATAGTTCACTCCAGATCTCATAACCGACCCTGAAATTATCTCAGCGGTCGCTATTCAAAGTTTATACTTAATCGCGCAGTCTATCATGCTTCCCCCCATCGGGAACAGAGTTGAAGCTGTGTTATCTGACGCAAATATAGCGGCTGCCTAGTATATAGGCTTCGCATAAAATGTATACAGTTCACTGTATCTTTATACAGCCTGTTCTTTCATGCCCTCTGCGGCTATGCAATAATGCAAAACTCATCAGTCAGTCAATAAAGCTCATAGAATATGGATAAAATTGAAGTCAGGGGCGCCCGAACCCACAACCTCAAAAACGTTTCTCTTACGCTGCCACGGGACCAGCTAATCGTGATCACAGGCTTATCTGGCTCAGGTAAATCGTCATTAGCTTTTGATACCCTCTATGCCGAAGGGCAACGTCGCTATGTGGAGTCGTTATCGGCCTACGCTCGTCAGTTCTTATCTCTTATGGAAAAGCCTGATGTTGACCATATTGAAGGTTTATCTCCTGCCATTTCTATCGAGCAAAAGTCAACGTCACACAACCCTCGTTCGACGGTAGGCACCATCACTGAAGTCTACGATTACCTACGCTTGCTATATGCTCGAGTAGGTGAGCCACGCTGCCCGACCCACCATGTTGAACTCGCCGCCCAAACGGTAAGCCAAATGGTGGACAACGTGCTGGCGTTACCAGAGGGTAGCAAGATGATGCTGCTGGCCCCTATCGTGAAAGAACGTAAAGGGGAGCACGTTAAGACATTGGCTAATTTAGCGGCTCAAGGCTATATTCGCGCCAGAATTGATGGCGAAGTGTGCGATCTTTCCGATCCTCCAACGCTTGAGCTCCATAAGAAACATACAATTGAAGTAGTAGTCGATCGCTTCAAGGTGCGAGACGATCTTCAACAACGCCTTGCAGAATCTTTCGAGACCGCACTTGAGCTATCGGGAGGCACCGTTGTCATTAGCCCAATGTCGGGCGAAGACGGTGAAGAAATTGTCTTTTCAGCCAACTTTGCTTGCCCGCATTGTGGTTACAGCATGCAAGAGCTTGAGCCTCGCTTATTCTCGTTCAATAACCCTGCTGGTGCATGTGGTACGTGTGATGGTTTAGGGGTACAGCAATTTTTCGATCCCGCTCGCGTTGTACAAAATGGCGAGCTAAGCCTTTCTGGCGGGGCGATTCGGGGCTGGGACAAACGTAACTTCTATTATTTCCAAATGCTAAAGTCATTAGCCGAACACTATGATTTTGACGTCGAAGCACCGTTTGATGAACTATCGAAAAAAATACAAACCGTGATCCTCAGTGGTTCAGGCAAGACTGAGATAGAATTCAAATATATTAATGACCGTGGTGACATCACAGTACGTCGCCATCCATTTGAAGGCATCCTGAACAATATGGAGCGCCGTTATCGCGAAACAGAATCTAACTCTGTGCGAGAAGACCTCTCTAAATTTGTGTCAAAAAAGCCCTGCTCTAGCTGTGACGGCTCACGCTTACGCCTTGAAGCACGTAATGTATTTATTGCCGATACCACCTTGCCGCATGTCAGTGAAATGAGCATTAGCGAAGCACTGGACTTCTTCGGTCAATTAAACCTGAGCGGGCAAAAAGCCCAAATTGCAGAAAAGATCCTCAAGGAAATTGGTGACCGTTTAAATTTCTTGGTTAATGTGGGTCTTAACTACCTCAACTTATCACGCAGTGCTGACACCTTGTCGGGAGGGGAAGCGCAACGGATACGACTGGCAAGCCAAATAGGTGCAGGGCTAGTCGGTGTCATGTATGTACTGGATGAACCCTCGATTGGTCTCCACCAGCGTGATAATGAACGCCTACTCAAAACCCTGACCCATTTGCGGGACCTTGGTAATACCGTTATCGTGGTTGAGCATGATGAAGATGCCATTCGTACCGCAGATCATGTTATTGATATCGGCCCAGGTGCAGGTGTTCATGGTGGTAGCATCATTGCAGAAGGTCAGCTTGAAGACATTCTCGCCTCAGAAGCATCGCTGACCGGCCAATACTTGAGCGGTAAAATGGCGATTGAAGTCCCTGCTCAACGGGTCGCTTTTAATCCAGAAAAAACCGTCAAATTACTGGGTGCAACTGGCAATAACCTGAAAAATGTTGATGCGGAAATTCCGGTAGGGCTACTGACCTGTATTACTGGTGTGTCTGGTTCAGGCAAATCAACACTGATTAATGATACCTTTTTCAAAATCGCCCACCACCAGCTTAATGGCGCAACGTCTGGCGATGCGGCTCCTTATCGAGAAATTCAAGATTTAGAACATTGCGATAAAGTCATTGATATCGACCAAAGCCCAATAGGTCGAACGCCACGTTCCAACCCTGCCACTTATACTGGCATTTTCACGCCTATCCGTGAGCTATTCGCAGGCACACAGGAATCTCGTTCGCGTGGTTATAAGCCAGGGAGATTCAGCTTTAATGTGAAAGGTGGACGCTGTGAAGCCTGCCAGGGTGATGGCGTAATAAAAGTGGAAATGCACTTCCTTCCTGATGTCTACGTGCCGTGTGATGCCTGTAAAGGGAAACGCTACAATCGAGAAACACTGGAGGTTCGCTATAAGGGTAAAACCATTGATGAAGTGCTCGAGTTAACGGTTGAAGATGCACGCGAATTTTTTGATGCAGTTCCAGCTATTGCAAGAAAACTCCAAACATTAGTCGATGTCGGTTTATCGTATATCCGCCTAGGCCAGGCAGCAACGACCTTATCCGGTGGTGAAGCCCAACGGGTTAAGCTTGCTCGTGAGCTATCCAAAAGAGATACAGGGCAAACCCTGTATATTTTGGATGAGCCAACGACAGGGTTGCACTTCCATGATATCCAACAATTGTTGACGGTATTACATCGCTTACGTGACCATGGCAATACCATTGTTGTTATCGAACATAATCTCGATGTGGTTAAAACCGCAGACTGGGTCATCGATTTAGGCCCAGAAGGTGGCTACGGCGGTGGTGAAATTATTGCGACGGGTACTCCAGAGCAAGTCGCTCTGGTTGAAGGATCTCATACCGCGCGATTCTTGAAACCTTTGCTACCTGCTCTCGTCCCAGTAGAATAGTCAGCAGAGAGCCATCAAATACCAATCAAATGAGTCACATCCATACAGATTGGTAATACGTTGTAAGCCGGGCAATGAAGCCCGGTTTACATTTTAATTCTCGCGATATCGATTGGAACCACCATGACAGTGTTACAAGTACAAGGCACCAAGTTAGCCGAGCAGAGGATCAGTAAACCGATGATCAAACCCTTTTTGATTTCCATGGGGTGTCTGTTTTTACTTGCGATGCACTACTTCCAACACAATCCAGGGGGGGCCGGATTAGAACTCTCTTTTAATGCCGCGAGCTGGATTCCTTTTAGTTTTGCTATTGCGTTTGGGTTACTCGAAATCTGCCGACAACGTATATGGCGATACTCTCGCCTGACCTTAGTGCTTTTTGTCTGCTGTTTAATGCTCAGTTTTCCTTTGTTCTACCCCAATGCCGCCGTTGCCGAAAGCACCCCTCGGATCTTAGGGATATGGGCAGGTTTCCTCTTCTTTGTAGGATTACAGCAATTTGCCTTTACCCAAAAACAGCGCCAGCGTTTACTTTGGCTGATATTGCTTAGCGTTTGGATTGAAGCCCTCTTTGGCTGGGTACAGTTCTTTCTGCTTGAGCCCGGTAATCCAATTGGTTACGACACCCTTGCTAACCGCCCTTATGGTATTTTCCAACAGCCAAATGTAATGGCGAGCTTCCTTGCAACAGGGTTAATTTTATCCGCCTATTTATTAGCGCGTATCCCGATGTATCGAGGAAAGTGGTCATGGCAACAATTGATCTTATTACTCACCCCTGTCGTCATATTACCGATTCTCGTCGTTCTCAGTTCGCGAACCGGTTGGCTGAGTGCCGCCGTCGGCACAGTATTAATATTGCCATACCTACATCGCTTTGCAGCAAAAGCCCAATGCCGAATGTGGTTATTAATGATCGCCTTAGGCCTAAGTGTGTCATGGAACATTAATTCATCAACGGGCTGGGAGCCAAAAGAAGAGCGCCTCAGTTTAGTCAGCCCCCGTGCCATGCATATCCCCCAAGCTGTAGAGATGTTCTTCAACAAACCTCTAACAGGTTATGGCTATGGGAAGTTTGAAGTCGGTTATATCGTTCAAACAGCCCAATGGCATGATGAAAACCCTGAGCGTCCTTATGGGATGGCATCACTGGACCACCCGCACAATGAATTAGCCTATTGGGCTGCCGAAGGGGGGATCATTCCTCTTATTGCATTACTGATAGCAGCGACGGCTGTCTTTTTTAAAGTCAAAAAAGCCCGCGATGGTACGCAGTTAGCGTTGATAGGATTGTTTTTCCCTATCACCCTACACTCACAACTTGAGTACCCGTTCTATCACTCACTAGTGCACTGGGTTATTTTTATCATCCTTATTTATTGGGTCGATAACCTAACCGCAAAGTACCATAAGCTTAAGCTGCATTATGTAGCCTCGATAAAAACAGCCGTAATCTTACTGCCTCTCATTGTTACCAGCTATATGACAACAACGCTGTATTCGGGCTACCTGCTAACAAAATATGAAACCACCCAGCCTGTGAATATTGATTACCTTATGGGCGTCAATAACCCTTGGGCTTGGCAGAACCGTTTCGAATGGAATTTACATTTAACGCAGTTACAACTTGGGGCCGCAACCAATAATCCAGAGCTGATCAATGAATATATTCATTGGGCGCAGAATAAAGCCAAACTGTGGCCTCGCCCAGCCCTTTATACCAACTTAATCGCAGCATATGTTCATCTTGATCAGTTGAATCTTGCAACGCAGATCCAACAAGAAGCGCTTTATTTATTTCCTGGAAGATCATTCGATTTACCAGAAGTGGCTCCTAAATCGGCAGCAAGCCCGACGAGTGAATAACTAAAAATATAAACAAAAACGGCTACCCGAAGGTAGCCGTTTTTATTTTGATCATGCTTATTTCAATGTCGTTTCTAGAGCACGTAAACAGAGAGCCACATTTTCACTTCTTGCAGCATACCCCATCAAGCCAATACGCCACGCCTTGCCAGCAAGGGCACCTAAACCAGCGCCAATTTCTAGATTGTAACGTTCTAGGAGGTTTTTTCTGACCAAGGCATCATCAACGCCCTGTGGGATATATATCGCATTCAATTGCGGTAGGCGGTCAGCTTCATTAACCACGAATTCAATTCCAAGCTTCTCTAGCCCTTCACGTAATTCAAGGTGGGCATCTTTATGGCGCTGCCAAGCATTTTCCAACCCTTCATTCTTTAACAACACCAATGCTTCATGCAGTGCATATAAGCTATTTACTGGTGCTGTATGGTGATAACTACGCTTACCTTCACCACTCCAGTAGCCTAATACCAAGCTTTGATCTAAGAACCAACTTTGCACAGGGGTCGTACGGCTTTGAATCTTTTCAACCGCTCGTTCCGAAAAGGTTAATGGCGATAGGCCCGGCACACACGATAAACATTTCTGGCTGCCAGAATACACGGCATCGAGCTGCCATTCGTCCACCAATAGTGGCACACCACCAAGCGATGTCACCGCATCCACAATCGTCAGGCAATCATACTGCCGGGCAATTTTAGCAATCGCCTCTGCATCACTGAGTGCCCCCGTAGAGGTTTCTGCATGAACAAAGGCAACAACCTTGGCATCAGCATGCTCTTTCAAGGTCTTCTCGACCAACGCTGGCGATACAGCTTCACCCCATGCACAATCAACCATGACAGCCACGCCGCCACAACGCTCAACGTTTTCTCGCATGCGGTCGCCAAACACACCATTACGGCAGACAATCACTTTATCGCCAGGCTCAACCAAGTTAACAAAGCATGCTTCCATGCCTGCACTACCCGGCGCAGATACCGCAATAGTAAATGTATTCTCAGTTTGGAAAGCATACTGAAGCAACTGTTTAAGTTCATCCATCATGCCAATAAACAATGGGTCAAGGTGCCCAATCGTTGGACGGCTTAGCGCCTGCAAAACCTGAGGGTAAATATCAGATGGGCCTGGTCCCATTAAAGTGCGCTGCGGTGGATAAAAACTACCTATTGTCATTCTTTATTCTCCCTGATAGTAACTAAGTTGGCATCGGCCTATTGTTGTAAGGTACTCAACGACTATATCAGGTCTCTCTTGGTTATGCTTATAGCGTTTATAATTCAACCAACCCCGCTTTACTTATTCAACTATACAATTTCTTTCATTTTTTTTACATATTTTTTCAAGCAACAATTGACAAGGTAATAACAAATCCGCTTCAATGGAGATCGTTTTTTGTTCACCTTGATGTGAGAATATCATCAAGGTAAAAACAGAAGAGGAGCGTTACCCAGGTATCTACGGTTGCGGGGCCCCACCCCGAAGCAATCTAGAGAGGGGGAGTAGCGCCGAGATATGACATGACAGGGGGCATGCCATATCGGCTAAGAAGGTTGAATCCTTCTAGCTGTCACTTTTTTATATTGAATAAAAGAGTGGGGAGCTTCTGGTTATTGTGCATACGTGTGCAATCCTACCTTATTGCTCTCCTGACATGGTCGTCGGGATCTACATCCCGAGTCATTCCCCTGTATTGGTTTTTATAATTTTAAACTGGGAGACTCGCTTTGAGCATCATAGATAATGTTACACCTATTCCTCCACCCATTACTGTAGCGAAATTTGGCGGCACCAGCGTAGCCGATCATGCCGCCATGAGCCGTAGTGCAGCCATTGTCAAAAATAACCCTGCAGCCCGGGTTGTTTTGATCAGTGCGTGCTCTGGCGTCACCAACCTTTTGGTTGAACTCGCAAATGGAATTGCAGATAGCGAACAACGCTTACAACGGCTACAGCAACTTCAAGTCACTCATCAAACTATTATCAGTAACCTGTCACAACCCGACAAAGTCTCTGCCGAAATCGCAATGTTACTGGATAATGTTGCTGCTCTGGCTGAACAAGCGGCTACCAAGCCTTCTAAAGCGTTAACGGATCAACTGGTGTCACACGGTGAGCTACTTTCAACTCACTTATTTAGCCAAATACTGACCGAAATGGGTGCTAACGCACAGCGTTTCGACATTCGCCCAGTCATGCGAACCGATAGCCAGTTCGGTAAAGCGATCCCTGACATAGAAACAATTCAGCAACAGGCTGAGACCCAACTACAACCTTTACTCGCTGACACTGTCATCGTCTCCCAAGGCTTCATCGGATCCGACGCGCAAGGTAACACCACGACACTTGGTCGTGGTGGCAGTGATTACAGTGCCGCCCTTATCGCAGAAGCGTTACGTGCTGATACTCTTGAGATCTGGACCGATGTACCGGGCATGTACAGCACAGATCCACGTATTGCTGCCAATGCAAAGCCAATTCAAGAAATCAGTTTCAGCGAAGCCTCTGAAATGGCGAATTTTGGGGCGAAAATCCTCCACCCATCAACATTACTGCCCGCAGTTCGCCAGCAGATCCCCGTCTTTATTGGATCATCAAAAGCACCAGAGCAAGGTGGAACTTGGATAAGAGAAAGTGTTTCAGAAGCGCCATTATTTAGAGCTCTAGCCCTACGTTGCAATCAAACGATGGTCACCTTAACCAGCCTAAATATGTTTCACGCCTATGGTTTCCTCGCTGAAGTATTCCGCATACTGGCTGAACACAAAATATCCGTCGATCTGATCACGACCTCTGAAGTCAGTGTTTCTTTAACACTCGATCAAACCGATACCAGTGGTGGCGCACCAAGTTTACCCGACGCAGCGATTGAAGCCCTTAGTCAATTATGTCGTGTTGAAGTCGAACAAGACCTTTGCCTTGTCGCACTTATTGGTAACCAGATGAGCTCAACTAAAGGCTCAGCTAAGCAAGTGTTTAACACCCTCGAAGATTATAATCTACGTATGATTTGCTATGGCGCAAGCCCACACAATCTTTGCTTCCTCGTTAAGACGAGCGACTCAAAAGATGTGATTAAGGTACTGCACAAAGAGCTCTTCGAATAACGATAAAGCTCAGATACTTACAATACAAAAAAGGCGCTCAAAGAGCGCCTTTCTCATATACATGTACCCGCTTTATCACTGCAAGTTTGGCCCAAGCCACTTTTCAGCTTCCAACAAGTCCCAGCCTTTACGATCAGCATAGCTATCACGCTGATCGTCTTGGATCTGAGCGATCGCAAAATACCGTGAATCGGGGTGTGAGAAATACCAACCGGAAACCGATGCACCTGGCCACATTGCGTAGCTAGACGTTAAAGACATATCAATGGTTTCTTCGACATTCAACAGCTCCCAAAGGCTGCCTTTCTCCGTATGTTCAGGACAAGCTGGGTAGCCCGGTGCTGGACGGATCCCCTGATACTTCTCTCTGATCAAATCATCATTAGAAAGGTTCTCATCAGCCGCATAGCCCCAAATATCTTTACGTACTTGCTCATGCAAATATTCGGCAAAAGCCTCGGCAAGACGGTCGGCAACCGCTTGGATCATGATGGCATTATAATCATCACCCTGCGCTTTATACTCATCAGCAAGCTTTCGCTCACCAATGCCGCCCGTCACCGCAAACGCCCCTACCCAATCTTTCTTACCACTTTCTTTCGGGGCAATATAATCAGATAAGCAGTAGTTATAACCTTTCGGTTTCTCGGTCTGTTGACGTAAGTTATATAAGACCTTTGCAACTTGAGTACGAGATTCGTCAGTATAAACTTCAATGTCATCGCCAACGCTACTCGCAGGTAGCAAAGCACACATACCTCGAGCTTTTAGCAATCCTTCTTTTTCAACACGATCAAGCAATACATTCGCATCCTTAAAAAGGCGCTGTGCTTCTTCACCTACTTCTTCATGTTGGAATATAGCCGGATATTTACCCATTAATGACCAAGTCATAAAGAATGGGGTCCAATCGATATAACGTCGTAGTGTCGCAACATCAAAATCATCAAACACATGTACACCCGGTTTAGCAGGTGCTGGCGGGGTATAACTATCCCAATCAATCGCGACTTTATTTTCTCGCGCTTGCGCTAAGGTGACAGGTTTAGTTCGAGGCTTCTTACGGCTATGTTGCTCGCGAACACGGTCATAATCAATCGCAAGCTTTTCAACAAACGCAGGGCGTCGCTCATCTGACAGCAATGAACTACATACCCCTACTGCACGGGAGGCATTATTTACGTAAACCACAGGCTGATGGTAATTTTGCTCAATCTTAACCGCAGTATGGGCTTTTGACGTTGTCGCACCACCAATAAGTAATGGTAATTCAAAACCTTGGCGTTCCATTTCTTTGGCTACATGGACCATTTCATCGAGTGACGGCGTGATCAATCCCGATAAACCAATAATATCGACGTTTTCTTCTTTGGCGACTTTAAGAATTTTTTCACACGAAACCATAACGCCAAGATCAATGATCTCGTAGTTATTACACTGCAATACAACCCCTACAATATTTTTACCGATGTCATGAACATCGCCTTTTACAGTAGCGAGTAGTATCTTACCGTTGGTATAGCCAGCTTGCTTAGCGGCATCGATAAAGGGCTCTAAGTGCCCCACCGCTTGCTTCATAACCCGCGCAGATTTAACGACTTGCGGCAAGAACATTTTACCTTCGCCAAACAGGTCACCCACCACATTCATGCCATCCATCAGAGGCCCTTCAATGACCTCTAGTGGTTTTTCAGCATTAAGTCTGGCCTCTTCGGTATCTTCAACGATGAATTCAGTAATACCTTTAACCAACGCATGTTCTAACCGCTTTTCAACAGGCCATGTACGCCATTCTAGCGCGGAAGCATCTTCTTCTTTTCCGACACCTTTATTGGCATATTCAGCAGCAATGTCCAATAAGCGTTCTGTTGAATCATCACGGCGATTCAGTACAACATCTTCAACCGCCTCACGCAGCTTATCGGGCACATTGTCGTAAACTTCCAGCTGGCCTGCGTTGACGATCCCCATATCCATACCATGTTTAAAGCAGTGGTAAAGGAAAACAGCGTGGATCGCTTCGCGTACATAGTTATTGCCTCGGAATGAAAAAGAAACATTCGAGACGCCCCCAGAAATCATTGCATGCGGTAAATCACGCTTGATATCAGCAACTGCTTCAATAAAGTCAACGGCATAGTTATTGTGTTCATCGATACCCGTTGCAACAGCAAAAATATTCGGGTCAAAGATAATATCTTCTGGTGGGAAACCAACTTCATCTACCAATATACGATAAGCATTGGTGCATATT
Organism: Photobacterium minamisatsumaniensis; assembly: GCF_050336695.1. Lineage (NCBI taxonomy): Bacteria > Pseudomonadati > Pseudomonadota > Gammaproteobacteria > Vibrionales > Vibrionaceae > Photobacterium > Photobacterium minamisatsumaniensis. The sequence goes on along the minus strand of NZ_JAKJSI010000013.1, from coordinate 5,009 downwards.
TCTATTTTGCGCTCACGAGTGTCAGCCTGCCCAACTTCATCGAAAGCCATAACAATAACAGCTGCGCCATAACGGCGAATAAGTTTCGCTTGCTCTACAAACTTTTCTTTGCCTTCTTTTAGCGAGATAGAGTTAACGATCCCTTTGCCCTGAATACATTTAAGGCCCGCTTCAATGACTTCCCATTTCGAGGAGTCGACCATAATCGGGACTTTCGATATTTCAGGCTCAGAAGCACATAGATTCAGGAAACGTACCATGCAGGCTTCTGCATCGAGCATTCCTTCATCCATGTTGATATCAATGATTTGAGCGCCATTTTCAACTTGTTGTCGGGCAACATCTAGGGCTTCATCGTAAAGCTCTTCTTTAATTAGTCGTTTAAAACGTGCAGAACCGGTTACGTTTGTTCGCTCACCAACGTTAACGAATAGCGTATCTTTTTCAATTTTTAGTGGTTCTAATCCAGAAAGGCGACAAGCTTTTGGTAAGGTAGGCAGGTGGCGAGGTTGGAGTTCAGAGACAGCTTCTGCCATCTTACGAATATGTTCTGGTGTAGTGCCACAACAGCCACCGACTAAATTCAAGAAGCCACTTTCAGCCCACTCTTGAATATGCTCTGCCATGTCTTCAGGCGAAAGATCATATTCACCAAATGCATTAGGTAAACCAGCATTAGGGTGAGCCGATACCGCACATTCTGAAATCTGTGAAAGCTCTTCAACATACTGGCGTAGCTCATCAGGCCCAAGTGCACAGTTCAAACCAAATGAAATCGGATTTACATGACGTAAAGAGTTATAAAAGGCTTCCGTTGTTTGCCCTGATAACGTTCGCCCAGAAGCATCCGTGATCGTACCAGAGATCATAACTGGTAAAGCGTAACCTAATTCTTCAAACACTGTATCAACGGCAAACGCACAGGCTTTTGCATTCAAGGTATCGAAAATAGTTTCAATCAGAATGATATCAGAGCCACCTTTAATTAAGGCATGTGTTGACTCCGAATAAGCTTCTACCAGTTCATCAAAACTGACATTACGAAAACCAGGATCATTCACATCAGGCGAAATAGAACAAGTACGGTTCGTTGGTCCAAGTACGCCAGCAACAAATCGTGGTTTATCCGGCGTTTTTGCCGTCCATTCATCAGCAACAGCACGTGCTATACGGGCAGCTTCAATGTTGATTTCAGCACTCAAACTCTCCATGTCATAATCGGCCATTGCGATGGTCGTGGCATTGAAAGTATTCGTTTCAAGGATGTCAGCACCAGCTTCTAAGTAAGAAGAGTGGATATCTTTAATCAACTGAGGCTGCGTCAGCACCAACAAATCATTGTTGCCTTTTAAATCGCTATGCCAGTTAGCAAAACGATCGCCGCGATAATCTTCTTCTTCGAGTTTATAACCCTGGATCATGGTGCCCATGCCACCATCAATGATCAGGATTTGCTCTTCGATACGCTTATGTAATAAGTCCTTGTTCGTCAACACCGCATTACTTCCTTTTCAATTTTACAGCTTATTCACATCCTACCATAGCAAAAATGGAAATCTAGACGTCTAAAGCTCTTTTCATTGATTAAATAATGACGGAAGAGAGTAAAAATAGTTATAGCTATCACACCACGATACATTTATATTTTGACACAATTTCATGCTTTATTTTTATTACCCTGTGAGGTTTGGATGTCCGTCTATAGCACCCTATGCTTTCTAGCTGCTGCTGCAATGTTTATTGCATTTATTAACAGCAAGATAGGAAAAATGCAGACCACAATTGCAATTACAGCTGGGGCGTTGATTCTTTCCCTAGGCATTATCGTTGCGGGTCAAAATGGTTGGTTCCACTTAGAAGACATCGCTGCCGAACAGCTCGGAGAGATCAACTTTGAAAGCTTTCTGCTTAAAGGCATTCTTGGTTTCTTACTGTTTGCTGGCGGGTTAGGCATTAAATTGCCTCACCTTGAAGATCAAAAATGGGAGATCACTACATTAGCGCTTGCAGCGACATTATTTTCAACGTTCTTTATTGGGTTCGCACTATGGGGCATCTGTCAGGTCATTGGTATCCAGTTGGATTTAATTTACTGTTTACTCTTTGGCTCCCTGATTTCCCCAACCGATCCAATAGCAGTGCTCGCAATCGTTAAGAACCTTGATGCACCAAAACGCATATCAACGCAAATTGAGGGAGAGTCGTTATTTAATGATGGCTTTGGCTTAGTCATCTTTGTCACCTTATTTACCATTGCTTTTGGTGCTGAAGCCCCAACCGTTTTAGGGGTTACTCAGTTGTTTTTGCAAGAAGCAATTGGAGGTATCGCCTATGGTTTCGCACTTGGACTTATTTTCCACTACTTAATCAGTTCAACCAATGACCACTCAATGGAGCTACTTCTGACTCTAGGAATCCCAACTGCTGGTTACGTGTTCGCAGATGTCATCCATGTATCAGGTCCATTAGCCATGGTTGTGTCAGGTATTATGATTGGTAATTGGACGCGCTACATTGGCTTTTCGAAAGAAAGTGAAGACCATCTCGATCACTTTTGGGAACTAGTCGATGAGTTCCTAAACGGCGTATTGTTCCTGCTGATCGGTATGAGTATGCTGCAATTCAGTTTTCATCAAGAAGATTGGGTATTAATGGTCATTGCGATACCGCTGGTGCTATTCAGCCGCTTCTTAAGTGTCCAACTGTCTTACTTAGGCTTCCAACGCTACCGTGACTACAACCCACTTTCAGTCAAGATTCTTACTTGGGGAGGCTTACGTGGTGGCCTTGCATTAGCAATGGCGATGGCAATACCTGCTGGGGTTATGGTGATACCTGAGAAGAATATTGATGTTCGCGAAGTTATCCTTGTGATGACCTACTCTGTCGTTGTCTTCTCTATTCTGATTCAAGGCTCAACGATCACGTCACTTATTCATAAAGCGAAAGTCTGGGAAGCACAAAATAACAATTAAAGACGAACCATCTAGAGACGACCAACGTCTATCAATCTGATGACTATCTATACCTAAAAAAAGACCTGCAGTGCAGGTCTTTTTTATATTTAATCACACCAATTAAAGTATCAACACTATTCTTCTTTTGTAAAATTCGCTTCAGAGAACAGATTCAAATCATACGGTGTCTGCTGGTACACACAATAATTTAGCCAGTTTGAGAATAACAGGTGTCCATGACTGCGCCAGCTCGCCATCGGTGGCTTATCTGGATTATCATCAGGATAATAATTAACAGGAACCGTTGGCTCCATCCCTTCAGCACGATCTCTTATAAATTCATTATGTAACGTCTCAACGTCATACTCAGGGTGGCCAGTCACAAACACATTACGCTTATCTTTGGTTGCAGCTAGGTACACCCCAGCTTGTTCTGACGTCGCCAATATATCTAAATCTGTATGCTCCGCTAAGAACTCCGAAGAAAAGTCTGCATAACGCGAGTGGGGAGCTAAGAAAGTATCATCAAATCCCCTAAGAATAGGGTGGTGGCAATCATGAGTACGATGGCCATACACACCAGAAAGCTTTTCCTTTCGTGTGCGTTTGGGCAAGTCGTAAAGAAGCTTTAATCCAGCTTGGGCAGCCCAACAAACAAATAGGGTTGAGGTAACATGCTGTTTGGCCCAGTTCATGATAGTTTGGATTTCGTCCCAATACAGTACATCTTCAAATTGAACAAGCCCTAGTGGGGCTCCAGTCACAATAAGACCATCGAAGTTTCGGTCTTTGACCATCTCAAACTGTCGATAAAAAGTATCTAGATGCTCTGTTGGTGTATTTTTTGTTGGCCGATTATCAATGCGCAATAGCTCAACATCTACCTGTAAGGGGCTATTAGATAATAAACGTAGAAACTGAGTTTCTGTCTCAATTTTCTTCGGCATTAAATTCAATAATAGAACCTTCAATGGACGAATTTCCTGACTTGCAGCACGAGCTTCTGACATCACAAAGATATTTTCACTTCGCAGAATATCCGTAGCTGGAAGTTGGTCAGGAATTTTAATCGGCATCTTAGTTTACTCCTTAAACATTACACCGAACGATCCATTCTTATTTACACAACAAGATGTTTAGACGTCCAGATTTCTAAATAAAATTATAGAAATTTGTCGGATGACGCAAGAAAAAGAACATAAAAAGAATTGGGGTTTACGGCAAGAGCATGAAAATAATTCATAATATTTTATGCATCAGAAATGAAAAAACCCAGCCGAAGGCTGGGTTTTAAAAGGGTATTCAGCAATGACCTACTCTCACATGGGGAAACCCCACACTACCATCGGCGCAACAACGTTTCACTTCTGAGTTCGGCATGGGATCAGGTGGTACCATTGTGCTATTGTCGCTGAAAAAATTAATGGTGCTAGTACCCAGATTCGAACTGGGGACCTCACCCTTACCAAGGGTGCGCTCTACCAACTGAGCCATACCAGCAAATAACTTTATAACAAACAAAGTCTTACTTATTACGCTTTATTTGCTTATTTTCATCTTAAAAAGATGAAAACTTAAATTAAAGCCTGGCGATGTCCTACTCTCACATGGGGAAACCCCACACTACCATCGGCGCTATTACGTTTCACTACTGAGTTCGGCATGGGATCAGGTGGGTCCATAATGCTATGGCCGCCAAGCAAATTCTGTTTTTATCCACCGCCATCTGGCAGTCAATAAGCAATCTGGGAAAATCTGACTAGTTCTCGCTTCACATTCAAGCGTTTGTGGAGTCCGTAAAAACCCCTTGGGTGTTGTATGGTTAAGCCTCACGGGCAATTAGTATCAGTTAGCTCAATGCCTCGCAGCACTTACACACCTGACCTATCTACGTCGTAGTCTCCAACAACCCTTTAGGATACTTAAAGTATCAGGGATGACTCATCTCAGGGCTCGCTTCGCGCTTAGATGCTTTCAGCGCTTATCGATTCCGAACTTAGCTACCGGGCAATGCCACTGGCGTGACAACCCGAACACCAGAGGTTCGTCCAC